>JBHHYR010000172.1:0-8348 GCA_046757585.1 Binatia bacterium | reverse complement strand
GGCCCGGGGTGGGGGGTCAGCCCCCGCAAGGGGGGTGGGTTGGGGGCGGCCACCCCCCGCCCGCCAGTCTGCTGCAGGAAGTGAAGCGCCACGACGGTACGTTCGAAATTGCGGGCTCGGTACCCGACATCAGACCGTACTTCAGCCAGGCGCGGGTATACGTCGCGCCGCTGCAGCTTGGGCGTGGCGTGCAGAATAAGATTCTGGAGGCGATGGCCATGCAGGTCCCGGTGGTGGCGTCTCCGCGCGCCGTCGAAGGCCTGGAGGTCCAGCCTGGGGAGCACGTGCTCGTGGCCGGGACGGAGTCGCAATTCGCGACGGCCGTAGTTGACCTATGGCGTAACGCAGCGCGCCGTCGCTGCCTCGTTGAGGCGGCCTTTCGGCTGATCCAGGCGCGCTACCGCTGGCAGCCGAACCTGGAGCTACTCGATGCGTGTTTACCCGCGGCCGGCGGCGCGCCGGTATTGGAGGCACGCCTCGCGGCTTGCGCGATCTAATGCAGTTGCCTCTCCACGACAGGGTCCCGATGCGGGGGCGCTTCTCAATCCCCTCTCCGCGTCTCAGTGTGTCAGTCCCCTCGCCCGGATGGGAGAGGGTCAGGGTGAGGAGGATATGATGGCTGGTGGTTGCGAACCGCATTGGAATTCCCACCCCTCTGTGTCTCCCCTTGGTAAGGGGAGAATGGAAGAGGGGTCGAAGTCAGAAACTCCACCTTCCTGCCCGTCTCCCCTTGCCAAGGGGAGACCGCCGCGGGTGACCTTTTTGTTGCATACTCTGTGCGGCCCACAGGCGCGCGGAGGACGAAAAAGCGGAGGTGGGCTTCGCCAACCATTTAATCCCCCTCATCCTGGGCTTCTGCCATCCGGGAGAAGGAACCTGGTATGCAAGACCCATCACCCTCGTCGGCCCCCCGGGCTCCAGAGCCCGGAGATGTGGGACATGCTCAGTTCCCCGACAGGGCCGATGAGAGGGCACTTCTCTAGAATTCCCTCGCCCGGACGGGAGAGGGTCAGGGTGAGGGGGATGTGATGCTGCCGCAGGCGACCTTATTGGACGCTGAGTGGGGCCTCGACACACAGGGAGAAAAAACGCAGGTGGGCTTCGCCAATGTCTCATCCCCCTCATCCTCACCTTCTCCCATCCGGGAGAAGGAAGCTGGTATGAGACACGCATCACCCTCATCGGTTCTCCCGTGTCGTGGGAGATGGGCGAAAGGATGAGCCATTCATGGCAGTGAGCAAACTGCAGAGCGTCGCCATCGAAGTGGCGGGAGAACGCGACTATGCGACCGAGCTGCTTGACAAGTTTCACCGGCGCCACGCTGTGGTCGGTGTGATTGGTTTGGGTTACGTCGGCCTGCCGCTGGCCGGCACGTTTGCGGAGGCCGGCTACGCCGCGATCGGCTTCGACTGTGACCCGGCGAAGGTGCGGGCGCTGTCCCAAGGTCGATCGTACATCCGGCACGTACCGGCGACGCGCCTGCGGGGGTTGTTGCGCGCGGCACCGCCTCCCGCAGGCTCCCGCGGATTCTTCCCCACGAGCGAGTACAAGCTCCTGAGGCAGTGCGACGGGATTGTCATCTGCGTGCCCACTCCGCTCACGCCGAACCGCGAGCCGGATCTGTCCTTCGTCGCCAGCACGGCGGAGGCCGTCGCCCCACACCTGCGGACCGGTCAGCTGGTCGTGCTGGAAAGCACGACGTACCCGGGGACCACGGAAGAAGTGGTGCAGCCCGTGCTCGAGCGCACCGGGCTGGTATGCGGTGACGACTTTTATCTCGCCTATTCGCCGGAGCGCGAAGATCCGAACAACACGGCGTACAGTACCCGCACGATCCCGAAGCTGGTTGGTGGTGTGACACCGGTGTGCGGCAAGGTCGCGGCAGCGCTGTACGGCAGCGCCGTCGAGCGCGTCGTGCTCGTGTCACACGCGCGGGTCGCAGAAGCTGCCAAGCTCTTGGAAAACATCTACCGCAGCGTGAACATTGCGTTGGTCAATGAGCTGAAGGTGCTCTTCGATCGGATGGGGCTGGACGTGTGGGAGGTGATCAACGCGGCCGCGACCAAGCCTTTCGGGTTCACCCCCTTTTATCCCGGCCCGGGCCTCGGTGGGCACTGCATCCCGATCGATCCCTTCTATCTGACTTGGCGGGCGCGGCAGTACGAGCTGACGACGCGTTTCATCGAGTTGGCCGGCGAGATCAACCACGCGATGCACGGGTACGTCGTGGACAAGCTGACCGAGGCGCTGAACGAGCGCGGCAAGAGTGTCAGTGGCTCCCGGATTCTCATCCTGGGCGTCGCCTACAAGCGCGACGTCGACGATGACCACGAGTCACCCGCTTTCAAGGTGATGGAGCTGCTTGAACGCAAGCGCGCGCGGATCGCATATCATGACCCGTATGTGCCGGTCCTAAAGCGGTCCCGGCAGTATGACTTCCAGCTGCGCTCGGTGCCGCTGACGGAAGCGGAGCTGGCACAGGCGGATGCGGTGGTCATCGTGACGGATCACTCGGTCTTCGACTACGACTTCATCGTCCGAGCAAGCCGCCTCGTCGTCGACGCACGCAACGCCACCCGCGGCGTCACCGCGCATCGGGAAAAGATTGTCTATGCCTGAGTCCCGTTTGCACAGCGATATGACCGGTTTTGTCGGCCTCATGTGCCGCGGCGCGCCGCGGCTCGATCCAGCGCAGACAGATGCGCTGATGGCGCGTCTGTCTGCGGATGGCAGTGCAGCCATTCAGGTTGATTCCCTGGCGCTGTTCGCGCGCGGATGGGCAAACCACGTCAGGGGATCCGATGGCTTGCACGTCGTGGGCGGGGCGCACCTCGTGAATCGCCTCGAGATCGACTCGGACTGCGGGGCCACCGATCCGCTGGAAATCGTGGCGGCGCTCTATCGCAAGCGTGGGCTCGAAGGCCTGGCGCGATTACAGGGCCAGTTCTGCCTGGCGCTGTATGACCCAGCCGCACGGCAACTCGTGCTGGCGACGGATCCTTTCGCCACGCGGCCAATTTACTACGCGGAACGCGTCGGCTTGCTGAGCTTCGGCACCAACCTGCGGCAGGTCGCCGGCCAGCACCGCGTCATCGATCAGCAGGCAATCCTGGAATACCTTCTTTACTCGGCGATCCCCGCACCGCGCACAGCGTTCACCGGGGTGTCCAAGCTGCCAGGGGGGCATCTGCTCATCGCGAACCGTTCGGGCATGCGTCTGCATCGGTATTGGGACATGTCATATGCGGAGAGTCGGAACGGCAATGGCCGGAGCTGGGCTCACCAGCTGCGCAGTGAGATCGGGGCAGCGATGCGGCGCTATGTGACAGCGGAAGAGTCGCTCGACCGCGTCGGGGCATTCCTAAGCGGTGGTACTGACAGCAGCACGGTGGCCGGCATGCTCAGCTCGATCACCGGCAAGCCGGCCAAGACGTTTTCCATCGGCTACGTCGAACACGGCTACGACGAGCTGTTTTACGCGCGTGTGGCCTCCCGCTGGTTCAGCACGCTGCAGCATGAGTGGAAGCTCTCACCTTCGGAGGCTTTCAGCAGGCTGCCAGCGATCGTCAGCTATTATGAGGAGCCGTTCGGCAATGCATCGGCACTGCCCACGTACTGTTGCGCGCAGCTGGCACGCGAGCATGGGGTCACGGTCCTGTTTGCCGGGGACGGCGGTGACGAGCTCTTCGCGGGTAATGAGCGCTACGGCACGGACAAGATTTTCGCGCTGTATCACCGCATTCCTGGCCCCCTTCGGCGGGGCATCATGGACCCCATGCTGTCGGCACTCCCCGACCAGATCCCGGTGCTTGGTCGCGCGCGGCGGTACGTGCGGCGGGCGAACATCGCTAATCCCAGGCGCATCTTCTCCTACAGCCCGATGCTGTCCGAGCCGCTCGCCGACCTGCTAGCGCCCGACTTCCTCGCGGCAGTGACGGCCGGTGATCTCCTTGGACCCGCCGAAGCGCGTTATCATCGACTGCCACCGGGAACCAGCGAGCTGAACCGACTACTCTACCTTGATCTCAAGCTTGCCATTGCGGACAACGATGTACGTAAGGTCAGCGGCATGACGGAGCTGGCTGGCCTGGAGGTACGCTATCCCTTTCTCGACACGCGCTTGGCGGAGTTCTCGGGACGCATTCCATCCCCGCTGAAGCTCCGTGGGTTCCAGAAGCGATACATCTTCAAGCAAGCGCTCGCCGACTTTCTGCCGCCGGAGGTGCTGAAGAAACAGAAGCACGGCTTCGGTGTCCCGGTCGCGGTATGGATGAAGACGGACCGGTGCTGGCACGCCTTCGTCGGTGATCTGCTGCACGACTCCGCAGCCCGGCAACGAGGATACCTCCAGCCGCGCGTTTTGGACGAGCTATGGGCGCAACTCGAGGAAGACGGCGCGGCGTACTACGGGGATTCGCTGTGGCCCTGGTTGATGCTCGAGCTGTGGCACCGGGAGCATGTGGAGGGGAAGAGAGAAGGGAGTAACGGGTGGTGACGGATGGTAACGAAGTGACACATAGTAATGGGTAGTAACTTGTAGTAATAGATTGTAACTGGTTGTAATGCATAGTACTGAGTCGTAATTCGTAGTAACGGCTGGTTAACGGGTGGTGACGGGTGGTCAGGCCTTCCGGGTTGTTGCGATGAGTGCGATGAGATTGTTGAGCTTCACGCTCAGGGTGTCCAAACGTTCGCGGACTGTGTGGGCTGGACCATCCTCTACGAATTGGAGCTCTCTGGCAATCAGCAGGTGGCTCTTGAGTTCATTGAGTGACCCGCGGGCGTTCAAAAGGAACTTGACCCGGTCCATGTAATGGTAGCGGCCAAAACCCTCAGCAATATTTCCTGGTATCGAGACCGCTGCTCTCCGCATTTGGCTGGTGAGCCCGTACATCTCGGAAGCAGGGAAGGATTCGGTCAGTCTGTAGGTAAGTAGCACAAGCTGCTTTCCAAGGCGCCAAACCTCAAGATCACGAAAATCCCTGATTGACATTATTGTAACGGAACTCAATTACCATACCACGCATTACAGTTTATTAGAATAAATGTCACAACGCATTACGATACATTACCGCACGCTACGAATACGTTACTAGGCATTCCCATGCACATTGACGAGATCCGCGACTTCGAGAGCTTCATGCAGTTGCGGCCGGTGTGGGATGATCTGTGCCAGGCGAGCGGCGCGACCTCGTTCTTCTTGAGCCACGCATGGTTCCGCTGCTGCTGGGAAGGGAAAGCGGCGGGAATTCGTCCGCTCGTCTTGATCGTGCGCGAGGGAAGCACCGTCGTCGGTATCGCTCCATTCTTTGTCCAAACAGCTAGCTGGCGGATCTTTCCCGTGCGTACGGCGTTGCTAATGCAAAACCAGGATTCGCCCTTCGCGGACGTTGTTCTCGCTCCGGACAGGGCGAGCAAGGTGCTGCAGGCCCTGCTCGAGCACCTCATGGAGAGCTCGGGAGCGCACGTGGTGTCGCTGAACAAGGTGATGCGGTCTTCGCCGACGCATGAGCTGCTAGCGCGTTCCGGCGCAGGGGCCCAACTCGTTCGTGCGACTGGGGGATGTTCCCCGTTATTGCTGCTGAACGGAGACTGGGAGAGCTTCTGGGCGGCGCAATCGCAACGCTTCAAGAAGACTGTTCGCAACGTCGCAAACCGGGTCGAGCGCCTCGGTCGGGTCGCCGTCGAGGAACCGTCGGCCGGAGCCACCCCCGCGGAGTGTATGCACGTCTTCAGCAGTGTCGCGGCGCGGAGCTGGAAAGCCCGGTTGCCTATCAGCGTTGGCCGCAACGCGAGGATCATGCAGTTCTTCGAAGCACTGACCTCGGTGCTACATGCGAGTGGGCGACTCTTGCTGTGGACGCTTCGTGTTGATGGGGTTGCCATCGCGACCGAGTACCATGTGCGTGATGGTGAAACGGTATACGCGCTGCGCAGCGATTTCGACGACCGCTATCGGGAGGCGTCGCCAGGGGCGTATCTCAACGACCGAATCATCCGAAACTACTTCGACCGGAAGGTGCAGGTCTACGACATGGGCCCCGGGGACAACCCCTACAAGCAGCGCTGGGCCAACAGCGTAGAGGAGTTCGACAACTTTTCCCTCTTCAGTCACGGGCCCTACGCGCTAACCGTCTACACACTTGAGCAGCATGCCGTCCCGCACTTGCGGCAGGCGAGAAACTGGTGGCGCGGCGACCTCAGCGCGGTCACGGAGACGGGCAGAGGGCTGCACCCATGATTCCAACCCCTCATCTCGCGAGTATGTCGATTTCCGGGAAGCGCCCCCTTCGAGGCGCCGCCACTAAGACGGCAGTGCCTCAGGGCGAACGGTCGGATACTATATTTTCGAGCGTTTTCCTCGTTCGCCCTGAGGTTCTGACCAGCTCTTGCGGGCTGGCCCGTGGAACCAACGAACCCGCGTCTGGCGAGGACGCCTCTCAGTCCCCGCTCCGCTTCTCTGTTCCCTCGCCCGGATGGGAGAGGGTCAGGGTGAGGGGGATGCGATGGTTGGAGGTTGCGAACCGCATTCAAATTTCCACCCCTCTGTGTCTCCCCTTGCCAAGGGGAGAAGGGCGAAGCCCACCTCTTGTTTTTTTCCTTCCTCCACCCGCCTGTCGGCCCCGCTGAGCATTCAATAAGGTCGCCTGCGGCACCATCGCATCCCCCTCACCCTCGCCCTCTCCCATCCGGGAGGGAACTAAGACACACTGAGACTGGAGAGGGAACTGAGGGGCGGAGCGGGATTGAGAGGCGCCCGTGTTTTCTGATCAACGTTCCTGTCTGGTCTCCCATTTATTCTCCCGGGGCTGGGTCGATCGGTGGTTTCAGGCCAAACGTTCTACGAGAACACGTACGATGCGTTCTGCCGCGTGGCCGTCCCACAGCGGGGGCAGTGTTGTTGGGCGCTGGCCATTTTCGAGCGCAGTGTGGGCGCAGGCCAGAATGCGGTCAGGGTCAGAGCCAACGAGCGTGCTGGTTCCCGCCGCGAGCGTTACCGGCCGCTCCGTGTTGTCGCGCAACGTCAGGCAGGCCACGCTGAGGCACGTGGTTTCGTCTTGAATGCCGCCCGAGTCGGTGAGGACGAGCCGCGCCGAGGACATGAGCCGGAGAAAGTCGAGATATCCGACCGGTTCGAGCACACTGATCCGCCCCGGGTGAATGATTACTGGCCCACCATCGAGCGGAATCAGGTCGACGTACCGTGTCAGGCCGAACTCGTCGATCCGTGCGCGGGTGCGCGGATGGACCGGCAGAACCACCGGGATTTCCCACGCCAGCTGCGCCAGCGCGCCCAGGATCGCTTCCAGTTTCTCGCTCGCGTCGACGTTGCTCGGCCGGTGCAGGGTGACTAACGCGTAATCGCTGCCGTTGCACTGCACAGTCAGCCCCAGCCGCTCGAGAATTGTCGAACGTTCCGCCAACCGCCGGCACGACAGGAGGGAGTCGATCATCACGTTGCCCACGAAGAACACTTTCTCCGCTGGATACCCCTCACGCTGCAGGTTCGCGTTGGCGCTTTCTTCTGTCGTGAACAGAAAGTCCGCCAAGGCATCGGTCACGATGCGGTTGATTTCTTCCGGCATGCTGCGGTCGAAGCTGCGCAGTCCAGCTTCGACGTGCGCGACACGCACACCGAGCTTGGCAGCGGTGAGAGCGCAGGCGGCGGTGGAGTTGACGTCCCCGACGACCAAGACGACGTCGGGATGCTCTTCAACAACCACGGGCTCGAACCGCCGCATGATTTCCGCCGTCTGCATCGCGTGCGAACCGGACCCAACCCCGAGCGTCCGGTCTGGCCGGCGGATCTGTAGGTCCGTAAAGAAGGCCGCCGACATGGCGTCGTCGTAGTGCTGCTCAGTATGCACTAAGACCGATTCCAGTGGCTCGGCGCCTGCGCGGCCTCGATGGTTCGCACAGGCAACTGCGCGCAGTATGGGCGCAATCTTGACGAAGTTGGGCCGCGCGCCAACGACAGAGAGGATTTTCATCTTATTCTGTAACTACTCAGGTGCCGCGAAAGGATTTGGGCTTGAGATTGCCAGAGTTAGCGTCAATCCCAAGATAACAGCGGGCCGTTATCCCTGCCTCCCCCTTTGACAAAGGGGGATCGAGGGGGATTTTGCGATGCGCCATCAAATCCCCCTCCTTTGCCAAAGGAGGGGACCCACATCTCCCGGCTCTGGACAATGCGCAGTGTTGCCCCCCTGCGCACCAGGTCCCTTCGCCCATCTGGGCGAGGGAATCTTGGAGAAGCGCCCTCGCATCGGACCCTGTCGACGAAAGGGAACCACTGCACACCACCTTCCTTCTCCCGGATGGGAGAAGGTCAGGATGAGGGGGACTGA
>JBHHYR010000171.1:0-8367 GCA_046757585.1 Binatia bacterium | reverse complement strand
CGCAAAATCGCTTACCCTCGCTACGGTGCCTGTTTTTCAACGGACTGCTAGGGGGAGGTCGCACCCGCCGCACTTCTACCTCCCCCCGACCCCCTTCCTTCGAAAGGAGGGGGCGCTCTGCGCACCACGTTCCTTCTCCCGGATGGGAGAAGGTCAGGATGAGGGGGATCGAATGGTTGGCGAAGCCCCCTCTGGTCCCGCCCTCTCCCCGCGTGTGCAGCCCCCACGGAATAGGCAACGAGGTTGCGTGCGGCAGCATCACATCCCCCTCACCCTGGCCCTCTCCCATCCGGGCGAGGGAATTCTAGAGAGTGCCCTCTCATCGGGCCCTGCCGGGGAAAGGAGGGGACCCAAGGTAGGGACTTGCCGATTGAGTCTCCGGGGCACGCTAGCTCCCAACTGCTGGTTGCTGCTCATGCGGCGCGCAGATACCGGTAGCGGCGCGGCCGGCGGTGTGCCGGCAGTGTGACACGGACGATGTCATCGGCACCCGGGAAGTCCAGGATGCGGCGCGCGGCGTGTGGGCTACGAATTTTGTCCGCCTCGGCCGAAAGCGCATGGTCCAGCGCCGCGAGCACGTCCTCGACGGTGAGCCCGCCGGCACCATCCAGGTGGCGCTGCGCGGCGACATGCTTGGCACGTTCCACGGCACTGGCAATGAGCGCGCCGCTCAGCACGGCCGGGGCGGCCACTGCGTGCCGCGTCCCGTCGGCCAGGGTGACCGTGGCGATGGGCTCTGCGCCGCCGCGTTCGGCATACAGGTGTCCGACGGCCGCCTCGATGACCATCGCGGCGTCGAGCGCCTGATCGCCATCGGCGCCGTACGGGAGATCCGGGGTGACGTAGCGGGCGAAGATCTGCCGCGTGGCCTCACGGCCTGGGCGTGGAATCTGATAGATGCGGTCGGTGAACCGGCCCTGGCGCACGAGTGCTTCGTCGCACAGATCCAGACGGTTGGTGGCACCGATGCACAGAATATGGTCCGAGGCTTCGAGCCCATCGATCTCGGCGAGCAGCGCGCCCATGACGCGATCGTCGATCTGCTGGGCAATGCCCGCGCCGCGCGCACCAAAGGTGTCGAGTTCATCAAAGAAGATCACGACGAGCCCCGGCGCCCGGCGGGCGGTGGCGAACAGCTCCCGAATCCGGGCTTCGGTCTCCCCATAGTACATGCCCCGCAGGGCGCCTGGCTTGACGTCCAAGAAGCGGGTATCCGAGCGTGCGCCGGCGAGGTAGTGGGCGGTCGCGGCGGCAAGCATGGACTTGCCCGTACCAGGCGGACCGACCAGCGTCAGCCCGCGCATCAGGCGCAGCCCGTACATGGCTGCGACCTCCGGGTGCAGGAGGTGCAAATCCAGATCCCGCCGGAGGTCCGCGATGACATGATCCAGGCCACCAATGTCCGCGAACTGCACGCCGGGCGGCTTTTCCAGCAAGTACGGACTTTGCGTCCGCTCGGCCAGGCGGGCGAAGACGCACTGGGCGTCACGCTTGTACAGCACGCGGTCACCGGCGCGCAGCGACGCGAGTAGCTCCGGGGCGCACAGTGCCACCAGCTCTTCGTCACCGACGCCACGCAGGACGACGTGTCCGTCTCCGATTTCGGCAACTGTTCCAACCACACCCGAGCGGCACGGTTCGGCGTTCAGGGTCAGGGCGACGCTGAGATCGCGATCGAGGAACACCTCGGCACCGGCGTGCAAGTCCTGGCTGACCAGCTCCGGCCCGCTGATCACGACCTTTCGCCGGCCGCCGACTGCCACGTCGAGGCGGCCGTTCTTGTAGACGCGCAGCACGTCGGCGGGATACCAGGGTGGTTCGCGGAGCAGTTCCAGCGCCTGCTCGGCCTCACCGCGCGCCGCCTCGGCCTTGGTCGCTTCAGCCCGCAGCGCCCGCCGCTGGTTGGCGATCAGCAGGCACAGACTCGCCAGCGACGGGGGGTCGGTCCGCGCGATTTGGTTGATGACCGCGCTCTCTTCCTCGAGCGGCAAATCCGCACCCGCGATGAGCTTCTGATAGGCCTCAGCAAGCAATTTCTGCTTCATCATCAAGGAACCTCCTTTCCTTGAGCCCCTGGAGGAACCCTCTGCCAGCGTCCCGCTGACCAAATCGAGCAACGTGGTATCCGTGGTGAGCGTCTCGATGGCCAGGGGTTTCGTCTCGTTTTTCACCAGCCACAGCGCGGCGCGCCGGCCGGCCCGCGCCCGTTTCCCGCCAGCGCCATCAGGAGGCGACGTCATCCCGGCGCCTCCAGCTGAGTGGACGGCGCGGCATGGGCGCGGCAGCGCTCGCTGCCTTCCAGCACGCGCAGCCGCCGTTTGATAATGGCGCCATCCTTCCATGAATACAGGCGGAGCCCCGGGTCAAAAGCGGGGCGATCACGCACCTTGCCAGCCACCAGAGCAACCATGTACGCCGCCGAGAACGCGCTGGCATGCACCTGGACGTCATCGGGACTGAAAAAGACCGTGTCGGCGGCGCAGTCCGGATTCATCGGACACTGCGCACACGGGGGATGGCTGTGCCACCAGCCAACGGCACTGGCGCCGTTCGCCACCTCTGCCAGAGTCTTTTTGGCGGCTCGAAAGGAGTCCGGACCGAGGGAGAAGTGGATGTTCGAGGCTCCGCCCGCGGCCGGCGCAAGCGGAATCTGACCTGTCACTGCCAGCGCCGCCGCCGCGCGGTCCCGGTCGTAGACGAGCGAGCCGACCAGTAGGCCTGCGCGTTCGGCGGTGAAACAAGTGACCACCGCCTTGCGGATCGCTCGCAGCACGCACGGCTCGACGGACACGGCAAACGACCCGGGTGTCACCTTGGGCAGATGTCCCATCTCAAATGGATAGGGCGCCCGACTGGCGCGGGCGCGAAAGCGCGGCGGCGGAGCAGGCGGCTGTTCCGCCGCAATCACGCTCCACTCGACATGCGCCCCGACCTTCAGCACCTTCCGGCGCAGCAGATCCTGGATGATCGCGCGTGCCTTCGCCGCAAACGGGCCAAGGCCATACTCGCCGGCAGGCTCGCCGGCGTGCGCCAGGGTGACCCCAGCCACGGCCGGCGGGCCCGGCGCCGCCCATACAGGTGCGACCGTGAACGCCGGCACCGTGCCGTCGTTGGGCAGTCCGCCATTCAGCACGCCGCGAAACAGGGCGTCCTCGACGCACGGGGCGAGGCTCGCGACCGCGGCGCCCAGCAACTGGCCACCGCGGCGCACCTCAACGGTGAAGGTGAAGAGCGAATCAACCATCAGTGCGCCGCCGCTACCCGGCGTGCACGTCAGGCACGATCTCCATTTCCACGTCTGAGTCGATCCCGGCTTCCTCCAGCGTCTCCATATGGTTGAGCTGCCGGCCGTCCAGCACCGCCTGATACGACGTGTCCATCGGCAGGCCCATCGTGCGGCGTGCCTCATCGACGATCTCACCCACCGTGGCGTCGCGTACCACGTCGTCCAGGTCGGCGTGCCGGAGCCCCTCCCAATCGGTGCACCGGACGTTGACCAGATCGGGGGTCCTTTCCGCGGTTGCTTGCGTTGCTTGCATCGTACACCCTCCTTGCTGTCTCGGCTGGCCGTGGGCCAGCAGGTTACATGGCTTTGGCTTCGCCTACTTCCAGTTCCAAATCGTCAGACTCGCATGAAGCTCTCGCACGAAGGTACGCGTCGGCCACTGGCGTCGTCCCGAGCGCCCGCAGCGGCCGATCGGTCTCGGCCCTGGCCACCATCAACGCCTCGGCCGCTGACTCCACCCAGTGATCCAGTTCCAGCTCCCCTGGGAGCACGCAATCCCACACCGCCCGCATCATGCCTTCGACGGGCGGCGTGACACTGAGACGCGCTAGCCGCAGTCGGCTGTTAGCTTCGAGAGCGAACAGTGCCAGCGCGCGAGCGGCGCGGGGGTTCGCTACGCGAATCGCCGCGGGCGCCATGGCGAGCTGGATGGCCCCGTGACGGTGCGATTGTGCACGAATGCGCGCGTCAACCCGCGGGCCCCGTGCCTGGATCAGCAACTGCCCGTTCGCAGCTGGTTCCGCGGTCCAGCCGAGCGCAGCGATCGCACAGTCCAGGTTTGGCGAAATGGGTTGCGGTGCAACCTCGGTGTTGGGGTCGCAATCGGTCCCGTCCCGGAGCCACTGCAGTGCGGCGGCCAGCGCGGCGAACGCTTGTTCGCCAGCGCGCGGGTGGTCGCCGTTACGTGCAATTTCCGCCACCAGGCGCGCTTCACCGGACGCGGACAACGACAGCTTGGCCGGCGCAGCGAGGCTTGATTGCCGCCCGAGGCTGGCCAAGACACAGCCGAGCGGCAGCGGTCCCACCGTCGCTGCCACGAGCACCGGTTCGACGTGCAGGCGCGGCCGCAAGTCGCTGCCGGCGAAGACCCAGGGGGATGCAAGCTCGCCGGCTGCAGCACGGCGGGCGCGACCCAACTGGGCAGAAAGACCGTGTTCCGGTCCCGTACGCGCGACGACCGCCGCTGGCTGCGCTGCACTATCCATGGGCCTGCTCCACGTCCTTGGGGAGCACACCCGCGGCGCCCTCGACACGCACGCGGCCAGCCACCCGCCGCCGCCAGAGTGGACGGGCGCGCAGCGCCCGGACTTGATCGAGGTGACGCAAATAGTACATGCAGGCCTCCGCATCGAAGGCATGGTCGGTGGCAAAGATGCGCCCTGAAATGATTCCGTAGATCTGGTGCACCAGCGGGCGCAGGCGGGTGCCCGGCCGGAAGTGCGGCCCAAGACAAACCATGCCCCCCTTGGTGTTTGGATGCAGCAGCGGAAAGTGGAGCCGCACCACGCGGAACTGTAGATCGGCACCCGTCGAACGACAGTACTCGGCTGGGAAGTGGATCGTGAACCCGACCGTTGCCGCTGAAACGTACGCCGTGCCGTCGCCGGCGCGATCGAGGTGCTCGACTTCTTGGAGCCAGCCGTTGTACGTGTGTGGCAGTCTCCCGGCTGCCGGGTCCGGGGTAAGTTGCAGGATGTCACTGGCTGCGTTAACCGCCAGAACATCTTCGGCCGCGGTTTCCAGGAACGCGTCATACACCGGGTCGCTCATTCGCACCTCCTGCAAGAGCCTCGTGGCGCGCCTGCCAGGCCTCGTCCCCGCCAGGCTGGTTGACCACGTAGTGCGCCGCCGCGTCTTTCGTCTGTGCCGTCACCACCTCGGCGCACGGGATGCCCAGGTCATTCCAGGTCGCGCACGCAAGTCGCTCGGCGTCCGCTCGGCGGAGACTTTCGCTCGCACCTGCGGGCGCCATCTCCGCTCCGGGACGGCATCTGCAACGCACCTCTTCGTCGCCAAACGTCCCGGCCACGCGGACCACGTCGCGCGTGGATCCGCACGTTGAGCACGCCAGACCCGTAATGAGCGTCCGACCGTGGAAGAGCAGCTCCTCGGGCACAGTGCCGAGGTCCGCGCTTGCGGCGGCTAAGAGATCACCCACGGTCTCGCCAGGCGCCAGCTTCGGCGGCGGCAGAGTCTGATGATCGAAGAGGCAGCGCCGGTTACGCTCGAGGGTCAGGAGGCGCGTGCGCGGCGTCGCGTCGGCCTCGACGACGAGCTGGTGTCCCACGAGGTCCGCACCGCGGCCCAGCAGCATGCGCGTCACCCACAACGCCTGCACGGCCGCGACGAGCGCGCCGAACGCCGAGGCTTGCAGGGTCGGCGGTGTGACCGGGACGTCGGGGCGCAAGGGGTTCGGACAGCCGGGCCCACGCCCTTCGTGGCCGATGGCCGCCAGGTCCGCTGCGTTGAGTGGGCAAAGATAACATGGGCTGACGGTCTGGCGCGGATCGTAGACACTGACCGTGCCGCGCAGCATGCGCCCGGTCCCATCCACGGCGGCGTCCACCCAGGGGAGGCCCCAGCGCCACGCCATCTCGTTCACCCGCGCACGCGATGCGCGGCTGTCGAGGCCGGTCACGACGAGGTCGACAGCGGCGAGGGCAGCGAGCCCGAGGTCTTCGACCCGGCAGGCGCGCGTTTCCACGGCACAGTCAGGGTTGAGTGCTCTGATCTGCCGGGCGCGCGCCACACACTTCGGTTCGCCGAGCGCGCCGACGGGAAAGCCCTGGTTGCCCAGGTTTTCGGGATCGACCCGGCCGCAGTCGATCAACAGCTGTCCCACGCCGAGGAGGCCGAGGTGATAACTGACCTGGCCGCCGAGCACGCCGAGGCCAATGATGGCGACGCGAGCGCGTTGCAGTCGTGCGAGTGCGTCACGATCGAAGCCGGGGCTGCCGATCAGTCGGGCATTCGCCCCTTCAATCATCGTCTTCCTCTTCCTCGGGCCGCCAGATCATGGCCTCGCGCTCGCGCCCGCAGCCGCCGCACGTCGGTTCGTACGTCCAGCACAGGCGTCGCGTGCCGGCCGCGCCGGCGAGATCCCCTTCGTGGTGCCAAGCGGAGCAGGCCGCGCAGCGAACAGCGACATCGCCCGGGCGGAGCGGTCTCTTGCACCGCGCGCAGCGTGTCTCCGTGTCCGCGGCAGGGAACGCCATCACCTCGGTGGGACTGTGCGCGGCGAAGTAGAGCATCGCCCCCCGCACGGTGATCTCGTCGCGATCTTCGAGCACGGCGACGCCCAAGGGGACGTAGCCGTTCAGCATGACACCCGCACCAGGGGTCGTAATCAACGCGGCGCGCTGCGTTCCGTTCTCGGTAAACGCGACGATCGTCGCGCGCGAATGGGCTGCGGATCGATCGGCGGTGACACGGCCCTGGCTATCTTCTAGCAAGCCGATCTGCTCGGTGACCGGGAACTGCTGCCACTCATCTTCCTCTCTGCGCCAGAGGTGCATCAGGTAAGTCCTCCGAGGCCCCGGTGCGCGATAGCATCGGCGGCGGCGGTGCTGCGGCACTCGGTCGCGCCGGGCGCCTCGCACTGCTGCAGCAGTGCGGCAGCGGCCTCGCGGATCGTGTGCATCGTTTTGCGGTCGCGCATGATTTCTGCTTTGTACTTCTCGCTGCGCTGCGCAACCCAGCCATCGCTGCCAGCAAGTGCGACAACCTCTGATTTCGCCTGATTTCGCCCGGCATCAGAGGCGCCGTCAGCAGGCTTTCCAGTCCGAGCCGGTCAAAATACATGGTGATACAGATAGTGGTGCACGTCCTGGACCTTATTTCGCGTCCAGATCCTGCGTCTGCGTCCTTCGCTCACCGCGCTCGGCTTGGGCCGGTGTGCCGGAAGCACGGGGGGCGTGCGGGCGGGGTCGTCGGGCGCGGTGGGGCTTGGGGCGTTTGCCGAGGGAAGCGGCTGCCGATTTCTTCCGGCGCAGACGGCGCCCGCCACGCGGTGCCTTCGGGGCGCTGGGTTCCCGCGGCCTGTCGTCGACGAGGTAGGCACCCGTCACTTGCCGGCTGTCTTGCTGAAGGCCCCCCGGGTCTGTGTACGTCACGCGCACCACACGCAGGCGCGCCGCGTTGCGCTGCGCCGGATAGAGCCCGTCGGCGTGTTTCGGATCAGTCGCCAGTTGCGCAGCCGCGAAGGTACCGGCACCACGATATCCGAGGATCGCAATAATGACGCGCTCGACATCGCTGCCGTACTGCCGGCGGGCAGGGGGCTGCAACATGCGGTGGACGAGAACCAACGCGCAATCCTGCCCTTCGCCCTCTCTCGCGCTGGTGCTGCACGCGATCAGTTTGCCCGTGCGGATGGATGCAATACCGAACTCGTCTCCCATCCCCTCCCAGCCGAATGACGACCGGACGGCACGCCGCGGATCCCACACAAACCCGAACGGAAAGGCGTCGCGTTGTTGCGGGGCGTACGGGGTAACACCGAACGCCTTGCACACCACCTCTTCCGTAAACTGATTGGCGGTCGGCGAGCCGAGCACCACGTGGTTGCCGCTGTCGAACACCTGGCGGAGTGACTCCTGCGCCAACGGAGTCGAGGACCGCTCCAGGCCCGTCACGTGCTCCCGCAAACGCACACTGACATCGCACCCCGATTGGCGCAGATGCTCCCAGATACAGTTGAGCGCGCGCATGTCCCACACGCCAACGTATTGGCCGCTCCACATCGTGTCAGCGCCATCCCCGTTCGGCCGCCGCGCGTCGGGGATGGATCGCGACCCGTAGTGCAGTGTCACCTCGTGGCCGAGCTTGATCGGCGCCCAGATGTCCTCCGGGATCAAGGCGAACAGCTCGTCCAAGCTGATATTCAACGCGCCGCAGATCTTGCCCATCGCAGAACGACTGACACGATCCCACTTGCCAGTACGCAGTGCGGAGATGGCTCCGCGGTCGACACCCGACTGCGTGCTCAGGCCCTCGACCTTCACCCCGCGCTCCCGCATGATCTCATACAAACGACAGTGCACTCGCATTGGCGTGCTACCCCCTGTTCATCCAACCCTCGT
>JBHHYR010000170.1:0-8369 GCA_046757585.1 Binatia bacterium | reverse complement strand
ACCCGCCGGCACGTTGCCCTTTCAGCGCCGTGGAGCAACACGCAAGCGGATATGTGTCACGTGCTGCGGTAGACGATCAAGCCGTGGGTGGGATCGTAAGGCGACACGGCCACCGTCACCCGATCCCCGGGAATCACCTTTATGTGGAAGCGCCGCATGCGGCCGCTGATCTTGGCCAGGAACTGCTGGCCCTTCTCCGACTCGACCCGGAATTGGCCCCCGGCCATGACCTCCTTGACGGTGCCTTCGATCTGAATCAGGTCTTCACGACTCACGCATGACCCTCCTTTTGCTGCTCGTGCCTTGCTGCGTCATACCCGTTTCGGAGCGTCCGCGGCGGCACTGTACCCGATGTCGTGGTTATTGCAAGCTGGGCGCGCCGGTCATTTTCCCTTCAGGAGGGCGCGCGCAGCGTCCTTCGCGAAGTACGTGAGAATCATGTCTGCCCCTGCCCGGCGAACGGCGACGAGCAGCTCCATCATCACGCGTTCTTCGTCCAGCCAGCCGTTCTGTGCGGCGGCCTTGATCATCGCGTATTCCCCACTGACGTTGTACGCTGCGACGGGGTAGCCGAAGGCTTCCTTGACCCGCCAGACCAGGTCGAGGTAGGCAAGCGCCGGCTTGACCATCACGATGTCCGCGCCCTCGTCGATGTCCAGCTGCACCTCCCGCAAGGCCTCGTCGGCGTTTGGCGGGTCCATCTGGTAAGAGCGCCGATCGCCGAACTGTGGAGCCGACTCGGCCGCGTCCCGGAAGGGGCCGTAGAATCCCGACGCGAACTTCGCCGCGTACGCCATGATCGGTATGTGGTCGAAGCCGTGCTCATCCAGCTTCGCTCGAATGGTGCCAACGCGCCCGTCCATCATGTCGGATGGGGCCACCATGTCGGCGCCTGCTTTGGCGTGGGAGAGGGCTTCCTGCCCCAGGAGGTCCAAGGTGGCATCGTTGTCCACATCGCCCTCGACCACCAAGCCACAATGGCCGTGGTCAGTGTACTCGCATAGACACACGTCGGTGATCAGCACGAGGCCCGGGACAGCTTCCTTGATGGCGCGCAAGGCCTGCTGGATGATGCCATCGTCGCGGTAAGCCGCGGAGCCTTCACGGTCTTTCCGATCCGGAATGCCGAAGAGGATGACCGCTGGAATGCCCAGATCCCGGATCGTCCTACATTCTTCCACGGCGGAGTCGACCGAGAGCTGTGCCACGCCAGGCATGCTCGGGACGGACTGAGTCACGTGGGCACCGGGTACGACGAACAGCGGCATGATCAGGTCATCAATACTGAGTCGTGTCTCCCGCACCATACGGCGGAAGCCCTCAGTGCGCCGCAGTCGGCGTGGCCGGTACTCTGGAAAACCCATGGGAGTTCCTCCTCGAAATCGCGTCTTTCTCCGCGGTCACCCGGGAGCGACCACGCCCTGTGCTGGTCCAGCTGCGTAGTAGCGCACGATCGCGTCAACAAACGCGGGGATCGTATACACCGGCGGCTGGATGGCGACCTCCATACCGTAGCTCCGGGCCGTGTGCGCTGTAATCGGCCCGATGCATCCCACCACAGCACGGCCGAGCACTTGGTTGACCTGGCCGTCAAACATGGCGACGAAGTTGCGCACGCTGCTCGAGCTGGCAAACGTGACGAGATCCATGTTGCCGGCCTGCAGGGACTCTCGCCGTGCCGCAGCGCTGCCGCCGGGGGCTACGGTTCGATACGTAGCGACCTCTTCAACCGTCGCTCCCAGTTCGCGCAATTGCCGCGGCAACACCTCCCGGGCGCCGGCCGCGCGCGGCAATAGGAGGCGCTTGCCGCCCACCCCGATGCGTGCCAGTGCGGTGACCACCGCCTCTGCCCGAAACTCTTCCGGGATGGTCTCGACCCGCACACAGTAGGCCTGCAAAGCCTTGGCCGTCTGTGGCCCAATGACTGCAAACCGGGCTCGGTGCCAGGCACGTACGTCTGCCCCCAGTGTGCGCAGGCGTTCAAAAAAGACCCGTACGCCGTTGGCGCTGGTGAACACCACCCAGTCAAACTCGGGAGCGCGCCGAATTGCGTCGTCTAGCGGCGCCAGGGTGGCTGGGGGCACCGTCTCAATGGTTGGGAAGGCAACGACCTCCGCCCCCCACGCTTCCAGCAACTCGGCGAATTCCGCCACTTGCCGACGCGGGCGTGTCACGACGATGCGCCGGCCGAACAAGGGCTTGCGTTCAAACCAGTTCAACGCGTCGCGCAGCTTCACGACCGCGCCAACCACCGCGATGGCTGGGGGTTTGATCAGATGCTCCTCTGCCAGGCGAGCAATCGTTGTGACTGTGCCGACAACCGTACGTTGGCTGGTGCGGGTGCCCCACTGAATGACGGCGACCGGCGTCTGTGTTGGAAGACCCCCAGCAACCAGCTTGGCCATGTTGGCGCGCAGCTGTCTCTGGGTCATGAGGATGACCAGCGTGCTTCCGCTGCGTGCCAGCTCGCTCCAGCGGACGGCCGGCTGCGTTTTGCCCGGCTGCTCGTAGCCGGTGGTGAAGATTACGTTCGACGCTAACTGGCGATGCGTCAGCGGTATACCGGCATAGGCGGGGACGGCGATCGCCGAGGAGACACCGGGGACGATTTCGAAATCGATGCCGGCGCGGCGTACGGCGTCAGCCTCCTCGCCACCTCGGCCGAAGATGAACGGGTCCCCACCCTTGAGCCGGACGACGACTTTTCCCGCCCGCGCCCGCTCGACCAGCAACTCGTTGATCGTCTCCTGCGCAACGCGTGCCCCACCCCCGTGTTTGCCCACCAGCCGTCGTTCCGCGGCAGCCGGTACGTAGTCCAGCAGACGCGGATTGGCCAGATAGTCGTAAACGACGACGTCCGCGCGCTCCAGACAGCGCTTGCCGGTCAGGGTCAACAGCCCGGGATCGCCGGGACCCGCCCCGACCAGGTACACCTTACCAGCCACCGTTCACCTCCCCGAGGGCGCGCAGGATTTCCGCGCCGCCCCGGCCGAGCAGCTCCGCGGCCAAGTCGGTGCCGAGGTGTGCTGCCCAAGCGGAGGTGCCAGTCCGGGTGCCGCGCACCACCTGTGTGCCGTCTGGGTTGGCGATAAGCGCACGTAACACGAGGGCGTCTCCCCTGACGTTGGCGTGCGCGGCGAGCGGCGTGCGGCATGATCCTCCGACACGCAGCAGGAACGCGCGCTCCGCCGTGACGGCCACCCGGGTGTCCCTATGGTCGAGGGGCGCGAGCAACGCTCGCGTGTCATCGTCGCGGCTCTCAATGGCCAGTGCGCCCTGTCCGATGGCAGGGATGAAATGCTGGGGGTCGAGACAGACAACGCCCGGTCGCTCGATGCCAAGACGCCGCAGGCCCGCTGCCGCCAGGATCGCGGCGTCGATCACCCCCGTATCAAGCTTGCGCAGTCGTGTATCGACGTTGCCACGGAGGGCGGTGACTTCGAGGTCGTCACGCAGCGCCCGGATCAAGGCCATACGCCGCAGGCTGCTGGTGCCGACACGACAGCCGCGCGGGAGCTGGTGGAAGGTCCATCCAGCCCTGGTGACAAGCACGTCGCGGGGATCCTCACGCCGCGGCATCGCCGCGATCAGCAGGCCCGGCGCCAGCTCGCTCGGCACGTCCTTCATCGAATGCACCGCACAATCGATGGCCTTCGCGGTCAGCGCTGCTTCGATCTCCTTGACGAACAGGCCCTTGCCGCCGATGGCACCGAGCGGTTGCGTAACGAAGCGGTCACCCGACGTCTGGATCGTGACCAAGACCACGGCAAGGTCCCGGTACCGTTGGCGGAGGGTGGCTTGCACCCAACGGGATTGGGCCAGTGCCAGGCTGCTGCCACGTGTGCCGATGCGCAGGGTACGTCTCAACGCTCGTCAGACTCCGTGATGTCGAACAGCTGGCGCGCCGCGGCCAGATACAGGGCTTCCCGCTCCCGGCCATCTTGTTTCAGATGTGTGATCGGTCCGTGCAGAATCTTGTTCACAATCGCGGTCGTCATGGCCTCGAGGCTCTCCCGTTCACGTGGGGACAGGTCGCGCAGCGCCGCCAGCGTTTTCGCCAGCTCCGCCTTGCGGATGGCTTCCATCTTGTCGCGCAGGGCGACGATCGTCGGCACGGCATCGAGCCCCGCCAGCCATTTCCAGAAGGCGTCGACCTCTTCTTCCACAATGCGCGCCGCCTTTTCCGCCTCCCGCCTACGCTCGTCGCGATTGAGTTCCGCGACGCCCCCGAGATCGTCGATGTTGTAGAGGTACACGTTGTCGATGTCGTTGATGCTGGGGTCGAACGTGCGTGGTACGCTCATGTCAATGAGGAACATGGGGCGGTACTTCCGTTCGCGCAGGACGTCGTGCAGCAGCGCTGGAGTGAGCACGTACTCGTCGGCACCAGCGGAGCCGATGATGACGTCTGCGAGCTGCAAGTAGCGATGGAAGTTGTCGAACGGAACCGGCGTGCCGCGGAACTCGCGCGCCAGCTCGACGGCGCGGTCGAAGGTGCGATTGGTGATGATCATGCTCCCAACCCCGTGCGCCAGGAGGTGTCGGGCCGCGAGTTCGCTCATCGTCCCGGCCCCAATGAGCATCGCCGTCTTGTCGTTCAGACGCTCGAAAATCTTTGCGGCCAACTCGACGGCTGCGGAGCTCACGGAAACCGCCCGGCCGGCGACCCCGGTCTCCGTTCGCACCCGCTTGGCCACGCTGAACGACTTATGGAGGCAGCGGTGCAAGACGGTGCCTGCGCTCCCGACGCTGGCAGCGCGACTGTAGGAATCTTTCAGTTGGCCGAGAATTTGCGGTTCACCGACGACCAACGAGTCCAGACTCGCAGCGACCCGAAACAGGTGCCGGACGGCTTCGCGCCCACGATACACCGACAGATGGTCCGGCAGGTGTTCCGGCCGTACGTGCCTGCCGGTTACGAGAAAGGTCGTGAGTGCCTCGAGCGCCGCGTCGCCGTCGACGGTCGCGGCAATGATCTCCACGCGGTTGCAGGTCGACAGGATCACCGCCTCTGCAACGGGCTCAAGGGTCACGAGCCGGCGCAGCGCGGCATCGAAGAGTTCCTTGCCGAACGTCATTTGCTCGCGGATTTCGACCGGAGCCTTGTGGTGGTTGACGCCAACGATAAGAATTTCTCGCTGCATTAGTCGTTGACCGTGCGACCGCACTGGCCGGGCCCATGAGCCGCCACGGTCCACTGCGACGTTTCGCTGTCCATCGTTCAGCTTGTGCTCATACCCAGGCTCGCGAGCGAGCAACCGGCGCCCACCGTTGTCTCGAGCAGCTGATCCACCGCCCCGGTCTGCTGCCTGCGGAGGTGTTCCAGCAGTGAGGAGTCCACGAGCGCCGCGAAGACGCGCTGCCGTTCGGCTGCCGGCCACGCTTGTTGTGTCAGCCGCTCGCGCAGGCGCCGCAGCAGCTCCAGAGCCAGGCCGTACTCCGGACCCAGCATCTCTTCCAGGTCCCGCCGGATGCGCTTCGCCAGCGCGGGGCTGGCTCCGCTCGTCGAGGTGGCGATGATCAGGTCACCATGATCCAGGACCGCCGGTGCGATGAAATCACAGAGCTCAGGGCAATCCGCCACGTTGAGCAATACTCCGGCGGCTCTGGCGTCGCGCGCAATGAGCCCGTGCAGCGCCGTATCATTGGTCGCGGCATAGGCCACGAAACAACCGCGCAGATCTCCCGTGGTGTAGCGGCGGGAATGGTGCGTCACTCTGTGTGCTGCTGCCCATGCCGCCAGGGGCGGGGTGAGTTCCGGACTGATCACCGTGACAACGGCGCCTGCTTTGAGCAAGGACTCGGCCTTCCGCTCCGCGACTTTGCCCCCACCAATGACCAAACATGGTCGGCCCGCTACCCGCAGAAAGATCGGGTAGTACTTCATTGCGCGCATGCTAGCACAGTCGTGGAGGTCCGGAAATCAATGCCCCTGGTGCGGGCGCCAGCGAAGAACCAGCCCGTGTGACGGGGGTCCGCGGAGCACCGGTGCGCAGTGCTCCGTGGACTTTCCGCCCGGGAACCGGCGCTCGAACCGGGGACATGCAGAGGCAGGCCGGTCGCCCGGGCTGCTCTCGCAGCGCCTCGACTCAGGTGAAAAACGACGAGCCGCAGCCGCACGTGCGTGTGGCGTTGGGGTTGCGGAACCTGAAGCCCGCTCCGTGCAAACCGCTGACGTAGTCGACGGTCACGCCCTGCAGGAACTGCCTGCTTGCCGGGTCAACAAACAGGCGCACGCCGTGCTGCTCGACCACCGTGTCGTCCGGCTGCGGGGCGCTGTCGAAGTTCAGCGTGTAATGGAAGCCGGAACACCCACCGTGGACCACGCCGACCCGCAGGCCGTGGTCCGTGAGGCCTTCCCGTGCGAGCGCCGCCTTCGCCATCTCTGCTGCCAAGGGGGTCAGCGTGAGCACGGGCGGAACGCCGCTCTGCGCATCGCGGCGCGAGCGTGCTGGCTGCTCGCTCATCCCCGCTTGCGCTGGCGCGACCGCAGACGCGGTTTGAAGCTTTTCCGCCACATTTCGTCTTGTAGTGAGGCAGCTTTCGGGTGTCAAGAAGGCGGTATCTTGCTTGAATTCCCGGGGTGCTTCTGTCAATAGAGACCCGGACAAAAATGAGAATTGCACCACGACACCTCGTATGGGTCAACCTGCTCCTGCTGGCGCTGGTGGCCTACTGGGGCGCGTCGACGGTCAGCACGGCAATTGCTGCGAAGCTGACCCCATCACCCACGGTCCATTTGAGTCCGCCGCCACCCCCCATCGCACGGGCCCCGCGGCGGCCCCCCTCCTACTACGCTGCCATTCACACTCGAGATATCTTCAATTCAACCAAGCCCGAGCCGGCGAAGCCGAAAGAGCCTCCCAAGCCCACCCAACTGAAGCTCAAGCTCTGGGGGGTCGCCGTACATGCCGACGGATCCTCCTACTGCATCATCGAAGACCTGACCACGCGCAAGCAAGACCTGTATCGCATCAATGACATGGTCGCTGGCAGCGCGAACGTGAAGCAGATCGCGTGGGATCGGGTGATTCTCGATCGCGACGGACGGGACGAGATCTTGGAGCTCGCCAATCCCTCGGGCGGCCGCGGTCGTGCCCGGCGCCTGCCCGCTAGGGCGGTGGCGGCGCGTGGTCGCCGCGGCTTTCGACCGGCGGTGGATGCCCATATCGAACGGCTGGGGGAAAACGAGTACGCCATTGATCGCAGCGAGGTGGACGCAGCGCTCGATAATATGAACCAGTTGTTCACCCAGGTCCGTGCGGTGCCGCACTTCGAGGGCGGGCGTTCAACCGGGTTCCGCCTATTCGCTATTCGCCAGAACTCCATCTTCGACAAGATCGGGCTCAAGAACGGCGACATCATCCAACGCATCAATGGGACCAACCTGACGGACCCCGCACGCGCACTCGCCTTGTTTCAGCAGCTGCGCAACGAGAACGACCTGTCCGTCGAGATCGTCCGGAACAAGCACAATATGACCCTGAGCTATCAGTTCAGGTAGAGTTCCTGAGGGGTGGTATGGGGCGATCGGCAATATTGCACCTGCTTGTCCTGGGCTGGGTTGCACTCGGGTGTTGGTACTGTCTGGACGGATCCGCCTTGGCGCAGGCGGCGCCGGCGCAGACTGCCGGACACGATGCAGAGGGCAATCAGCGTCTGATCACGATGGACTTCCAGGACGTGGATATCGCGGTTCTCGTCAAGTTCATCAGTGAAATCACGGGGAAAAACTTCATCATCGACGACAAAGTGCGTGGCAAGGTGACGATCATCTCTCCATCGAAGATTTCGGTTGATGAGGCCTATCTCGTCTTTCAATCCGTACTGCAAGTCAAGGGCTTTACGACGGTACCGTCGGGTGCGGTGATTAAGATCGTGTCAACCAAGCAAGCCAAATCGTCGACGCTCGAGACGGTCTTGCCCAATCGGATCCCGGCGCCCTCGGATGAATACATTACACGCCTCATCCCGCTCAAATTCGTTGACGCCAATAACATGGTCGCGATCCTCCAGCCCTTGGTCTCGCCGGATGGATTGCTGGCGGCGTATGCCGCGACGAACACGCTCATCTTGATCGACACGGCGGCCCAGACGGACCGGCTCACGAAGATTCTGGCGCAACTCGACGTCGAGGGCTTCGAGCAGCGGATCGAAGTGGTGCGGCTCAACTACGCGTTTGCTGCGGACATCGCCGGGCTGGTCCAGCAGGTGTTGGAGGAGCAGGCGGCGGCGAGTGCCGCGCGACCGGGGCGGGCACCGTCCGCGCGGCTGCGCCGCGGCGCTCGCCGGCCGCGCCGCGGCGCTCGCCGGCCGCGGGCGGCAACCGCCACCACGGTCGGGGGCGGGGCGACCGGGGCGCACGCCTT
>JBHHYR010000169.1:0-8421 GCA_046757585.1 Binatia bacterium | reverse complement strand
GGGCCCGTGACGAGACCTGTTGGGCACCCCGAGTGTACGTGGATTGTTCCGAATCTTCTGGTGGGGGAGTACCCGACTCCGGAGGACGCAGCATGGCTGCGCGGGGTGCAAGGGGTGACAGCCGTGCTCAGCCTGCAGGATGATGCAGATCTGGCGAGCAAGGGCCTGGCACTGACCGAGCTTGAACGCGCGTACCGCAGGCAGGGCCTGCAGTTCCATCGAATGCCGGTGCCTGAGGGGGATACGGATTTCCTGGCAGCTCGGTTGGATGTCATTGTCAGACAGTTGGAAGCGCTGCTGGACGGTAACGGCTGCGTGTACCTGCATTGCAACGCGGGCATGAATCGCGCACCAACGGTAGCGATCGCGTATCTCCACGTGGTACGAGGCGTGGCCCTGTCCGCTGCGCGGGACTTCGTCAAGGCGCGCCGCCACTGCGTACCGTACATGCGCGTCCTCGAAGCGCGTTACAACGGCCTGCCGGGATAGGTGCGAGGTTCCTTTTGCCCGGCGGCAGAAGCCTGTGCCGAACGGAGTCGAAGGGATCGAGATGAGAGGGACTGAATGGTCGGCGAATTCCACCGCACGTTTTTGTCTCATCAAGGTCAACGCGCCGGGCAGGCTGTGAGGGCAATGTTGACCGACCGCACGAGTTCCTCGATGGTGACGGCGCCATCACGATTGGCGTCGACGGCTGTGCAGGCCTCGAGAGACTGATCTCCCAGGGCGATGCTGACGCCTCGCACCAATTCGTCGATCTCGACAATCCGTTTCCATCGCAGTCGCCGATGCAGGGCTGCCTCCGTGAACGTGGTTGCGTCTTCTGTAGCATCGACTGCGAAGTTGTGCTGCTCACCTAGAGCCTGCACCAGCGCGATACCGTTGGGGATCGAAGCATGGCGAAACCCGGCAGTCCTTGTGAACACAAGTACGTGGAAGGTCTCGACTGCGAGCGCTGGAGACACCGTCAGGAGACTGAGGACCAGGAGAGCGGAGCGCAGCTTCATTGAACCGATTATCCCACGATTGCCAGTCCCATGGCAGCCCCCACCCAAGCTGACTCCGGCGCGACGAGCGTTGAGGCTAGCGGAGGAGCGCCTCGAGCGGATGCGGTTGTTCGTACTTCCGACGACCGATGTCGGCAAGGGCGGTTGATATGTCGAGCCGGGGCACCGGTTGGGGCTCGCGGCAATAGACGTACGCCGTGGCGCAGTAGTCATCGGTACGCTCGGCGATTCCGTAAGCCGCGATACCCGGCCGCGGATGCAGAGCCCAGCCCTGGCCGGCTGCCGGATTGGTCTGCGCGTATCGCTGGAACGCGGCTTCTTGCTGGGTCGTGAACAGAGCGAACCCGATCTGCTGAATGGTTACCTGGAGGTTGCTTGTAAACACAATCGGGTCGGGGAGGTGCCAGCGATAGAAGCCCACAAGCTCAGGGTGTGTCGGTGCACCGGGTGCATGCACCTGCACCGGCGCCCCGGCATAGAAGGCGTGGTGCGCACCCAGACCCCAGGCGCTGCCGACGTAGTCTTCGAGCCCTGTTCCGCAGATGGTCGGATGGGAACAGTCACCGTCGCGGTATACCTTGACCTCGCCTTCGCCGTACCACATTCCGGGATCAATCACCCGGACGCCAACATTGCAGCCGAGGAAGCGGCCGGGACCCCGGAAGCCCTCGGTGATAACGAAGTCACGCTTCTGCACAGTGGGATTCTCGCGCCGGAACGTGACGTGGAGATAACCCGCCTGTTCGGGAAGCTGCTGCTCGAGCGTGTAGTCGATCTGGTAGTATAGGTCCATCGCGTGGGTCGCCGAGTTCGTGAGCATGATGTGAACGGCGGTGCGAAACGGCATGGGAAAGTACGCGTTGAACCCCCGCCCCTCGTGCACCGCCGTGAGCGCAGACGAGTAGGCGACTGGGCGCCCATGCGGGACCGCGAAGAAATCGAGGCAGGGTACCGAGATGCTCGGCTCCGCGGCACCGTCGTAAAACACTTCCATCCACAGTGCACGCATGACCTGGGGTGGTGCAGGCGGAAACGTCATCCAGATGTGCCGCAGCGTCCCCGGCCCGCGGAGGTCTGCCAGGACGACGCTTTCTCCCGGCTCGAGCCGACGTGACGGAGCGCCCTTGCGGCCGCCAGACGCCGTACCGCCAGCGCCGCGCGCACCCGTGGGATTCTCGAACGTCACCGCTCGCGAGTCGAGAGCGGTATCGATGCACGCGGGGTTAAACGCACTCCACACAAGGCAGGTACTCTACTCGGGCTGCATTCAGGGCGTCAATCCTCGGGGACGGTCACCTGCCGTTGTGCACAGGCGGCCCGACGTCAAGGCGGTTGGCCACCATCGCGCGCGACCGTCCTATCCTTCTCGGTCGTGGCCGGTTGCGCTTACCGGATCACGACGGCGCTCGGAAGGCCGTCGAAATCGGTATCGGCGGTTACCACGGTCGCATTGTAGCGACGCGCGGTGGCGTAGATGAGCGCGTCGGCCATGGCGAGGCCGCGTTCTAGCGAGAGATCGGCCGCCTCGAGAGCGAGAGTCTCGTCGACGGGGACGATCGACGCACGCCGCAGCGCGGAGATCGCTTCGAGAGCCCGCTCCTCCGAGAGGTCGCGGCGGATCACCTTGTAGATCTCGTAGATCTCAATAGCGCTCACCAGAAGCGGCTCGCGACTCTCGAGGTAGGAGGCAAACTCGTCAGCCTTGGGCCGATCAGCCAGGTACTCGATCCAGCCACTCGAGTCGACCAGAATCAAAGTCGGTCTTTCTTGTCACGCAGGCCGCTAGGGCTCGTCCCGCGTGCAATACCTCGATAGGACCGCATGCGCCGCTGCGCAACGAGGAAGAGCACGCCGCCCTTGTCGAGGACGGTGAGTTTCACGCCCGGTCGTAAACCAAGCCGCTTCCTGGCGGCACGCGGCACGACGAGCTGGTACTTACTGGAAAGCGTGACCGTTTCCATCGCCTTACTGTCATGCTATCGATCGGGCAACAGTAAGTCAAACGGCTGGCGGGGCGCACGGTGTTACCGGCGTCGCAAACGGTGTGCGAGCTGACTGCGTAGTCGTCTGGGGCTGGCGCGGCTGTGGTCACGCCGCCGCGCGCACGTTGAACTCCAGCTTCCAACGCTGCGTGTCGTCGCGGCTGACACACCACAGCTCGAGCACGCCGACCTCTGTGACCCGCGCCTGTAAGCGTACGGGAATGGTCGCGCCTTCCTGTCCCTTCCACTCGAGCATGGTGGCCAGCGGCGCGAGCTCTTGGATGTCCTCGTCCCAGGTCTCGACCAGTGTGCCGACCCGGTCGTCACGGCGAGTCGCGGAGCTCAGGAAACGGAACTCCGTGGGTTCTCCCACCGTGAGGCCGAATTCCTCTGCCGGCAGGTCGACCTCGCTGCCTTCCTCGAGGCCGTGGGGGACGACGCACAGGGCCTTGATCGGCGGCCGCACGCCGGGGACAGCAGGCGTTGCAGTCTCGATGCCGACGTAGTACGCCCGTGCCGTTCCGCCGCGAATGCGGACCCCGCGCCCGCGGCGTGCCAGGCCATAGTAGGCCGCTCCCCGCGCCACCGCATGCTCCGGATCGCCGCCGGAGAGAACGCGGAGACGTTCAGCCGCAGCGGTGCTGAACCAGCCGCTGAGGACGTCCATCACGCGCTGGCGCAGGTTGGTGGCCCGCATGACACCGCCGTTGAACAAGACCGCCGTTGGGTGCAGCGTCGCGCTGTCGTGGTCGTGCCGTTGCAACGCTGTGCAATGGCGGCCGAGAAAATGAGCGAGGTGGCGAGTGACCCCCGGGTCCGTTGCGTACGGGAGGCCGATCTCCTGCAGGCCCGTGTGGCGCTGTGCTTGGGGGCGGTCCGTGATCGCGCAACGGGGGAAGAACCCGTCCACCAGGGTGCGCTCGAGATCGGCGCGCGCCACCTCCGCCCGCAAAGTGCCACCCACCACCTTGCGGCCGCGGCCCAGGATGGCAACCGGGTGTTTCGCCTCCTTTCCCCTGCTCAGCAGGTGCTCCTTGGCGTCGCGGCAGCTCAGGGTCAGGCTACGGAATTGCCACTGGTCGAGGTGCGTTCCGTCCTGCGCCAACCGCTCGCTCACGTGGTAGGCAAGTGCCAGGTCCATGTTGTCCCCGCCGAGCAGGATATGGTCGCCGACCGCGATGCGTTCCAGCATCAGCGCGCCATCTTCCTCGTGCACGGCAATCAAGCTGAAGTCCGTTGTCCCGCCGCCCACGTCGCAGACGAGGACGATGTCCCCGACACGTACTGCCTGCCGCCAGGCTTCGCCGTTGGCGTCTATCCATGCGTAGAACGCCGCTTGCGGCTCTTCCAGGATCGTGACCTGTGGCAGGCCGGCCTCGTGCGCGGCGCGCACCGTGAGGTCTCGGGCGACGGCGTCGAACGATGCCGGGACGGTGAGCAGCACGTCCTGTGTTTCGAGCGGCGTCTCCGGAAACGCCGCGCTCCACGCATGCCGCATATGTGACAGGTACTGTGCCGATGCGGCCACCGGCGACATCCTCCTCACGTCGTCAGGGCTGTTCCATGGCAAAATCGGTGCGGAACGGTCGGCACCGGAATGCGACAGCCACGACTTCGCCGAGGCAACGAGCCGGCCGGGAACCTCGGCACCGCGCGTGCGTGCGAACGCACCCACGATACCGTCTGCTTCACTCGGCCAGGGTAGCTTGAGGGCATTTCCTGGGAACTCACCGGTGGTTGGCACGTAGAGAAACGACGGCAAGAGGGGGCGGGACTCAACGCTGCCGGCGGCAGTGACTTGCGGGATGGCAAGGATGTGGGGGGCCGGCTCTGCGGCGTTCGTATCCACGAACGCGACCACGCTGTTCGTGGTGCCCAGGTCGATGCCGACAATGAAGCGGCTCTGGGCGAACGGGGCACTATTCCCTCGACTCTTCACTGGCTGTCACCCTCCTCGGCTCTGCATGGTTGCGTGCTGCAAGCTGCTGCCGGTACGGTGTGTGCCGGCGTGCACTTACAGTGGAATGGGCGAGACGCCTCCACTACGCAGTATGCGCTGCGGAGAACAACCCGCACCCCTTCACCACACCGGATCGCCCTCGTGGCGCGCGAGCGCGTGGAACGCCTGCGTCAGCCGGCGGGTAATCGGGCCTGGCTTGCCGTCACCGATCAGACGGCCATCCACCTGGGACACGGGCATCACTTCAGCGCCCGTGCCGGTCAAAAAGCATTCGTCGGCCGCGTACACATCGTAGCGTGTTACGCGTGCTTCTGCGGCGGCGATGCCTGCCTCTGCTGCCAGCTCGAGGATCGCGCCGCGCGTAACGCCTTCGAGGGCGCCCTCTTGCGGTGCGGGGGTAAGCAGCTGAGCGCGGCGCACGACGAAGAGATTATCCGCAGTGCATTCGGCGACGAATCCCGCGCCGTTCAGCAGAATAGCCTCGTGTGCCCCGGCCCGCTGCGCGTCGATCTTGCCTAGGACGTTCTTAAGATAGTTGAGGGACTTGACGCGGGGATCGACGACTTCGTGTGAGACCTGACGGGTCGGAGCAGTCATCACCTTCACGCCCGTTGCGTATAGCTCGCGCGGATACACCCGGATATCGGTGACAATGATGATCACGCTGGGCTGCGCGCAGCTGCGGGGGTCGATGCCCAGGTCCCCAACCCCCCGCGTGACGACGAGACGGATATACCCCTGCTCCTGGCGGTTGCGCCGCACGGCTTCACGCACAGCCGCCGCCATGTGCTCTCGGCGAAGTGGTACGGTCAGTGCCAGCGCCTGCGCGGACGCGTAGAGGCGCTCGAGGTGCGGCTCCAGGCGGAAGATTCGGCGGTTGTAGATCCGGATACCCTCGAACACCCCATCGCCGTACAGGAGCCCATGATCGAAGACCGAGACTTTGGCGGTTTCACGGGTGTGCCACTCTCCGTCAATATAAATCTGCATGTTCCGCTCCGATCGTGCTGGCGACGTTGCACTGCGAACCCTCTCTGTGCGCTTGCATAATAAGGCTTGCTCCTCCTGAACCTTCCGTCAAGTGCTGCAGCCATCGGCATGCGTGTGGTGGGCGACAAACACGGGCGATCCGAGTATGATCCAGCGTCGCCGAAATGCTATTGAAGCGAGGATCGCCCGTGCGTACCGTGATGCTCCTGCCGTTGCTGATTGTCTCAGCTGCCCTGGCGCCACCTCCCTCCAGCAAGGGCCCGCCCGCCTGCGTTGCCTGCCGCGTCGACTTTACGCGCATCCGGAGCAGCTATTCCGCGGCGCAATGGCGAGCGCTCATGCAGGGGCAGATCGTGACCTCGAAAACCAATCATTCGCAGGAGGATGGGGCCGTACAGAGCAGTGTCGAAGCCTCGGCGATCATCCCCTATCCGGCCGCACGGGTGTGGGACGTCCTGGCCGACTTCGAGTCCCGGCCGGATTTCACTCCGGGCTTAAAGGAAAGCCACCTCGTGCGCGTCGACGGTAACCGCGTCTGGCTGGCGCAGCGGGTCCGGGTCCTGTGGGTCAACATCCGCTACCAGATCATCGGGACGGTGGACCCGGAAAAGGGCTTGATGACCTGGGTGTTGGATAAGAACGTGGCGCACGACATCGACAGGAGCGAAGGCTCGTGGCAGCTGGCGCCGTTGCCCGAGGGCCCGCGGACACTGGTCCGATACCAAGCGCGTGTGGACACCGGTCAGCCCGTGCCGGGTTTCATCGAACGGTTCTTGGTCGGGCGCTCGCTGCCGAAAATCGTGAGCGGCCTGCGTGCCGAGGTGGCGCGGCGGGCGGCGGCAACGAAATGAACACGCCGTCTCACCTCATTTTGACCGCCGCGACCCGCAAGGCATTATGGCGCGTGCGGATCGTCAACAGCGCAGTTCTATTGGGGGCCGTGGCGCCTGATCTGCCTCTGATCGTACTGTCCGTCGGCGGTATGCTCTACTACCGCGGCGTGTTGGGGTGGAATCGTCAAGCCACGCTGGCGCACCTTTTCACCAACCTGTACTTTCACGATCCGTTCTGGATCTGCGCGCACAGCCTACTGCACGCACCGCTGATCCTCGTGGGTGGCCTCGTGGCAACTGGGATGCTGAAGCGGCGGGCGCCTGCGGCGGCGGAATGGTGGCAGTGGTTCCTCATCGCGTGCCTCTTTCATGCCGTTGTCGATGTGTTCACGCACCACGACGACGGACCCTTGCTGCTGTTTCCGTTCGACTGGAGCTATCGCTTCCACAGCCCCGTCAGTTACTGGGACAGCCGGCACTACGGGCTGCAGTTCACGATCTTCGAGCTTGCGACCGACACGATTCTCTTGATGTATCTCGCCCTGCCGTGGGCCCGGCGCGTGTTCATGGCGCTGGCCAGGACATTGCCGGCCAGAAGTCGCCGCGCGGAGCCAGAGTAAGCGGTACAACCGCGCCTCGTCGGAGTACGAGCATCGGCTCGACCCGGTTGCGCGCGCCTGCTCGGGCTACCGGCACACGCCCATTTGTTCTGGACGCTTGGCCGCGCGCATCCAGCTGGACCTACAACCGGTGTGCTGGTATGAAACCCCGGCACTACCAGGGTTGTGGAAATGGCGGGCATGCGGAGCGGGTGTTCTCAGCGGACAGGCGGCGAATGACATGAGAGCCATCGCCCGTTGGACGCGGGGCAGCGGTTTCCTCCTCGCTATCCTGCTAGGAAGTTTCTTCTGGGCGCAGGCGGCTCCGCTGGCGGGTGTTGTTCTCGCCCAGACGCCGCGATGCGGGTGCGCTCGCGGTCACTGCCATTGCCCAGGGCACCACCACGTTCCACGCAACCGGCGGCTGCCGTGCCACCGGCCTACCAAAGGGCAGAGCAACGCGCCTGTGTTCAGGAGCGCAGCGTGCGGGCCGTCCGGGGCCCCGGGAGTGATTTCGGCTCCCGAGCTTCGTGCCACCCTGGCGCTCACAGCCGCTCCGCGACCGCTGCCGCTCAGGCAATGGGCACCACGCCCAGCAAGCTCGCTGCTTGTCTGGCGGGCGGAGCCGCCCCTTGTTCCCCCGCCGAAACGGTCACGCTCCGACCGCGGCTACTCGATCTAATTTCATCCGACTTCGGCGTACTGCTCCGCCTGTGGGGGGATCGCTGCAACTCCCCACGGTGGGCCGCTGCGCTGCAACGCAAAGGAGCGTGATCATGCGAGGCACCAGCAGCGTCGTCTGTGTACTCTTGTGTTGGGCACTGCTCGCGGCCCCGGCCTTCGGGCACGGCGTGGTCGGGAAGCGGACATTCATCGAGCCATTCGTCACTGAAGATGCGAATCCGAAAAACGAGTTTGTCATCGGCAGGCCCAGTGAATTCAAATCCCCCGAAGGACACGAGTTTTCCCTCGGCTTCAGCCTCGAAAAGAAGCTGGCCGAATCCGTCAGTCTGGCATTGGAGGGAGAGTACCGCGACCTCTCTCTGAAAG
>JBHHYR010000168.1:0-8434 GCA_046757585.1 Binatia bacterium | reverse complement strand
CAGCCCACCCATGCTGTGCGCAACGACATCTACCCTTGTAGCGGCTATCTTCTTCTTACGGAGTTCGGCAGGCGAGCCCACTTCCACCCGGCGAGGCACTGCCGGGTCGACCGGATGAACGCCGCTGCGCAACCGAGCCAATTCAACCTCGATCTCCCGCGGAACCGCCTTGAAGATTCGATCGAATCCGGACACGGACTCGGTCGCGTAGTCGGCAAAGACTGCGATGAAGTTGCGCAGGAACGTCTTCACGAACCGCTTCCCAAACGCCTGCCTCGATCCCGTCAGCCCGTGTACGAAGAGCACTGGTGGGCGGACGAGGAGGAGTGGCCGTGTCGCCCAGGGCACGGCGCTGCCGGCAGGGCCGATGGTGAGCGTCAGCTTTTGCGTCAGCCCTGCTCCGTTCGGAACCGACTTGAAGGGGAACGACCCTGGTGGCGTGAAGGTTGCCACGGCACCACGCTGGCGGTGCATCTTGCGCACCGCCACATCGAGAAGGTCGAGGGTGGGCCCGTCGGGGGTGAGTCGCTCGGGAAAGCTTTCGTCGGCATTGAAGCCCTCGAAACCGGTGAGGGAGAGCATGCCGAACGGGAAGGCTTCGTCGCCGATGTGATGCGACCCGACGAGCCCTTCGTCGCTGGCCGGCTGTGTTCCGAGATGGAAGTCGAACGCCGTGTGGGGATCGGTGGCCGGCAGCGCCAAACGCACGATGAGCCGACTCCAGCGATCGCTCAGCGCACCGGTCATGCCGGCACGGTGCGGCGCGGTGCTCGGGTCGAAGCCGAGATAGGCATCGTATAGGGCTTCGCCTCGTACGCCGTCACTGATCTGTGGTGCAAACGCCTGCGCATCAATGACTTCCAAGGCAGCAGGGCCGGCCGCACCGCCGATCAGCGGTGGGTGCAGGCCCATACCCGATTGAATGACCAGCGCCTGTAACACCGCGGTCTCGCCCAGTGCGGCCGTCTCGGCCTGGATCGGCAACACCGGGCTGAACGCCGCCCGTACCTGCGCCGGGGTCTGTGTCACCCCCCCGACATCGACATCCCCCGTATAGACCGCAAGGTCCTGATCCGAAATCAGCGTACGAGGGCCAGTGGCCTCGAGGTGCGAATCTCCGGGGGCGGTTTCATCCACGACGCGGGGTTGGCCCATCGCTGTCTCGACCTGTGTGCGCACCGTCACCTGTACGACTGAGCTGAGGCCGATTCCACGAATGCGCAGCGCTCCGAACCGCGACGGTCCGAGCCCATCCAAGGTCTCTTCATTGGCCAGGATGTCTTGCAGCTCTTCGGCCTCGGCCGGCAAGAATGTCGTCTTGCGATCACCCAGTAAGTTGCTCGATGGCTCGGCACCGCCACGCCGCCCGGCCACAAAGTCCAGCTCGATCACCGTGGCGGCGACGGCGTCGTCGAAGGGATCCAGACCGCTGCCCACTGGTGGCTCCCAATGCAGGGTGATGCGGACGTCCCGGTCCGCCGCGCTCGGCGCAACGCCTTCGATCCACGCCGTTTCCGGTGGTCGCTCACCCGCGCTGAGGTTGTATTGCTGGGGCAGCGCCAAGAGCCCGTCCCGGTCTGGTGTCAACCATACGCGCGCACGCGCAGCGCCTGCGGGCATGTCCAAGGTGACGACTCCGTTGCCCATAGGCAGGGTAATGTCCAATCGCCGCAGATCGTCTTCGCCGTCGACGCGGGCTCCGTCGTCGCGGTCGAGAATGGGCCGGCCGCTCGTGTCGGTGCTGGCATCGTCGTTGTCATTGTTGGCCAAGATGAAGCTTCCCGCACTGTCCTCGAAACGTTCAGGAATGACCGCAGTGTTGTTCGTGTCATAGATCGTCAAGCCGGCCGTGCCCGGCGTCACTTGCACGACGTCGAGTGCCTGGTCGCCGGCGACGAGCGCGTACTCGATTCCGCGGGCATCTCTGAGGAGCCGGACCTTCTTGGCCTGTCCCTGCAACGGCACCGTCGCGAGCAGCGGCCTCTCGGCCAGGGACGTTGGAAACGGGTCATTGAAGTCGGTCACCGCGAGGCCGGCCGTGCCCGCCGCCAGGTACAGCAGGCGTGCCTGCGGATCCACATCACCGCCGCGCGGGTTGCCCAGCCCGGCCGGCAAGGTCAACGACGTTTCGCGTTCGATCAATCCATTCGCGCTGAGGGAGTAGACGCACAGGATGTGTCCCTCACACAGGACGAGAACCAGATCCGCGACCTCGTCCGCTGCCGTGACAGCGTCCCCGTCGAGATCCTCCGCGATGCCCAGATTGCCATCGCCGTCGACGTCTACGGGATAGGCTGGCAACGCGATCAACGCTGCGGGAGCCGCCGCGAGCGGACGGCGATCCCGTACGACTGACAGCGTCGGATCAAGGGTGACCAGTTCGTTGCTGCCACGCCCCTGGCCGGCGGCCACTACGAACTGGCGCAACGCACCGACGGTCCGATACCCGCCGCGGAACACGCCTTCGATTTCATTCCGTGGCGGGATGATGCGGGAGAGCGTGACGCCCTGGATTCCGATGACCGGCGGATTGGCCACGTAGATGGCGCTGCCCAGCACTGCAAGCGACTGCGGGACGCCACCTTCGGGCGAAATGTCGGGGAGCAGAACGCGCTGCGAAATGACCTGCGGCGAGAGGTTCAGGACACGCCGGCCCACTTCAACCGGCGCCTCCGGATCAGTGAAGTCAAAGGCGCGCAACGTGCCGAAACGTTGCGGATCGCCCGCACCGTCGACGCTCAGCACCAGCGGCGGGCTGCTGCTCGCTACCCGTACCGCCCGGTCGATGCCGTCGGTTGTGATATTAGTGACGAGACGCGGCGCGCGGGGATTGCGGACGTCCAGCACAGCGAGACCACCGCGGTCGTCATTCGTCGGATCCCCGTCCTGTGCCACAAGAGCGTACGGTACGGGCATGCCATCCTGAAGACGCTCGAGCACGTCGACGTCGTTGCCGGGAACGGGCACCGACGCCACCAACCGCGGTGCGAAGGTGGAGAAGCTGGACGAGAACACCGGGAACAGGTTGCCATTGCGGTCCAGAACCTCGCTTACTCTCACTACGATCACCGCCGCAGGTGGCAGCGGGCGCTGCGGGAAGAACCGTACGCGCCGGCCATCGGTGCTGATTACCGCCCAGGTCCCTGCAATGGCCACACCGCTGGCGTCGTGCACCTGGATCGCTCCCGCGGGCAATCGCCCATTGCGGTCCGCCGCGACCGGCTTACTGAACGTTACAACCAGTGCCACATCAGCCGGCACGTCCAGGCTGCCGTCCGGAAGCGAGAAGGCCTCGACGTTGGCTGGCGTTTCGTCGTCGGTGAGGGGCCGGGGCAGCTCGACGAATTCTCCTCGCGGCGGGCCTTCGATGTCGATCTGATCGATTGGGCGGCCGCCCGTCTGTGCCAGCGTGACACGGAATGGCTGGTCGGCGACTACCGGCATGACGAACTTCGTGAGTGCCGGCGCGACGAAAGGAAACACGAAGGTGATTGGCGTGGGAAGGATGTCGATCGTGCTCTGCCGCTTGTCCACCACGCCTATCACGTATCCGACCGAACGGTCCGGCGTCGAAAAGTCATAGAATCCGGCGCGCCGCGGACCGGGAAAAGGGGGGGAATCGGTCGACAGCGCCGCCTCTCCGTTGTTGTCCAGACCGTGCGAGGCGGTGCCCACGAACGTCAGCTCCGGCAGCCCCCGGAAATCGATGACGTGACCGACCAGAACCTGCCGGCTAGGATCACACTCCGGCGGTGCCGGAATGGTCAGGTCGATTTCGTCCGCAGCGACCACGCTGTCGTCGCCAAAATCCAGGAACAGCGCCCCCAAGCGTTGCAATGCCGTGCCTTCCTGCAAGCGCACCGGAAAGTCGAGGTCGCGGACGGGAAACACGGTGACCATGTGAACCGAGTCGAATGCTCCGGGTGGAACGTCTGCCATGTAGCGCGGATCTTCGACCGCGACGACCTGCCCGCCCTCGGATCCGACCGCCGTCGCCCCCGTGCGCTCGTCACGCATGTTTCCTGCGTCCAGCGTGACCGTATTGTGTAGAACGTCCTGCACCTGCACGTCGATATGATCGCCGAGGTTGGCGTCGATCACAGCACAAAAGGTGCCCGGCTGAGTCGTGTGACAGCGACCCGGGAATAGATGATCGCAGGCGTCGCTGCCGCTCAGACCGCTGCGATCCGTCGCAACACCTGTGAAGGTTGTGGCGCTGCGCTGGTTGATGATCGTGACAAACGTGCCTGGTGCTGCCAGCTCCGGCCCACCACAGACGAAGACCCGGCCCTGCTCATCGGGCAGCGATACGCGCAGAACGTTTGCTGGCAGCTCGTCGGCGGTGAAGAGCGGCGCAGTTGTGAAATCACTTGTGAATGGGACCAGCGCCGTCCCTGCCGCGTCGGTAATGTCGCCGCTCAGTGTGACACGGTAGGCCGTGTTCACAGCCAGCGGCGCCGCCGGTGTCAGCCGGAGCCCGGTCCCGTCCGCACTGAGCGACACGCGGGCACTGACCACTGAGGCGCCGGAGAGGCCGAGCTGCTCGAGCCGGACCGAGCCGCCGAGCGACTCGCCCGTGACCGGCTCGGAGAAGGTGATGGTGATGCTGGCGCTAGGTGCTACCGCGCCGCCGTGATTGGGCGGATCGATCTGGACCACCACGGGCGGCGTGGGAAGGAGAAGCAGGTCGAGCGAGAGAACGTCGCCGGCCGCCGGTACCACGGACTGGGTTGCCGTGAGATCGCGCACCGCGTCCCGAGCTGTGAAGACCGACGGAACCCCGGCGGGTGCTGGTAGCACGTACCGTCCACGGGGGCCGGTCACACTCACCACAGGCGTCGTGTCGCTGTGTACCGCTATGCCCGCGGACGGCTCGCTGCCATCGGCTACCGTCCCCGTTACGATGGCCGCGTCCGGCGGCAGCGCCAGCACCACGTACGTGCCACTGCCGCTGAGCCCCGGTTGGCAGATGGTCATCCCGGGCGGGCACGGATCCAGCACCACCTGCCCACCTTCACCATGCCCGAACCCTGCCAGGACAAGTAGGGCGGCCGCGTCGCCTGTCGCGATGCGGCCGATCACAAACTGTCCGCCGTCCGTCGCAGGACGATCGAGCCCGAATCGATATACCCCGGTGGGATCGAGCGCGCCGCCCGCCACATCGAGCTCCAGTGCCCCGGCGAAATCCGCGCCGGCGTCAAGCCCGGCCGGCAACTGGCTGCGCAGTGCTGGGCGTAGGCCGATGACCGTAGGTTGTTGCACGGCACCCGGCGGTACGGTCAACCGCAGGCCTCCGGCCCCGGTGACCTCGGCACCGTTCGGGCCGACGACGTGCAGGCTTTCCGCTGCTTCGGGCAGCAGTGTCTCGATGGTGACACGCCCTTGCAGCAGTTCGGAAATGGCGAAGGTTCGGCTCGGTCGTAGCCGGAAGGAGGCTCCAAGCACGGTCGCGTCGCTTGTGGTCGCGGGAATTCCCACGCTGACCTGGTAACCCGCGAGATCCTGTCGCGACACGCGTCCCGTGATCCGTTGCCCGTCGCGCAACGCGTATTGCTCGCTCAGCCGGGCCTCCAGGCGCGTCCCACTCGGTAACGGTGACAGTGCTTGCACCTGGGTTGCTACCTGGGCGGAGCCGCCAGTTCCACTGAGGATGGCCGGCGGGTTGGTAACCACAACGGCTGCCTCGCCAAGGGACTGCAAGGGCAGGACCCCCTGCAGAGGCATGCCCGGTACGGCGGCGGGAGGCTGCACGGGAACGGTGTCCGCCACCAGCAACGCAAGCTGGCTGCTGCCTGACGCTGCACGTGCCAGGGGAATCTCCAATGCGTCGCCAGCCATGGTCACCGCCGGTCCGCCGCGCCATTGGTGCGCCCCCTCGTCCCAGCTCGCTGTCGTCACTGGGAGCGACATCGCAGGCGGTAGCAAGGCTCGTGGCACGCGTAACGTCATCGGCGCCTCGGGCGTGCTGGGTACTTGCACGTCGATGCCCAGCAGTACGCTCCATCCGAGCGGTACAGGTGCAACGAGGCCCTGCGGGCTCAAGACGGTCAGGCGGATGCCCGTGTCCACCGCCAGAGCAGCTGGTGGAATGCGCAGCTCGACGCTAACGGGACCACCCCGAGCATGATACGGTGTCCGCACCACACCGCCCGCTGGCCCGACTGTGACTGGCGGTGCGAGCTGGGTGAGCCGGGCATCGCGAGCCACTGCGGCCGCGCCAGGCACGGTCACGATGCGACGCAGCGCACGGGTATGGCCTGCCTTCGTCAACGCAACGAGAAGGCCACCGGGTCTCGTGCCCAATGGCGCAAGCGGCAGGACGTAGTGGCCGTCCGCATCGCTGAGCGCCGTCCCGTCGCCGGGCGCGAGCAGGCGAACGAGGGCGCCGCCCAGTGGCAGGGCTGATGCGTCATCGAAGATCTCACCCGCAATGACCCCGGGCGGGAGCGGGCCTGCTGTCGGCGTCCCGGTCGGTAGTGGCCCGTGCGGATGGATACGCGACCGCGTGGGTGTCGGGGTCGTTGTGTCGGCTGGCCTCGCCGGCCCGAAGACGACTTGCCGGGGCCGCTGCGTAAAAAATTGCGTATCCGCCACCTCGAGGCCGGCCGGATCGATGAACCACAAGGTCATTGCCCGTGCACTGGAGATGAGGAGGCGCGAACCGTCCGGAGCCAATGCGAGATCAAACGGTCGCGCGGGTACTCGCAGTGTACCCGACGGCATCCCAGTGGCGAGGTCGACCACGATCAGCGTCTTTGTACTGCGATCGAGGACGTACACGCGCGAGTCGTCCGGAGCAATGGCCAACGCCCGGGGGTGTCGCCCCACCCGCAGCGAAGCCAGCTGCTGCCCGCGCGTGACCGTATAGGCCGTGAGTGAGCCGTCGCGGAGGAGGGCGTAGACCGTGCCGCTGTCGTGGCTGATGGCCAGTGCCATGGGCCGACTCGCAACGGTGACCGTACGTTGCAGGCTGCCGGTGGCCGTGTCGAGAAAGGCGAGATGCCCGGGCCGCTGCCCATAGCCAGCGACCAGTACTCCGCCCGTCGGATCGAGGGCCAGAACACGGGGGCGCTGGGGAAGCCGCGCCGTCCAATCGACTACGGGCGCTGCTCCCCAACGTACGGCAGCCACACCAGCGGGGCGCACGCGCGTGCCGTATAGGCGCTGGCCGTCAGGCCCGGCCACGATCTGCGTAGCGCCAAGGAGTCGTACCTCACTACGGTCGAAGGCGCCAGCTAGCCCGATCCGTTCGACCGTGCGATAGCTGCCCACAAAGAGCCAGCGTCCCGATGCTGCCAGGGCCAGGGCGCGCGGCACGTGGCGCGTCGGAACCCGTAGCAGCGTCGCACGGGTCTCTGCATCGAGCAGTACCACTTCGCGTTGGTGGGGGAAGGCCAACGCAGCCGTGCGTGCAGGATCGGAGGGCGGAGTCGATCGGTTCGGCGCAGCCTGCGCACCCGGCCGCTGTACCAGCACGGCACTCACCAGCACCAGTGCCACGAATACCGGCGCTGCCCGTCCCGGCCGCACCCATCGAAGCAGAGTCTGAAGCCTCGAGGCCGTCACAGCACGATCAACACGCATCGGGATCCGAAGAGCATGACAATAGATGTATACACACATATAGTATAAGGACATAATTCAAGTCAATATAGTATGTATGCATAGATCAATAGCGCACTTACTCGGCGAGACCGCCGAGGGTACTGATCGCCGTGTCGCCCGATCCCCGTGTGTACGTCGAGTGCGACGCTGCGCCTGGCGCGGGGTAGCGCTCGCCGCCTCGCGCCTTCCCCAGGTGCGGGCAGACCGTCTCTTGTTTACCAGCTGGCCGCTGCGCATCGATTGCGATGCGGGTGTTCTTTCAGTAGCTTGGGCAGTGAAGATGAAACTGGTGATTCGCGAGCTTGGTTTGTGTGCGTATTCAGAGGCGCTGGCGTTGCAGCAAGCACTGCTGGCGCGAAAGGTGGCGGGCGATCCCGATGACTACTTGCTGCTGCTGGAACACCTGCCGGTTTACACGTTGGGGCGTGGTGCCGACGCCGGGGACCTGCGCGGGGCGGATCGCCTGCTGGGTGTGCCGGCGTTCCGGGTTGGACGGGGAGGTGGGGTCACCTTCCACGGCCCCGGACAGCTGGTCGCGTATCCGATCTTGACGTTGCGGCGTAGCGGGCGTGACGTCCACCGATAAGTTGACATGAGTGAACTAAGATTTTAAAATATGTTCCGGGCCGAAGAAAAGAGTATAAATGTTCTGTTTTCAGTATTTTACAGAAATCGACCCACTACAGGAGGAAAAACCATGACCATGGTGAGATGGAACCCATTTTCCGAGCTGACCACCCTGCAGGACAGAATGAACCGTCTGTTCGAAAGCCGCGTCGGCCACGGCGACGAGGATTCATTCGGTGCCTGGCTGCCGGCGGTCGACATT
>JBHHYR010000167.1:0-8434 GCA_046757585.1 Binatia bacterium | reverse complement strand
GCGCAGCTTGCTGACCAAGACCGGCCTGATGCTCGGCCTTGGCGAGCAGCGCGAGGAACTGCTGGCTGTGTTCGCCGATATCGCCGCTGCCGGGTGTGACATTCTTACCCTTGGCCAATACCTGCGGCCGTCGTCGTCGCACCTGCCGGTCGAGCGCTATGTGCCGCCGGCCGAGTTTGCGGCGCTGCGGGAGCAGGCCCTAGGCCTTGGGTTTCGGCACGTGGAATCGGGCCCGCTGGTCCGCAGCTCGTACCACGCCTGGCAACACGTTGCCTGACCGTCGTGGCGCGGCTAGCGCTGCCCGCTCCTGTGCCATTCGGATAGTGCCGGCTGCCCGGGGACGGTGGACACGTCTGCGGTTTTCTGCGATGTTCACGCATGGATTGGGGACTGTAAAGGCAAAAAGGGGAGGAAATCCATGATCAGACTGTATGACTACCCGGAGTGCCCCTTCTGTCAAAAAGTGCGGGTGGTTCTGGCTGAAAAGGACTTGGAATTTGAACTCGTTCCCGTGGATCTGCCCAAGGGGGAGCAGAAAACACCCGAGTTTCTCAAACTGAATCCATACGGCAAAGTGCCGGTCCTGGTCGACGAGGATGTTGTGGTTTACGACTCAACAATTATCAATGAATACTTGGACGATGAGTACCCCAATCCACCGCTCATGCCCGAAGACTCGGCCGGCCGCGCCCGGATCCGGCTGCTGGAAGACTTTTGCGACGTCTCTTTCATGCCGCCAGCCGGCATCGTCTTGGCTGAGCTGCGCAAACCTCAAGCTGAACGCGATGCCGACCGACTCCAGCGCTATCAGGGCGAGGTGGCGCGGGTGCTCGCGCGCGTGGCAGGATACCTGGGCGAAAAGCAGTTCCTGGGGGGAGACTTCTCACTGGCGGACGTCGCCTTCGCGCCGCGCGCCTTGATCCTCGGGCAACTCGGCGTCGAGGTGGACCCGCGCCTGCACAATGTAACTGCCTGGATCGACCGCCTGCGCCAACGCCCGAGCGTGCAAACACTGGGCCTGTAGCAGCACAGCAGCAACCCGTGCCTGCACCGTTGTTCCATGTCGCGACGCCGGGGGTTGACAGCACCTGCCCGTCCGGCGTAGGTGGACATTAACAGGAACTATTCTCAATAAGGAGGAGCACGAGATGGCCAAAAGTCTGAAGGGCACCAAGACCCACGAAAACCTCAAGACAGCGTTCGCCGGCGAGTCGCAAGCGAACCGCCGTTACCTGTACTTCGCGCGCCGCGCGGACATCGAGGGATACACGGACATCGGTGGCTTGTTTCGTGACACGTCCGAGGCAGAGACGGGTCACGCCTTCGGTCATTTGGATTTTTTGAAGGAAGTTGGTGATCCGGTGACTGAAGTGCCCATCGGCAATACGGAAAAGAACCTGAAGTCCGCCGTGGAAGGGGAGACCTACGAGTACACGGAGATGTACCCCGGATTCGCGAAGACGGCTCGCAGCGAGGGGTTCGAGGAAATTGCCGAGTGGTTCGAGACACTGGCGCGTGCCGAGAAGTCCCACGCTGGTCGCTTTGGCAAGGGCCTGCAAGCCCTGAACACGTAGGGACACTGCTGCACAGTCAGCGAGCGGCGGGCTGGTTCGGCCCGGCCCGCCGCCGCTCGGCCCGGAGCCGTGCATGAGGAAGGTTGCGCTCGACGAGATCGTCGGCCTGGAGCGCTACGAGCACGACCGGCCGGAATTCCGCCGTCGCATCATTGGAATGAAGAAGGCCCGGCGAGTCCCGGTGGGGGACCGTGTGACCTTCGTGTTCGAGAATCACGATACGATGCTGTTTCAGATCCAAGAGATGCTGCGGGCCGAACACATCGTCGACCTGGACCGTATACGCGAGGAGATGGCCGTCTACAACGCACTGGTTCCCGACGCTGGCGAGCTCAGTGCCACGATGCTGATCGAGATCACCGCAGGCGAGCGAATCCGCGAGGAGCTCGTGCGCCTCATTGGGATCGATGAGGCGGTGCGGCTCGAGATCGGCGACCCGTCCCGGGGCGGTTTCACTGTCCGGGGCGAGTTCGAAGCGGGGCGCACCAAGGAGGATAAGCTGAGCGCGGTGCAGTACGTCCGCTTTCGCCTGGCGCAGCCGGCGCGCCAGGCCTTCCTCAGCGGCACGCAGCCGGTGCGAGTCGTGATCGATCATCCCAACTACCGCCATGCCGCCGTTGTCAGCGGGGCGAGCCGGGAATCGCTTGCGCGCGACCTGGAGGCTGTATGAAACCGCGCCGCACGCGCCAGCTGGTGGCGGTTTATGAGGTTGTGCGCGCGGCAGACGACCATCCCACCGCTGAGGAGGTGCACGCGCGCGTCCGCCGCTGGTTGCCGCGCGTCAGCTTGGGGACCGTGTACCGCAATCTGCAGAAGCTGGCCGCGCGAGAGCGCCTGCAGCTGGTGCAACTGGCGGATCGTCCCGCACGCTACGACGGCAGGGTGGAACACCATGCCCACTTCCTGTGCGAGCAGTGTGGTGCCCTCACGGATCTCGCTGCCAAGTGTGCGGCCGCCCCGCCGGCGCGTGCCGCGCTCGACCAGGCCGGCTACGCGGTACGGACCCACGCCCTCACTTTCTATGGCCAGTGCCCCGCATGCGTCGCGGCACGGAAGACTAGCAGTCCGCGGGAAGGCAACCGCGCCTCTGTGCGCGGAGCCTGACCTGCGGGGCCCACGATGACGATCCGCAGACCGCGCAACGCACAGGCGGCCGCTTGCCGTGGCATCGTGGTGGGTATCGGCCTCCTGCTCGCAGGGTGTCACAGCTCGTCCGCCCCGACAGAAAAGGCGATCGTGCCGACACCGGTGAATCCTGCGACAGCGGGACGCATCCAGGTCGAGGTGCGGTACGCGGAAACCGTGCCTACGCCGAAGGCGTTTGACATGCGCAGTGCGCCACGGTGCGCCGCGGCACACCCGACACCCGCCTATGATCAGTCACTGCTGGTGCAGGAGGGCCGGGTGGCCAACGCCGTCGTGTGGATCAAGCAGGGCTTGGAGCATTGGGCGTTCGCCCCACCCGCCACACCAGTCGTCATCGACCAGAAGGGATGTCTCTACGCCCCACACGTCGCCGCCGCCATGGTGGGGCAGCCGGTGGAGTTCCGCAACAGCGACTCGGCGGCGCACAATATTCACGCGCATCCTCACGTGGTACCGGCGTGGAACTTCATGCTCGGCCGCAAGGGGGCGTCGCGCACCTTGTCCTGCGACCGGCCAGAGGTGGCGATCCCCATCGGGTGCGACATCCATCCGTGGATGCGGGGGTACCTGGCGGTGGTGGCCAACCCGTATTTCGCCGTCACGCCAGCTGATGGATCGGTCACGCTGCGGCAGGTCCCCCCCGGGTCATACGTCGTCGCCGCGTGGCACGAGAAGTTGGGCACGCGGGAACAACACGTCACGCTGCCACCCAAGGGTACGGTGACAGTACGGCTGCAGTACGGTCCTGCGCCTAGAAGCCCTTGACGCGCTTGGCCCGGTCGTACAGGTGGTAGGTGATCGCCCACCCGATGAGCACGATGATCGTCAAGTAGATCGGGCTGGCCGCCCAGGTCTCATGCTGGCTGAGCATCAGGAAGATCAGCGGGACCGACATGTAGGTGTTGTGCTTCGAGCGCGTGCCCGCGACGGCTCCGAGAGCCGGGTCGGGAGCCTCGCCGTTCTTGATCGCGGTGATGATCTTCTGCTGCGCCGGCCAGATGCGGAACCACACGTTGAAAGCCATGATGGTGCCGAACGTCGCCCCGAGATGGATCGCATAGCCGCGGAAGCCGAAGCCGGCAACGTAGTCGAGCAGGAACAGGAGAATGCACGACAAGACGAGGCCACCCACGAAGGTCGCCGTGGGCTCCTTGAGCACGGTGCTGACCAGCACGTCGTAGGCGAATACCCCGAGGAACACCACGGCTACCATGATGAAGGCGCCCACACCCCAGCCGTTCCCGCTTGGGAACAGGAGGCTGCTGTTCGAGTAGTAGACGAGGAAGAGAAGGAGCACGCCCGTGACCCACGTGAAGGCAGCACCCCAGCGGAACCAGAACAACGTGCGCGGCATCAGCTCGGGTATCACCTTTTTCTTCGTCTCTGCATCCATCGTTGGGGCGAACGACGAGTTCACCCAGTTGAAGAAGTACAACAGCCCGATCCACAAGACACCCGCCACGACGTGGATCCAGCGGAAAAGTCCTTCGAGAAAGTACATCGCGCCTCCTCTACTGTTTCTGGCCACTGAGGGCTGCCCCGCCTTCCATGGCAACGCTCGTTCGCCGACAAAGGAACCTGCAATGCCCTTCGCTTAAACGCCAAAATCCGACTTGTCAAGGTACGGGCGGGGCGAAGCCGTTCCCCGCGACGTCGCGCCTCCCAGCTGCCGCCGGGCGCCATGTTCCGGGGACCCGGCCAGGTGGTAGTCCGCGCACCGGTCCGGGCGCTCCCGGCACAGCCTTGCACGGGCTTGCGCAACGTGCCATCCGTAGCGACACCAGAACGATGGATTTCCCGGCAATCATCCCGGTGTTTCCACTGCCGAACGTGGTCCTGTTCCCCGGTGTACCTCTTCCCTTGCACATCTTCGAGCCGCGCTACCGTGCCATGGTCCGCGAGGCGTCTGCGGGGTCCGAAATCATCGGGATGGCGCTGCTGCGCGGTGACTGGCGCCACCACTACCATGAGAGGCCCGAGATTTTCGCAACCGGGTGTGCCGGGAAGCTTGCGAACGTCGAAGCGCTTCCCGACGGGAAGTTCAACATCCTGCTGCACGGGGTGCGCGAATTCACGATCCGCCGGCACATCTTCGACAAGCCCTATCGGCAGGCGGAGGTGGCGTGGCGGTCGCGACGAACGGGTACCCTGGACGAGGCGTGCCGCGCCTCCCTGATCGACTTGCTGACGCGCTTTCTTGCGGTCGAACCCCCCACTCCCGCCTATCGCGTCCTGCATGATGGCTCGTTGTCTGACGATCTCCTGGTGAATTTCTTCTCCTATGCCCTCGAGATTCCGCCTTTGGAAAAGCAAGGGTTGCTCGACGCCACGACCCTCGCCGGCCGAGCGAAGCGGTTGATCGAGATCATGGAGTTCCACCTGGAAGAGTCACGCCTCGGCCTGCAGCCGTCGGTGCTGGACCGCCACCACTAAGGCGGCGGCCCTGCCACGGCCGGCGGGGTGTTGGACTCCCGGTCGGCCGGGCGCTATAGACATGAGTGAGCGGAGAACGATGTCAGGAGCTCGGCGGGCTGGCTACCTGCATGCCGATGCGGACATGCAACCGGTCCCGGCCGGGTGTTCACGGAGGTAGCGTCATGGCGAAGACGTTCAAGGATCTGCTGGATGAATCTCGGCGCGAGGTGCCCGAATGGAGCACCGACCAGGTCAAGGAGCACCTTGGTAACGGGAGCGATTATGTCCTCCTCGACGTGCGAGAGAAGGAGGAATACCGCGAGGGGCACCTGGATGGTGCACTCTCCCTACCACGCGGTTTCCTCGAAATGCGCGTCGAGCAGGTGATTCCTGACAAGGCGAAACCCATCGTGGCGTATTGCGCTGGCGGGACGCGCTCGTTGCTGGCTGCCAAGCAGCTCAAGGACATGGGCTATCGGAACGTCATCTCCATGCGCGGCGGCTTCGCCGCGTGGAAAGGCGCGGGCTACGCCTGGAAGCAGGACCGGCAGTTCACCCCCGAGCAGCTGACCCGCTACAGCCGCCACTTCATGCTGCCCGAAGTGGGCGAAGCGGGGCAGGCGAAGCTGCTCGATGCCAAGGTGCTGCTGGTCGGTGCCGGTGGCCTCGGCTCGCCTAGCGCCTACTACCTCGCTGCAGCAGGCGTCGGTACGCTGGGCGTGGTCGACCACGACGTGGTCGACTTGAGTAACTTGCAGCGCCAAATTCTGCACACGAACGAGCGGATCGGTTCCCCGAAGGTCGACTCCGCTCGCAAGACACTGCAGGCGCTCAACCCGGACGTCAACGTCATCGGCTACCAGGAGCGCCTGTCGTCAGAGAACATCATGCGCATCATTCAGGATTACGACGTGATCGTCGACGGATGCGATAATTTCCCCACCCGCTATCTGGTCAACGACGCGTGCGTGATGGCCGGTAAGCCCAATGTGCACGGCAGTATCTTTCAGTTCGAAGGGCAAGCGGCCGTGTTCCATCCCGCGAAAGGCCCCTGCTATCGGTGCCTGTTTCCGGAACCCCCTCCCCCTGGGGCGGCGCCCAGCTGCGCGGAAGCGGGCGTGCTGGGTGTCCTGCCGGGCCTGATTGGCTGTGTTCAGGCGCTCGAAACGATCAAGCTGATTCTGGACGTTGGCAAGCCGCTGATCGGGCGCATGGTGTACTTCGACACCCTGAGCATGGAGGTGCGCATCCATAAGCTGCGCAAGGATCCACAGTGCCCGGTTTGCGGGGTGCACCCGACCGTGACCAAGCTGATTGACTACGAGGAGTTCTGTGGCCTGCGTGCCGCAGCCACCCCGGCCTCCAGCGTGGCGCAGCACGCCCCGTCCTGATCGGCTTGCCCGCGTCTGGCAGCGACGTCTGCACGACACAGCCGTGTTGGCCGCCGTGGCGGCGGCCCGAGGCGGGGGAAGGAGAGAGACGTGAAGCAGATCATTGTGCATCAGGACAAGTGCACCGCGTGCCGCGACTGCGAACTGGCGTGCTCGTTCGCACACGACGGGATCTTCAACCCTGCACGCTCGAGGATTCGCGTCAACGACTTCTATGACGAGCAATTCTACCTGCCGATGACCTGCGTGCACTGCGCCGATGCTCCCTGTGCCACGGTGTGCCCGACGGTGGCAATCCAGACGGAGCCGGACGGCCAGGTTCTCGTCCACGAGGACCGCTGCATTGGCTGCAAGATGTGCCTGCTGGCCTGTCCGTTTGGGGTGATGGGCTTCCAGCCGCAGACCGGCGTGGCCCAGAACTGCGATCTGTGCCGCGACGTCGCCGGGGGCCCGCAGTGTGTGGCCTTCTGTACGCCTCAGGCCCTGGAATACGCGGAGGTGGAGACGGCTGCCACGGCCAGCCAGAAAATCTACGCCGCCACGATCCAGACGTCGCTCCTCGGGCAGTCGCCACGGCCGACCCCGTAGCGGGCCCGAACGCGCCCATGGAGGCACACTACGTCCTGATCGGCAATAGCGCTGCAACGCTGGCCGCGATCGACGGGATTCGCCGCTACGACCGGACAGGCAGCATCGCCGTCATCAACCGCGAACCCGGGCCGGCGTACTCGCGCGTCGCACTGCCATACTATGTCGCCGGGGAGATGGCGCTCGACGACTTGCTCATCCGCCAACCCGCGGCGTACCGGACACAAGGCGTCGAGCTGCTCGACGGCGCCACCGTGCGGGGCATCGACGCCGGTGCCGAACAGGTCATCCTGGCCGACGGCCGCAAGGTCCGCTACCGCAAGCTGCTCGTTGGCACCGGCTCGGTGTGTGTGACCCCGGCGATCCGTGGGCTCGATACCATCACCCCGCACTATCTGTGGACCCTGGACGACGCCAAGCGCATGAAAGCGGCGGCACAGGCCGCACACACCGCTATTGTCATTGGCGGCGGATTCATTGGTATGTTGATCGCCGAAGCCTTGCGGAAGCTGAAGCTCCGCTTGACGATCGTGGAGATGACCCCGCAGCTCCTGCCGCAACTGCTCGACGTGGAAGGTGGCAAGCGCTTCAGACAGGCGGTGCAGGACGAAGGGGTCACGCTCCGCCTCGGCGCGCGCGTCGACGCCGTGGCCCGCAAGAACGGGCGGGTGGCGGTAACGTTGGCTGGCGGCACGACCCTCCTGACCGACCTGGTCGCCGTCGCGGCCGGCGTGAAGCCGAATGTGAGCTGCGTGGCCGGTGGACCGTGTAAAGTGGGTACGGGGATCCTGACCGATGAGTGCTTGCGCACCAATTGCGCAAACATCTATGCAGCCGGGGACGTGGCCGAAGCGCCGGACTTCCTCTCCCCTGACCGGGCCATCCACGCGATTTGGCCGGCCGCGGTCGATCAGGGCCGGGTGGCCGGCGCCGCCATGGCGGGTGCTAGAGTCACGTATCCGGGTAGTCTCGGGATGAATGTGGTCGAGCTGTTCGGTGTCACGCTGGCCCAAGTGGGACGCTTCAAGGAAGATCCGACGGACGACGTCGAACTACTCGGTGCAGGAAGAGCGAGCGCGTACCGCAAGGTGGTCGTCGGCCGCAACGGCCAGCTCGTTGGCGCGATGTACCTTGGTGAGGCGCAGGGCGTTGCGGAGATGGGTGTGCTCCAGGGCCTGATCAAGCGGCGCGCGAAGCGGCAGGAGGTCGCCGGCCACGGCCACCCGCAGTATACCTACGCCGCCGCGGTGCGCACCGCCGCCCACCATGGCTAGGCGCCAGCCGGAGTGACGGCCGATGCGGGTGACGGTGAAGCTGCAC
>JBHHYR010000166.1:0-8470 GCA_046757585.1 Binatia bacterium | reverse complement strand
TCGGCGTTGGGGACAGCGTCTGTGTCGCAGTCGGCGTTGAACTCGGGGTTGGCGTCGCCGTGTGAGTTGGTGTGAACGTCCGTGTATGAGTTGGCGTATTGGTAGGTGTGCGTGTTGGCGTACGAGTCGGCGTGTTGGTGGGCGTCTGGGTTGGGACGTCCGTCGGCGTTGGCGTGGCGGTCGGGGTCCGCGTAGGGCTGGCAGTCGGACTATGCGTCGGCGTCTTCGTCGAGGAAGGTGTTGGTGTGTTGGTGGGCGTCTGGGTCGGTGTCGTCGTCGGCGAAGGGGTGGGTGTATTGCTCGACACCGTGACGTCTTCGTCGTTCTCGGGATCAGCACCTGCCGGCGTGTCGGCATCCTGAGCCGCTGTGCCGGCGTCGTCGATTGTGCCCGTCTGCGTGCTCGTGGCCTGTGCAGTGTTGTCGTAGGTACCGGCTGGTACGGTGGAGGCCACGTCGACGTCGAAGCTGATGAGCACTTGCCCGCCGGGATTGATGTCCCAGGTGCCCCAGGTGAGGCTGTTGGCTCCGGAACTCGGGTTGGTGACGCTGGTCCGGGTGGCGTTGGTCTCGGTAACGCTACCATTAGCGAAGGTAAAACCTGGCGGAAGCGTATCGGCGGCCGTCACGTTGGTGATGGGCGATGCGCTGCCGTTGACCAACGCAATCGTGTAACTGGCTACGCCGCCCGGCGCAACGGTAGGCGTGCTCGTATCCTTGTCGATGGTCAGCGCAGCAATGAACACCGTCGCGTCATCGAGGGCTTCGAAGGTCTGCAGAGCACCGTTCACGGTCCGCGTACCTCTTGCTTTGCCGCGGTTGCGGTTGTTCCCCGAAGATGCCGCGGCGGTCGTCTGGCCCTGAAAGGACACCAGCAGCGTCTGATTGGGTTTCATGTTCTGGTTCAAGTCCCACGTGAGCCCCACGCCGCTTCCGGCTATCTGCACATTGTCCAGAAAGAACCGGTCATTGCCTCCACCGAACTGGCTCGTGGTGCGAAACCGAATCACGGTCTGATTAGAGATGTAGCCGTCAACCCCAAAGCTCGCGCTTCGATAGGTACTGTGGTTCGTTGGGCCGAAATTGGCCAGGGTTGTGAAGCTCACGCCGCCGTCTTTCGAGATGTCGAGGGTCACCGTGTCACTGCCCTCCAGATTCGCCCTGCGATACTCGAACGTGAGCGTGGCGTTGGTCCATCCGGTGAGGTCGGCTTGGCGGCTGATTCCCCGCAGGCCACCGCTTCCCCCTCGCAGCGCGATGCTATTATCGCCTTTGTCGGTCTGAACGCGGACCCGCCCGGTGCTTGCGCCGTCGCCTTCCCCGATCTCGGTCCATGGCTGGGAAGCCCAATTTAGCGGTCCGTTGCTGCCCGTGTAGCTCACCTGGGTGAGTTCGTCTCGATAGAAGTTGCTTGCATGATCAAAGATCACTGGATCTGCCGTGGGACCACTAACGGGCGGGCCCGTGGGCGGCGTGATCGTGGTGCTGCCACCCACGTACACCCATCCCGGTGGCAGGGTGTCGAGAACATCCACGCTATCCACACTCAAGCTATGGGCAGTGGCAGCCAGCGTGAACACGGAAACCTGGCCAGCGCCGGGCGGCAACACAGCGGGGTTGGCTGACTTCTGCAAGTCGAGAACTAGGTCTGCGAAGGCGGCTTGCAATGGGACGCCAGTGTAACCCATGTCGAGGAAAGGATTACCGGCCGAAGCGGTGTCCGGATCCTCGCCCCATGCCACGGCGAGCGGGGCGCTTGCGGAGATGTGCATCCCGGTGTTGTCGTTGTCGGGATCAAAGATCTTCTGTGCCTGCAGGCGGTTGAGTGTGAAGGTCGCGTCGATCAGCCCATCGGTGGGACTGAAATCGACGAAGACCTCGGTATCGTCTTGGACTGGGGTGACAAAGACCGGCGAGCCATTGCTGGTCGGGGCCGCCTGATTGGTGCCCGGCGCCCACCCCAGGAAGAATTCGTCCGTCAGCTGCGACGCAGGGATGAGGCTATAGCCCCAGTCGTAGCTGACGCTCTCGGTGTCGCCGGATCCGATGCCCCAAAAGGTCTGATTCGAGGAAAGAGACACGCCGGAGTTCGCCGGCACGAAGCGCCCGGCACCGTCCGAGTACGCGAGGGTCCCGTTGGCGGGGACGGTAAAGCTGCCGGCCCCCACGGTGTCCTCGAAGTTGATGGTGATGTCTGCGGTGTTTGGGTTGTAGACGTAGAGATCGGTATTGCCCAACGCGAAGCTCACTGGACTGTAGTATTGGGTGTCCCAGATGCTGGATGGCACGGCGCTGAAGCCGCGGGCCTCTGAGGCTCCTCCGCTGTGGAATTGGCCGACAATGATTTGTCGCGGTTACGGTTGTACCGGCATCGATGCTGAACAGTTCGGTGGTGGCTCCCCGACTCAGCACCGTGCTCACTTCGGTGCCGGGCGATTTGGGATCATCGATCTGTACTGTGGTAGCGTCAGCCGTGGATTGGACGATCACGTACACGCGGGCAAGGTGCCGCTGCCGCGCGGGCTGACGGGAATGTTGCTACTCTCGAGCCGCTGCACCTGCCCGCGGTTGATCACGAAGGTCTCGTCTGCCGTGGCGGCCGGGTTGTTGGGATCCAGGTTGTAGCCATTCTCCCAGTGATCATAATAGACGGTGGTGTTGTCGGTGGCGCCGGTAATGGAGGTCACGTTGTGCATGCCTTGAGACGGATCCAGGGTGGGTGCATCGTCCAGGTTCTTAAAGATGTCCCACAGCTGCTGCGTAGCCCCGGGCACGTAATACTCGGATATTCCGGCGGGTACTCCGGCTAGCGCCGGTGTCGGCTCGATGGCAAGTGCGAGCGCAGTAGAAATGGCGCCGAGCAGCCCGAGCACCGCCAGCGCGTGCGCGGACTGAGCTGCCGCTTTTGGCACCTTATTGAGACTCAGACGTGGCATGGGCATTCGCGTGGAGCATGCGACATGCCATACACGCCGCGCTACCGCCTGCGGGCGCGTCTGTAGCACTCCAGATTGACTGTGATGGTGTGAAAGGTGACGGTGTACGAGCCTGTACGGTGAGACGCTCCGGCGGGGCTGCAGGCTTGCCGTGTTCAAGGTGGGTGCTCATGTGAGAAAGTGCCCGAGGGGGCTGCCGGTAACGGATGTCGGAGACGCCAGCGGGGCAGGGGTTGCACCAGCGCTGATATCGATTAGGAGTCATCGGATGGAGAAGATTGCAGAAGACGGGAAGTGCGGGCCGTTGAAAGGCTTGAAGGTCATTGAGATGGGGATATGGGTGGCTGGACCATCGGCAGCGGCTGTGTTGGGCGATTGGGGTGCGGAAGTGATCAAGATCGAAAACCCGGCCGGCGGCGACCCGGTCCGTGCGCTGATGGCGTTGGGTGTCACGGTCGAGCTGCCGGTGAATCCCTCGCTCGAACTCGATAATCGGAACAAGCGAAGCGTTGCGGTGAACGTCCAGACAGCAGAGGGGCGCGCGGTTGTTCGCTGCCTTCTCCGAGACGCAGACGTGTTCGTCACCAACGTACGTGGAGCGGCGCTCAAACGCGTTGGCCTGGGGTACGAGGACGTGCGCGCGGATAATCCGCGCCTCATCTACGCCGGCCTGAGCGGGTACGGTACGCGCGGGCCGGAGAAGGACCGCCCCGCGTTCGATTATGCCGCCTTCTGGGCACGGGCGGGTGCAATGGCGACGCTGGGGGAACCGGAGGGGCCGCCGCCTTCCCAGCGCCCGGCGATGGGTGACCATCCCGCGGCTCTGTCGCTGGCAGGGGCCGTCGCCGCGGCTCTCTATCACCGCGAACGCACCGGCGAAGGGCAGGAAATCCATCTTTCCCTGTTCCACGCCGGCTTGTGGATGATGGCGACAGACATCCAAACGTACTTGCTGACCGGCTTGGCGGCAACCCCAACTGGCCGGGCGGTGCCCAACCCGCTCTGGAACCATTACAAGGCCAAGGACGACAAGTGGTTTCACCTTGTCATGTTGCAGCCGGATCGGTACTGGACGAGATTCTGCGAAGCCATTGACCGCCACGACCTGACCGCTGACGAGCGTTACGCGACCGTGTTCACGCGTGCCGAGCACAGCAGCGAACTGATCGGATTGCTCGACGCGATCTTCGCCACCAAGATACGGGCGGAATGGGCTGAGCGATTCGACCGGTTCGACCTTGTGTGGGGGCCGGTGCAAGGCATCGCCGATGTGGCGCACGACCCGCAAGCTCGGGCGTTAGAGGCGTTTGCAAGGGTACCCCACCGTAGCGGCGAAGAAATTGAAATCGTCAAAAGCCCGATCGAGTTCAGCGCCACGCCGAGCAGCGTTCGAAGGGCGGCCCCTGAACTCGGTGAACACACTGAGGAGGTGCTGCTGGAACACGGGTACACGTGGGACGACATCGGGGCGCTGAAGGAAAAGGGAGCGATTGGTTGACCGTGCGTTTGGCGCTAGACGATCTACATCCGCAGGCCGAGTATGGCACTTTCGAACATGGGAGCGAAACGGGCGCACCGAAAAGCGGGGCGCAAGGGCTTGCGCGGCATGGTGGAACGCCTGTTGTCGCTTGCCGACGTCGAGATCGACGGGCATCGGCCGTGGGATATCACGATCCACGATGGCCGACTCTACGCGAGGGTGCTGACGCAGGGCTCCTTGGGGTTGGGAGAATCGTACATGGATGGCTGGTGGGATTGCGATCAGCTGGATGAATTCTTCCACAGAATACTACGCGCGGGCCTCGACACGCGGGTCAACCCGTGGAGCGCGCCGTTCCCGGTTCTGAAGGCGAAGCTTTTCAACCTCCAACGAACTTCCCGTGCCTTTCAGATCGGGCGGCACCATTACGATATTGGCAACGAGCTCTATCGGCGGATGCTTGACCAGCGGCTCATCTACACATGCGCATATTGGGACAATGCGTCGACTCTCGATGAGGCACAGGTGGCGAAGCTCGATCTGGTCTGCCGGACACTGGGGCTGCAGCCGGGCATGCGCGTCCTGGACGTCGGCTGCGGGTGGGGAGGAACCGCAAAGTTTGCTGCAGAGCGGTACGGAGTCGACGTGGTGGGCATAACGGTGTCGGAAGAACAGGTGCGCTTCGGAAGGCAGCTCTGCCAGGGCCTGCCGGTCGAAATCCTCTTGCAGGACTACCGTGATGTGCAGGGAACCTTTGACCGGATTCTTTCCCTGGGCATGTTCGAACACGTGGGGTGTAAGAATTACGCCACCTTCATGCGCATCGTCCGGCGACACTTGACCGATGACGGGCTTTTCCTGCTCCGCAGTATCGGCGGTAATCGCTCCGTGGCGGCGACCGATCCATGGATTGGACGCTACATTTTTCCCAACTCGATGCTTCCGTCCGTGCAACAGATAGGTGCCGCGATAGAGGGTGTGTTCGTTTTGGAAGACTGGCAAAACTTCAGTGCGCACTACGACAAGACTCTGATGCAATGGTTCCGGAACTTCGATGCCGGTTGGCAGGAATTACGGGGACGTTACGACGAGCGCTTCTACCGCATGTGGAAGTACTATTTGCTGTCATGTGCGGGGGGATTTCGGGCACGCAGCACCCAGCTGTGGGAGATCGTGCTGTCAGCTCGCGGCGTTCCCGGGGGGTACCAGGTCCCGCGGTGAACGTTCAGTGGCTCCAAGGACGGACATTGCAGGTGAACCGCAACGGGACCAGCAGCACCGGCACGAGCTGGGGCTCGCACCGGTGCTGCCGGGAGGTGCCGCGGCTAATAGGCCGCGACGAGGGGGAAGGTGATCCGAGTCGCAAGCGCTTTCGTGGCGCCGCTCGCCGACAGCGCCGCGTTGGTCCGTAACCGCCGAACCTTGACGATCACAGGGAGATCGGTGACCAGGTCACCAACCAGGACCGCCGTTCCGGTCAAGTGTCCTCTGCCGGTTGCCTCCACCTTGCCGACAAAGTGATCAGTGGTGGTGGGGTCTGCGAAACCGGACGCGAAGACATACGCAATGCCGTTCGCCGGAACATCGAGCTGCTTGCTTCCTGCGGGGTTCCCGTCGGAATCGTAGGCCTCCATTTTGACTTTGGAGGCGGTCCGGCCGAGGTTCGTGAAGACCAGAGCCGTATCGACCCCTGGGGTTGCGGGGTTGTTCTCGATCGCCTGCCGCAGTGCTAGGGTCGGATCCGCCGTTCCTTGGGCGGTTGCCAGTGCGCTTGTGAACAAGATCGCCGCCGCAGCGACGATCACACCATACAACCGATGGGGGTGTCTCGTGCCATGATACATCGTTTGTCTCCTTTCATCTTCGTTCAGTTGCGTCACTCCCGAGCAGTCCCGCGGTTGACTGCGCGCGGTGAGCACTTGTTGCCGGACACGAAAGGAAGAAGCGTGCCAGCGACCGCGTGCCTCGCTCGCACACGCAGCAGCCAGTGGGCGGCAGGGGTAAGTCTGTCACCGCGTTCGTAGCGCGCCTCTGCACGGCTGCTAACATGGAGGAGTTGCGACAGATTCTTCTGCGTCGGATAGTTCGTGCTCCAGGCCGCACGGCCGTGCGCGGGGTTCACCCGCGCTGCGCGCAAATCCTGCCGACCGTACGGCGCACGGAAATCCGCTAGATAAGGCAGGTGCCATGCGCCTCTCTTGCTCGCATGCGAACGAGCTCCTGTATTGCTGCGTACCACTATTCGTTCGGCCTCTTCACGACCTGACAGCGGCTGTAGATGCGCAGCTCGTGCGTGCGGAGCGCCCGGTGCGGGCGGCGCTGTTGATCATAAGTGGGACAGTCGCGACGTGGTGGGCTTACGTGCCCCTGCACGAGCTGCTGCATGCTCTGGCCTGCTGGCTCACCGGGGGGACAGTCACAGAGCTTCAGATTGCGCCGGAGTACGGCGGGGCGATCTTCGCGCAGCTCCTGCCGTTCGTCGTATCCGGGGGTACATATGCAGGCCGGCTCTCGGGCTTTGATACGCACGGCTCCGACCTCATCTATCTGGCGACGGATGCCATGCCGTTTCTCTTGACGATTCTAGTTGGCGTTCCCCTACTGCAGGCGTGCGCTGGACACAGGAGACCGCTCCTGTTCGGAACCGCGGTCGTTGTCGCGCTGGCGCCGTTCTATTGCTTGATTGGGGATTACTATGAGATGGGCTCGATCCTTGTGACCCGCGCCTTCGCGAGCTTGCAGGGTGCAGGCGAGGGCGTCCCTTTCGTAATCCTCCGTTCCGACGATGCCCTGCAGACTATCAGCACCCTCTGGTACCGTCCCGAGACGCTTCAGCTACACAGCGCGGAGGCTCTGGCGACGGCCGTGGCGGTGATCGCCGCCTCGTTAGTGTTGGGATTCTTGCTGGCGTGTGCAACGTACGCCCTGGGCGCGTGGTGGGCGCGGCTCAGTGTCGGACGTTGAAGGCGGCTTTGTAGGGAGCCGCCGTTGCCATGAGTGGCCAGCGTCTTACGACAGTGGCACGCGGAGAGAGCCGGCGCGTGGCCAGTCTCTTTCCATCGTTCCGCGACTTTGTCGATGACGCGTTATTTCATCCGGCGTCGGGGTACTATAGCACGGGCAGGGTACGTTTCGGTGAGGGGGGGCACTACGACACCTTTCCCCTGGCGTTGTCACCAATCTTTGGCCACATGCTGGCGCAGTACGGCTACCGGTTCTGGCGGCGGGCGGGGGAGCCCGAAGCCTTCGAAATTTGCGAGCTCGGTGCCGGGAACGGCCAGCTGTGCCGGGACGTCCTGGTCCGGGTGACGGCACGAGCGCGCCGCGAGGGGGCGTGGAGACCGTTCGCCAGCGCACTGCGCTACCGGATTGTTGAGCGCAGCCGGGCGTTGATTGCGCGACAGCAGGAGCAGATGGGTGCCCTCTCCGACAAGGTGGCGTGGACGAGAGCCGACCTCGCGCAACGGGCGGTGCCCGGCGGCGTACCTTTCACTGCCGTGGGAATGGTGTTCGCCAACGAGGTGCTCGACTGTCTCGCTCATCACAAGGTCGTGCAGCTGCCTGACGGGCGACCCGGTGCTGTCTTTGTCGTTCCTCGGCTGAAACGCCGCGGCGCGGCCATTCCGCGGATGGCGCCTCTGCCCAGTACGTGTGATGCACAGGGAAGGATTCCGCGCCACCGGTTGGCGGCAGTGCTAGCGGATGAGCGACTACGTAGGTCCGTTGCCTTTGAAGAAGTTGCGCTGCCGATCGATGTCGTCGCCCCGCTGCACCGGTTCGTGCGGCGATACTATCCAGAATTCTACCAGCCGGGTGTCAGGTTCAGGCCCTACTTCGCCTGTCCCGCCATTGAGACGCTGGTGGCCAACACGAGCCGCCTTTACCGGTGCGGTGAGATCTTATGGGTGGATTATGGTGACACGCGGAACTTTCACCTCAAGGCGCCTGAGCACCAAAAGATCTTCGCCGGGCCGCCGTGCTCCGGCGTGACGGTCTACCGCGCCCCCGGCTTGGACGGCATCACGTTCCTGGTTGATTTCTCAGTCGTTGCCGGA
>JBHHYR010000165.1:0-8470 GCA_046757585.1 Binatia bacterium | reverse complement strand
GTTCAGGCTGGTGCCGGTGGGTTTTGCACCTTCCGCACCGGCCCAGCTCGGCCGGCAGTGGATGCACAGAGGGCTCGTGTGCTTGCTGCTGTGCGCGCACAGCTGGTGCATGAACAACAGCGTCGCCAGGCGGCTGAAAGCGAACTGGCGCGCCTCAAGGCGGAGACGGCGTCGTCCGCCTACGGCGACACTGGCAGCGCTGCAAGCGAGCTCGCTGCAGCCAAGCTGGAGATTGCTGACCTCCGGCGGGCGCTCGGAACGGAGCGGGCGGCACGAGCCCGTTTGGCACAGGAGCTGCGCGTCCTACAGGAGCGGGAGCGCCAGGCTGCGGCGCGCGTGCAGGATGCAACGTCTTCCAGCAGCGAGCTACAGGCGCGTCTCAAGAGTCTGCAGGCGGAAAAGGACGCCGTGGTTGCCAGCTTCAAGCAGAGCCTCGCCGCCAGCCAGAAACGCACAGCAGAGCTCGAACAGGAACTCGCCGGCGCTCGGGCTGTTGCAGCGGCCGCCGCAGCAACAGCGTCGCTTACACCTAGCGCGCCGGAAGACGGCGAGCTGCGCTCGATCCGGTCGGAGAACACCGCGCTCCGTGCACGCCTCGACGACGAGCACCGCCGGACCGAGGCGTTGGCGGCCAAACTCAAGATCGCGAGCCGTGTGACGGATCTCATCTTCAGGATGCGGGCCCAGCAGGTGCAGCCGCAGGCGACGCGGGCACGGTAACGCCCTCCACCGCGTGTGGCTGGCGGGCGGTACCTGCCAGCCACACCCGCTCGAAACGCGCGGGTCTCAGTGGATGGAGCTGGAAGTCACGGACGCGCGGGTGCACGATGACATAGGAGACCGGGTGGTACAGAAACACCCACGGGGCATCCGCAACGGCCACTAGCTCGGCGCGCCGCAGCAGCTGCAGGCGCGTCTGGGGATCTACGGTGCGTGCCGCCGTATCGAGTAGGTCATCCACCACCGGATTGTGGTAGTTGGTGTTGTTGTTCGAGCCGATGTATTTGGAATGCAGCAACACTTCCAGGAAGTTGCTTGGGTCCGGAAAGTCCGCCTCCCACCCGAGCGAGAAGAACGGGACCAGATCCGGGGTCCGGACAGCTTGCAGAAATGGTCCCCAGGCGATTGCCTTGATACGGCAGCGCACCTTGACCTCCGCCAAATCCTGTTGCACCGCCTGTGCCAGTCGCAGCGCCGTTGCATCGGATCGAACCCAGAGCGTGGTGGTGAAGCCATTGGGATACCCGGCCGCTGCCAGCAGCTGGCGCGCGCGTGCTGGATCGAAAGGATAGCCGGGAACCCGCGGGTTGTAGCCAGGCATGTTCGGCGGCAGGAAGCCCTTGGCAACGACGCCACGGTTGTTGATCAAGCGCAGCAGCTTGTGCTTGTCGATGGCGACGTTCATCGCCTGCCGCACACGCCGGTCGTTGAATGGGGCCATGCGGCAATTCATTCCAAGATAGCTGGTTCTCATGGTGGTAACGTGACGCAAGAGCGGTTGATAACGGGGGTCACGGATGACACGGGGAAACTCCGCAGGGGGAATGCTGGAGACATCAAGCTGGCCTGAGGCGTATTTCAGCCAGGCCAGATCATCATTGACGCCGACGAGCCGCAGCACGCCTGCGAGGCGCGGCACTCCGGCGACGAAGTAGTGCGGATTCCGAACCAGCAGCAGGTGCTGCCCCGGGACCCACTCTTTCAGCATGAACGGCCCGCTTCCCACCGGGTGCCGCGCGAAGTCCTCACCCCACCGCGCCACTTCCTCGGACGGCACCGCGGCCGCGAAGGGCATCGCGAGCTTGTGCAAAAACAGCGGATCGAAGTCACGCAGATGGAAGCGCACCGTATGCGCATCAGGGGTCTCGATACCTGTGACACGGCACGGTCCGCTGGCACACGCATCAGCTCCAGCAATATTGCGAAAGAACTCGGCGCCCTGCGACCCGGTGCGGGGATCGAGTACCCGCTCGATCGAATAACGTACGTCGGCGGCGCTCACGGGGCGGCCGTTGGTAAAGCGCACGCCGGCCCGGAGGTGAAATGTGTACGCCCGCTGATCAGCTGACACCTCCCAGTCGGTGGCCAGTTCCTGAATGAGACGCCCGCGGGCGTCATAGTCGACGAGGGTGTTGAACAGCATCTCCTCGAATTGCCACGAGGACGTGTCGTACCCACGGGCCGGATCGAGCGTAGGCACATCGTCCTGACCGGCCAGCCGGAGGTACGGTATCAGCGCGACTCCGCTGCTGCCCGACGATGAGCGGCAGCCGAGTAGCGTCAGGAGAAGGAGCCCGGCGACAATGCGGGATCTCATACCCGCTGATCGTGCCGGCCACTGAGCGCCAATAGACCGTACCCCAGGAAGTTGAACGCTATGACCGCATAGACGATGGCCAGGCCGGGAAAGAGCATCAACCATGGCGCCACCCGGTAATAGGTTTGGCTGTCGCTGATCATTCTGCCCCAGCTCGGCGTCGGCACCGGCACGCCCAGGCCTAGGTAGCTGAGGCCAGCGTCCAGCAGCACCGTGTTCGACGTGCTGAGCGCGCCCATGACGAGAATCGTCGGCAGGGCGTTCGGCAGGACGTGAAACGCGATGAGGTGCAGCGGCGCAGCGCCTAGCGCCCGCGCCGCTGCCACGTAGTCACGCTCGCGCAGTGAAAGCACCTCGGCACGGACCGTACGCGCCACACCCGTCCAGCTTACCACCGCGATGACCACGAAGATCGCCGTGAGACCCGGTTGAAACAGCGCTGCCAGGGCGATCGCCAACAGCAGCGCGGGAAAGGAGAGAAAGACGTCGGTCAGACGCATCAGGACGGTATCGACCCAGCCACCAAAATATCCCGCGCACACGCCGATGCTGACGCCGATGACGACGGTGAGGCTGGTGGCGACCACCGCCACCAGCAGCGAAACGCGGGCACCGTAGAGCAGGCGGCTGAGGACATCGCGTCCGAGTTCATCGGTGCCCAGCCAAAACGCTCGCTGCGGTGCGAACGGGCTTCCGAAGCTATCAGCCACCGCCTTCAGCGGATCAAACGGGGCCAACCACGGCGCTACAAGCGCCACCACGGCCAAGAGCACGACCATGCCACCCCCGACCCATGCCAGCGAGCGCTGGCTCCCCTGCCCTGCTTCTCTCATCAGTGCACCCTGACCCTGGTCACGGTTCTGCAATCGGCTTGCGCCCAGCTCATCGCTGCCGGTAGCGAATCCGCGGATCGATCAAGCGGTAGAGGAAGTCGACGACGATGTTTGCACCGACGACGAGCATGGCACTGAACAGGACCGTGCCCATGATGATGGGTATGTCCTGGTTGAACACTGCTTCGACCGCGAGCCGACCTAGCCCCGGCCAGTTGAACACGGTTTCAGTCAGCACCACGCCACCCATCAGGGCGGCGAAGTCCAGCCCGAGAAGAGTGGTGAGCGGCATCAGCGCGTTCCGCAGCGCGTGTTTGCCATAAACGCGCAGCGGGGACAGCCCCTTCGCGTGCGCGGTCCGAATGTAGTCCTCGTTCAGCACTGCGCGCATGTTCGTATGGAGCAGCCGGGCGTAATAAGCAGCGCCGCCCAACGCAAGGGTACACGCAGGCAGCACGACGTTCGGCCTTCCATACCCGCCAAGGGGCAACAGCTGGAGCCGGTATGCCACGAAGTAGAGTAACAGCATCCCGACCCAGAACACCGGCAGAGACAGCGCCACGAGCGACGCAACCAGCACGGCAAGATCCATCGCAGACCCGCGTCGTGTCGCGGTCACACAGCCCAACACGATGCCGATCAGAGCCGCCAAGGCAAAGCTGGTCGACGCCAGGTATGCTGTGGCGGGGAGTCGATCGAGGATCGCATCGAGGACGTTCCGCCGCGTCAGGTACGAGCGGCCGAAATCGCCATGCGCGAGGCGCTGCACGTACCGCACGTACTGGACCACTAATGGCTGATCGAGGCCGAGGTCGCGCCGGATGGTTGCGAGAGTCTGCGGGTCCGCCTTCGGGCCAGCAACCGTGCGGGCAGGATCACTGGGAATGACGAAGGCGATCGTAAACGTCAGCATCGTGACTCCGAGCAAGATCACGACGCTCCAGGCGAGGCGTTGCAGGAAAGCCATCAGCGGCGCCGATCCCAGTGCAAACCCTGTGCACGGAAGTACTGCGCCAGACAAAGGCCGATGTTGCCGACCAGGTCTGGCGCGCTGTTGGCAATGAACAGCCGCTCCGCAGCCACGAAGATCTCGCCGCTGAGACGTTCTAAGGGAAACATGGCTGCACGCCGTCCGAGCCTGTGCCGTAGCGCCGCGGTGAACAGCACGACGATCTTGTCGCCCATCCGAAGCTGCGTATCGTTGAGGAAAATCGCCACGTCCGGCCGCAGTGTTTCGACGCGATCAAGAAAGGCGCGGACCTGCGTCACCTCGATGTTGCGTGGTGGTGAGGACTTGGTCTCGATATACACGCACGTGCCTTCCTGCAGACCGACAACATCGTAATCGCCGCCACCGCGTGCCGCGTCGAGTCGAATGTTCCAACCGCTGGGAATCCCGTACTCGTGCTCCAGGACCCTCGAGACGAACCATTCGAGGGTTGGGCCGAACGAGACCGCATCGATGGCGAGGTGAAAGTGCTTGCCCGTACCCCGGACGAGCTTGTGATCGCGCAGCCATCGGAGATAGCGCCGGCCGCTTGCCGGGCTGCAGTAGCGAAGCAGGTCAGCAAGGCCGAACCGTTCCCGGTGTTTGATCACATCGCGCAGAAACAGACGGAACGAGTAGTGCTGCAGCAGCTGGTACAGTTCTTCCTGAGCCTTGGCGGTGGGGGGAACAACACAGCCCTCATGCAACGCCTTCTTCCATACCAACCCGCGCCGGCGGAGCGCGTGGCGCAGCTCTCTCTGCGTATCGCGGGCGAGCTGCGCGCGCAGTGCATCCACATCGTACGCGAGACGATTGACACTCTCCTCTACCTGTCGGATACGCTCTGCGGTGGACGTCACTGTTTACAGCATGCGGCGTCCGGCGCCACACGGCGCGTAGACGCCGCAACAACCGCCGGTGCCACAACACCCCTCCTCGCACCTCCGGCACGCCCAGGAGCGCCGGCGTGAGAACCCCGGATCCATCGTGCGCACCTCCCGCCTGGAAGGAGGTGCTTCGCATCGACCTCGGACATTACAGCATACTTCCCGACAAGCGCGGTTGCAATTCGCCGTGGTTGCACCAGAGGGACTTTTTCCGCCCACTCTGAGCCGCCCCGCTCTTTTGCCGGTGTGCCGGAGGGTCGTCTCGGAGGAAGCCAGCTTCCTCTTGGAGGGAGGAGGGCGTTTTTGGTACCATCGGCGCGCCTGATGTTGAAGGGACGTGTGCTTGTTGTCGACGACGATGCCGACAACCGTCGAATCTTGGAAGTCACCTTGCAACGCGCGGGCCATACCGTGCGAACGGCGGCGTCGCCACGGGAGGCACTCAAGATGTACCGTGCGGACGCCGTTGACGTCGCATTGCTCGATCTGTCGATGCCTGAGATGGATGGGATCGCACTCCTCAAACGGCTGCGCGAACAGAATGGCGACGTGCAGGCAATCATCGTCACGGCGTACGGATCCATTGAGCGGGCGGTAGACGCCATGAAAGCCGGGGCACTCGATTTCCTTACCAAGCCCGTGCGCAGTGAGGTCCTTCTTGCCCAGGTGGAAAAAGCCCTGACGCACAACATGTTGGTTGCTGAGAACCGTCGCCTATTGGAGGAGGTCGAGGAGAAATACGATTTCTCCGGGCTGGTCGCTGTGTCGCCGAAGATGCAGAAGGTGGTGCGGCTGGCTGAAGAGGCGGCGAAGCGTGAGGTCATCGTTTTGATCACGGGCGAAAGCGGCGTGGGCAAGGAGGTACTTGCACGGGCGATCCACTACAACAGCCGGCGCTGCCACGGTCCGTTCTTCGCCCTCAACTGCGCCGCCATCCCGGAAACACTCGTTGAGAGCGAACTATTCGGCCACGAGAAGGGCGCGTTCTCCGGAGCGCAGCAGCGCAAGGCGGGACTGCTGGAGCAAGCTGCCAGGGGCAGCCTGCTACTGGACGAAATCAGTGACTTACCCTGGACGGCACAAGCCAAGCTGCTGCGTGTCATTGAAACGCGCGAAATGATCCCCGTCGGTGCTACGCGACCGGTGCGCGTGGGGGCTCGCCTCATGTCTGCCACCAACGCCGACCTGCGGCAACGGGTCCGGGCGAAAGAGTTCCGGGAGGATTTGTACTTCCGACTGAACGTGCTACCGATCCACATCGCGCCCCTGCGCGAGCGCCGTGAAGACATCTTGCCTCTCGCGTCGCGAATTCTGGAGGACCTTGGGCGCCAGACCGGTAAACGGCTGCCCGGCTTCTCTCAAGATGCCGTCGATTACCTGCTGAACGCGCCGTGGGAAGGGAACGTTCGGGAATTGGCCAACGCGATCGAACGCGCGGTGATCATCAGTCGTGGCAACCTCATCGTCGCGGCGGACTTCCCGAGCGATGACGCGCCGGAGCGAACGGATCTGACGCTTCCCCCTGACGGCTTCAGTCTCGGCAGCGTGGAACGGACGTTACTGTTGCAGGCCTTGGAGCGTGCCGGAAACAATTTAACCCGCGCCGCGCGCCTGCTGGGTATCGGGAGGGGCGCGCTTCGTTACCGATTAGAGAAGTACGGCATCGTGGCGAAGTAAATTGCCGACACTGGCTGCAAGGCACACAGATGCTGTGTGACTGTGATGCCCTGTAGCTCGTCCCCCCTGCGCCAAGAAAAGAACGCTTTCCGATCTTCCCCGTCACCGAAAGAACATCTGGCCGGCGTCAAACGCCTCTTCACGGCCGCATAGTCTTCTGCGAGCAGCTACCGTGACGTTTGGCATGTCGCTTGCGACGGCGAGAGCACAGTCGCCTCGCGAAGCGAAAACAATGGCATCCGCCCCCGTAGCCAGCCGCCAACAGATCGAGCCTTCAACGGACGCCACCGTCGTCACCAACCAGAGGCCGTAGGCTGGGAGACTCTCTGTCGGCCATGCATGAGAAGGTATCGCTATTCATGAAACGACACGGCAAGCGGCAACCCAGCAGCACGGCGGCCACTGCCCAGCGCCCGGCGAGGTCTCCGAACGCCGCCAAGGTACGCTACCTGCGCCAGGTTCATCCCGTACCAGGCGTTCAAGCGGGAGCCCTCGTGGTGGCTGCTCACCTGCTCCGTCGGTTCGAAACAGAGCAACACAAGCAGACCCCGGGGCTGTCACAAGACGCCGCGGCTTTTCTCGTCCGCCAGCGTTGGGCGACGGCGGACCTCGCGCAGCGGATCTCTCGTGCGGTCAAATCCAACCGCGGCAGTCTCATCACCGCGGCCGATCTTTCCGACACCTAGCGTGCTCGGGTACAGGCTGCACCGGAGCGTTTCGCCGGCCCGCCCACGTACCTTCTTGGGGCCACCGATTTTCCGCGAGACAACCGTTCTGTGCGCGCTCAGGAGCTAGTTTTAGCCCTTGAGGGCTTGGCTGAGCTTCTCTCGCAACCGCTGGTATTCGGTACGTGCCCGGTCCGAAATCGGGTCCGCCTCGTGCTCCAGCGCTCTGGTAAAGCCGGTGACACTCTGCGTGATCTCGCTCAGTTGCTGCTCAGTCCAGGTGGTAGATTCTTCCGCTTGCTCGCGGATCCGCCGCAAGAGGCCTTCAATGTCCTGAAATACATGCTCTCGACTGACGACTTGCGAGTGCGAGGTTCTGGCTTGAACGGGCCCATGCCGTTTTGCACCTTGCGGCCGGCGCCGGCGCCGCCGCTTGCGCGACGAACCATGCGGAGCGCCAGAACCCCTTTCCGCACCGAATAGCCTCTCGTTGCTCGCCACTTGATCGCCAGGATCCATCATCCTTTGTGTGGCACCTGGACTGGGCCGCGCCCCCTCGTTCCAACCGCTTCCACGGCGGGTCGACATCCTTGCTCTCCTCTCTCCCTTCCCCGTGTTCGGCGTTCCGCCAGCATTCACGGCACCGCTGGGCGCCGCTACGGCAGGTCTGGACCCTGCCAAGTTCGCTCTACCTGCAAGCTGCCGCTCCTCAGTGACCGGTAACAGATCACTCTGCTCAGCGGCATGCCCGGGAGCGACACGAAAGCGCCTCCCAGGACTCGGAGGCAGAATTTACTCGGCATTTGCACGGAAGGGAAGCGCAAAATGAGGGGAAAGAGAAACTTTTTTCGGCGGCCGCACGGTGAGGCCGTTGCTCGGCCGGCCAGCGCCCCCCTGCGGCGGCCGCCGTCCCTCAGCTCCTGCAATGATATATTTGCGCATTGCCGAGTACAAAAGGGGGTACACGGCCCCCTACGGAGCCCAGCCCCTGCCTCTGGATCGGCCTTCTCCTACCGCGCTCTTGTCGTTCCCTTCGCGTACCGGAGCCCGATACCAGTTAACCAAGCGTGCCGCCTCGCAGTTGATCTCGACCAATTTGGGAT
>JBHHYR010000164.1:0-8524 GCA_046757585.1 Binatia bacterium | reverse complement strand
GGCGACTCGACCAGCACCGCTCACGGTGCTGGCCAGACGGCTCCACAACGGCAGCTGCTTGAGCCGAAAGCACTCGAACCGTTCCACCTGTGGTCCTGCATCATCGCCGACCAGGGCGGTCGTTGCATATCGGCCAGGCTGGCCTTTGGTCCGCGGCGCTGGGAGCACGAGAAGATCGCGGGCACGGGTCGCGGCAACGTAATACATCCGCCGCCGCTCTTGCTCCGCGAATTGCCTCTCCCGCTCCAGCAAACGCGCTCCGGCCGGGTGCTCGATGGCCACGCCACCGAGGCTGAGCGCCCAGCTGTGACCGTCGCGTTCGACCTGCCACACGCCCCCGACACCGGGGTTGCTGAAGGTCTGAAAACCATCCCAAAGGATCACGACGGGAAACTCCAGCCCCTTGGCGCCATGAATGGTCATCACCCGCACCGCACTGGTGCCGGCGGGTTCGGGCGCGTCGAGGTAGACGGGGTCGGTTGCCCAGGCACGGAACAGTTCGGTCGCGGCGTCATAATCGCGTCTGTCAACGGCTGCGCGCCGGTCGAGCTCGCCCGCCAGGTCGTACAGCGCGGCGAGCGCTTGCCGGCCGTTAGAGCCGGTAACGACAGTGCGGCCGAGGCCCGTCAGTTCGATCAAGTCGCGTGCCGTCGCGCCCGGGGATTGCATGTGGCGCCGGGCACGTAGTCCGACCACGGTGGCGCGCGCCTCCTGCATCCTGGCGCGACGTGGATCCGGGGGGTCGGCTTTGTTGATCCGTTCGACAACTGCATCGGCGCAGTCCACTGCAAAAAACGGCGGTCGGAGCAAGGCCGCTTCTGCCACACCGTCATCCCGATCGGCCAGCGCGCGCAACGCAAGGAGGTACTGGCGGATGACCGGATGTCCGAGGAAGAGCGCGCCACCCCGGGCACTGTATTCAATGCCCTGCATATCGAACTGGCGCAGCAGCAGCGGCAGGTTGGTGGTGACGCAGGCGAGCACTGCAATGTCTCCTGCCTGGAGTTGGCGTTCCTGGTTCGTATCCGGGTCACGGACCCGTTTTCCCGTGCTGAGCAGCCAGCGCACGTAACGCGCTAGCATGATCGCCTCGATCTGGCGCCCGTCGGCAGCCAACAAGCCACCGCCAGCGTCATCGGTGTACGGCAGCACGTGAACCACTGCTCCCCCAGGCGGCATTGCTGTCGGCAAGAGGTCTTCGTAGTGGGCCTGACCGCTGGAGGCGTCCAATGCCCGGCCTGCCTTCTTGCCGAGCACCTGCGCCAGCTGCTGGTTGAAAAACGCGATGAGTTCCGGGCGGCTGCGGAAGTTGGTCTTCAGGCGCTCTTGCAGGGCGCCGGCGGCTGCGAGCTGCTGTGTCGCGCGCTCGTACGTCGCGATGTCCGCGCGCCGGAAGCGATAGATCGACTGCTTCGGGTCGCCCACGATGGTGAGCTTTCCGGGCCGCAGGCGCACGGCGTCCCATCGCGGCGCCACCGTCCCCTCTTCACATAGAAAAAAGACAATCTCGCACTGCAGCGGGTCGGTGTCTTGAAACTCATCGACAAAGATGTGATCGAACAGGCCTTGATAGAAGCGGCGCGCGCCGGGATCGTCGCGCAACAGGTCGCGCAGCTTCATGAGGAGGTCGAGATAATCCACCACCTCATGCTCGGCCTTGACACGCTCGTACACGGCGTTGACCACCGGGAACAGCCGCACCAGCCGTGCCGCCAGCCAGCGGTGCGGCCCCTTGAGCTTCGCAGCCAACGAATTGGGCGTGGTGCTGTCGGGGCGAATTGCAGCATACGCATCCCACCCGGCCTGATCGCCCCCGAAGTCCGCGCCTTTGTTCAATGGCCGGCCCTGCTGGGCCTCCTGCACGATCCGGACGGCGTCGGCAGGGTCCTCCACGCCGTCGAGCCGGCGCAAGGCACGGGCGATCCGGTGCAAGCGCCGGTGGCCGCGGCCCTGTGCGCGGAGGAGCCGGACCATTTCTGCGAAACGGGCGGCGGCCGCGCGCGCCTCCGCCAACTGCGGATCGGGGATGGGAACCGGATCAACCGACACGTCGCGCGTGGCGACCATCCGGGCCAGTGTTGCCTCCAGCGAAGGCGCCGGACTGCCGGGGCTTTCGGCCCGTTCCATTGGGAGCCCGGCCCGGGCCGCGGCACGCAGGGTTGCTGCTGCTTCGTCGGTCCAGGCTGGCGGAATCGTGCTGCCGGCAGCGCCCATCTCTTCGCGCAACGTGCCCGCCTCTGCCGCCCGCCGCAGGCGCCGGAACGTTTCCCGCACAAGCTCGGCGTTGTCATCGATCAGCGTGTACGCCGGGCTGAGTGCCGCTTCCACCGGACGCAGCCGGAGTAGACGATCGGCGAACCCGTGAATCGTCCCAATAAACGCGGCATCGAGATTTGCCAGGGCGTCGCGTAGCAACGTCGCCCGGCGCCCGTTGCCCCGAGCCTCGCGCTCGAGGTCGCGCAGGAGCTGTTCGCGAATGCGGAAGCGCAGCTCTCCGGCTGCCCGGCGCGTGAAGGTGATGAGGGCCATCCGCTGGATGCCGATGGGCGCGGAGCCGCGTTGGGTGGGCGCGAGCAGTTCCACTGCACGGTCGATGATGGTCTTTGTCTTGCCCGTGCCGGCACCGGCAACGACCGCCACGTTGCGCGCGCGCTCGCGGATGATGGCGTTGCGTGCCGGCTGATCCGGTGGCGGGACCCGGCTGTGCAGAGTCTGATCAGTCATCAGGTCTACACCGAGCACACTGCCGGCCCTAGCACCCCTCGTCCTCGCGCTGGCTGCGTTTGAAACGGGCGAACGAGTGCAGCGGACTCCCCTCGGGCACATTGTCCAGCTTGGCAGCGCTACGCAGCTGGGCATTGGAACCGCAAGCCGGTACGAAAGGACAGGCTGTGCAGTCGTTGGGGTTCGGAGTGCGTGGGAAGCTGCCCGTGCTGAGGAGCTGACGTGCCACGGTGAGCCACTCGCGTGTGCGCTGGCGTAAGAGATCGAGCCGAGCGCCGGTGAAGGCGCGGTCGGGTTCCCGCACGGCTGACGGATGCACGTAGGCGGCCGTGCCGACCGCGGCGTCCCCGTACCCCAAGCTTTCCAGCGCCAGCACATACACCCCGATCTGCAAGTCTCGTCGGGGGTTCACGGGCTCCTCGCCAAAATCCCGGACACGGCCCGTCTTCAGGTCTCGAACGGAGAGCGCTGGGGGAAACGTCCGATCCACGCGATCGATCGCACCCCAGATAAACAGGTCGCTGCCGTCCAGGGTGAGGCGGAGGGGCTCCGGATCACCGAAGCGGAGCTCACTCTCGAGGAACTCGCGCGCCGGAAGATCCCATTCGTAGCGCACCAGCAGCTCGATCTGGCGCAGCAAGCGACTGCGCTCGCGTACGAGGCCCTCCTCAGTGCGCATCGGATATTGGTGCCGGTGGGCGTCGAACTCTTGCGCGGCAATGTCGCACGCGCAGGCGACCCAGGATGCCAGCGTCCCCTCATGGCGGCAGAGCTGCTCGCCGGCGACCTGAAAGAAACGTTCCGCTGCGGTGTGAAACAGCGAGCCGTATTCGGCCGCAGCGATCATGTCCGTCGAAGGCCGCGTCGGCGGCCGGCGCAGATACAGAATACGCTCTTGCAGAAAGCGGTGCGGGCAGCTCAGCAGCACGGTCAAGGCGGACTGCGAGATCGGACGCCTGACTGTCAGACCGGGAGATTGCGCGGTGGATAAGGCGCGGCCCACGACGCCGTCCATGCTGCTCAATGCACCACTGTCCAGAATGCGCATCCGCTCCCGGATCTGATCGACTGCGCGCACCGTTCCGCCAGTCCAGCTCGCAGGGACTGCCAGTGAGGCCGCTCCCGGCGCCGTGGCCGTAGGCAGGGCGACAGTGAGCAGCGCTCGCGGCGACAGCGGATGCTGGCGCGCATAGTGCTGGCGTGCTGCACAGCCGACGTTCAGATACGCCGCGCGCAGGCGAGCAGCGCTTGGCACGTCGCCTTCCTGCAGCTCGTCCGCGGGCCTGCGACCCAACGCCGTTGCTACCTCGAGCAGAACACCGGAGATCTCCCGTTCACTTCGATCCACCCACTGCCGTGGCACTGAAAGCGCCAAGCGGCGCACCGTGCCGCTGACGACTCGGAACACGTCTTGGATGTCGTCGAGCACGTGGTCGGCAAGGCGCGGCAAAACGATGTCTGGCTGCACCTGTTGGGCACGGGCCATCTCCTCGATACGCTGGCGGAGGCTGTCCGGAACGATCGGATCATCGTGCGGTGTGTGGGGCAGCGCACCCTCGGCCAGGCCGAGCACCCGCACGGCGGTAAATGATAGTCCGGCAGCCTGCGCGGCCGTGCCGACGAAAATGCATGGCTCACCAAAGCGGGCAGTAGGCCCCCGTTCGCTGCGCACGAGATCCATGAGCACCCGGACCGCGGCGGGCCCGCGGATGGCACTGGCCACGGGATCTGCCAGAATGGGCTGCAGGCGCTGATCGAGCAGACCGAGCAAGTTGGCTGGATCAGGCGGGAGACGAAGCCACTGGTCGCAGAACGCACGACACTGCGACCAGGTCGCGTACAGCGGCGCGCCGGTAGCGACCGCAGCGGCGAGGTCCTGCAGCACCGCAATTCCGGGAAGGATCGGTTCGACATCACGCAGCCAGCGGGCCGCCTCGTGCTGCTTGCGGGCCGCGAGCCGCTGTGCCGGCCCGTCCCCCGTCCCATCCGGGCCCCTGGGCGGTGTGTCAGCGACCGCCCGCATCGCCTCCCGGCAGCGCTGCAGCCGAGGCAGCCACTCGTTCAAACCTCCGTGGTCTCCGGGACTGCCGCCGACGATCCCCGCGCCGTACACAATCTCCGCGGTGCGTGACAACGAGAGCCGTTCACCCGCTTCCGGCGGAGGCTGCCCGCCACGGCGCAGCAAGGGGAGCAGACGGATCGTTGCCTCCGCTTCCAATCCGCGGGCGAGCGCGTGCAGGAACGCTTGCACCCGCATCCCCGCCGGTGACACGGCCAGGGACAAACCGCCGGCAACGTAGGCGCGAATGCGCGGCGTTTCCGCATCGCCCGAGATCCGCGCCACGCGATCGCCGAGCAGCATGCCGTACGGGTCGATGTCGGGCACCACGAGGGCGATCTGTTCGATCGGGATGCCGTCTGCAATCTGCTCCGTTACCCACGTCGCCGCTGCTTCAACTTCGTCTTCGACGCTCGGGTACTCCTCGACATCGACGCTGCCGTCCGGCCCGCGTGAACGTGGCCGGTCGGGATGGGTCAGCGTTTCCGGCAGCTCGAAGAGAAATCGCCGGGCGAGGTGTAGCTCGGAGGCTGCTACGGGCAATAGCGCCGGGGAATCGTCGTTGCCGGTCGGATAAATGTGCTGCTCATCTGCGGCGGAGGCCGGGTCGGCTGGCGTTCCCGGATCCAGAAGGGGCCGCCAGCGTTGCGTTCCCTCCCGCATCGGTCGTGCCTCTTGGACGACGATGCGACAGCTCGGCAACCGCACGAGAAAGCGCAGCAGCACGGTGGAAGGTGAGGCGGTGAGCAGGCTCAGAATCGGCCCGAACGGTGCCAGTACCTGGGGCCGCGTGACCACGAGCGCGCTCGCTGCGGCAAGCACCTGAGTGCCGGTGGCCCGGGTGCCGGCCCCAGCATCGGCCGCCTGCCAGATGACCGCGACGTCATGCAGCCGGTCGGCTGCTCGCTGGTCTTCGCGTGCCAGCTGTCGAGCAACGGCGTGCGTACCCGGGACATCCAGACCGCTGGCTTCCAGTTCGGCAATGGTGCGTGCGAATGCATCCCCGTAACCACGGCCGGAGCACAGCTGAGTAGCCTTGAAGTAACGCAGCTGGGCGCCGAGCGTTTCGGACGCGAACAGCTGCAGGATGCGCAGCCGCCGCACTGCTTCCCACCCCGGCCGCCGCACCGTACCTGCGCGCAAGAGCAACTCGCGCGCGAACTCGACGGGAGGCAGGAACAGCACACCAGCGAGGTGCGCGGGGTGTGCGCGCTCGACGCAGACGTAGCGGCGAATAGCGTGGGCGTGCCGTTCCGCGGGCACCAGCACTACCGCGCGGCGTCCGGGCCCCTGCGGGATGTTTTCCAAGTGCTCTGCGACGCGTCTGAGCGGACAGGACAGGGTGTGTTCAACGGTGGTCAAACTGTCCCTCGCATTGCACGCCAGCTGCCCATGCGGCTTCAGCGGTCGGCACGCGCTTTGCCGGCACCCGTCGCCGCACGCCGCCCGCGGAAGTCGACGATGCGTAACCGGCGCAGGACCGCGCTCGCAGCGCCGGCCTGGTGCAAGCGGTAATGCACCACCCGCAACAGCAGAAGGCTGGTTCGTGCGGCCTGATCCTCCGGCAGAAGCTGACCCAGATGGCGGACGGTGTGTGCGAGTAGCGTCTGGCGAGCGGGGCTGTCCAGGTCAGGCCGGCGGGCGATCAGCCGGGCGTGCAGCATCGCCGCGACTGCAGCCGGCGTGTGGCGCGCAAGCAGGCTGGCCAGCTCGAGCGGCATCATGCGAAATTCACGTTCCACCAGCCGCAGTAGCTGGGAACGGAACACGACGTGTCCTCCCGTCGGCCGCGTCAACCGCCTGAAGGCCACCGACAGCGGGCAGGGCCACGCCTTGCCGGCAAGCGTGTCGAGCACCGCCCCGGTCACGCCAGCGGCAAGAGCCTCTGGCAAGGACAGCGCGACGGCCGCATGCAGTCCCTCGAGACCGTTCCTGCACAGCACCGCAGACAGGCGGTAGAACGTCGGCCAGTGGAGCACGGCGACGCGCTCGAGGAGCTGCCGTTGCAAGGCGGCGATAAGCGTGTGACGGTACGCGCCGAGCAGCAAAGCGTCAGGCGGTCCCATCACACCACGCGCGCGCAGCCGGCGCTCGATGGCGGCAACGAGCGCACTCAGGGCCGCATTCATCGCCGCTTCCCGGCCCCCGTCGGCACCACCGTTCCCCATGACCCCAGCCACTCCTCCACCCTGCGCCATGCCCAATGGCTGCGCTCCCTCTTACCATTTCATGGCCACCGGCGCACGTCGCGGCACCCTGATGCATACGCGCTCGCCACTTTCAGCCCGCAGGCACCTCAGGGTGCCTTTCAGTAATCTTCCACGTAATTGCTGATAATGATATTGCGGACCAGCTCGTTGAGCTCGTCGCGGCGCTCGAACGGATAGTGGATGGTGTCAATTGGCGGCGCGAGCACGATTTTCACGCGTCCTCCGGGACGTATGACCACGTGGCGCTTGGGGAGGAACTTCCGGGTGCCGCTGACGCTCACGGGGATGATCGGCAGCCCGGTCCGCAGAGCCAGGGTGACCCCTCCTTTCTTGAAGCGATGTACTTTGCCGTCGGGACTCCGGGTGCCCTCCGCGTAGAACAGGATACAGAAGCCTTCGTCGATCTGCTGTGCGACCCGTGCGTTGATGCGGGCGATCGCCTCGTCCGGATGTGATCGATCAATAATGATGTGATCGCTGAGGGACAATGCCTGCCCGAAGATCGGGATTCTCAACAGCTCCTTCTTCGCAACGAAACGCACCTTCAGCGGCACTGTGGCGATCGTTGTCCAGATGTCGAAGTTGCTGAGATGATTGGATATGAGCACGTAGGACCTGCGGCGGTCGATGTGCTCGAGTCCCTCCACGTCGACGTGGATACCACAGACCTTGAGAATCCCCCTGCACCAAATCGGTGCAAACACGTCGGGAGGCCAGGGCTGTCGGGTCACCAACGCCAGCACGATGGACAGGCCACCCCACCACAGCGTGCTGACGAAGATCGCCAGGTCGGCGGCGAGCCCCCAGAGAAAGCGCACAACACGCCCAAGCACGCGCATGGGGAGCGGATCAAACCTGCACGACGTAACGGAGACAGTCGGGCCGCATGTACCCGACGGTCATGTGAGCGGTGTTGTACGCATAGCCAAGGCGGCCGAACGGATCGACGACGATGATGCCACCCAAGCCTCCTCCGGTCCGGTCGCTCAGGTACCGAACGCCCCGTTGCGCGGCGGATGTCGGATCGCTGCCGTCATGTAGCATGCTGACGGTGTAGTGCGCGAGCACGACTCGAATAATGGCCTCTCCCTGGCCCGTGGCCGACGCCGCGCCCCGTAGATCATCGGCGTAAGTGCCCGCCCCGATGAGCGCCGAGTCACCAACGCGGCCGGGCAGCTTGTCGAAGATGCCCCCGGTCGACGGGGCGGCCGCGACGTGTCCGGCGCGGTCGACCGCCGCTGCGCCGACCGTTCCTCTTGCGGGGTCATCATGTTGCTGGCGCCAGCGTTGTCGCTGACTCTCGGTGACGAGCGCCTCCGGTGCGCACGTGTCGAGGCCGTGTTGGCGGGCGAAGGCGTCCACCTCCTGCCCGGCAAGCAGCACGAAGCGTCCGTCTTCCATAATCGCGCGTGCTAGGCGGACCGGGTTGCTCACGCCGCGTGCCACTGCCACAGCGCCAGCCTGGAGGCCGCGACCGTCCATGATGGAAGCATCCATCTCCACGGTTCCGTTGCTCGTGAGGCACGATCCG
>JBHHYR010000163.1:0-8529 GCA_046757585.1 Binatia bacterium | reverse complement strand
GAGGCGTGCCAACGCGCGCAGGACACGGGTGACCGCTCCGCAGAACGCCGCAAAGGCAGAGCCGGTCGGTGTGATGCGGGCGTTGCCGGCGAATCCATTGGCCATCAGGATCAGCGTGTCGTTGGTGCTGGTGTCGCCGTCGACAACGATCGCGTTGAACGACTGCGGTAGCGCTATGGCCAGAGCGCGTCGCAGCGCTGCCGGTGACGCCGCCGCGTCGGTCACGATGTAGGCCAAAGTGGTTGCGTGGGCACGTGGAAATGTGCGTTGGCCGCGCGCCAGCACGAGACGCGGGGCGATCATGCCGGCGCCCTTGGCCATGCCCGCCACGGTGACCTTGCGCCCATCGAGCATTACGCCTTCGACGGCGAACTTCGGAAAGGCGTCGGTCGTCATGATGCCTTCGAGTGCCGCGTGAAAGCCGCTGGGCGACAAGCTCTCGCAGGCGGCACGGATCCCCCGCTCCACCCGGCGCCGCGGGAGCGGCACGCCGATGCGACCGGTGGAGGAGGGCAGCACGGAACGTGCGTCGATGCGCAGTGCGCGTGCGACGGTGGTGCACATCGCACGCGCACTGGCAAGGCCAGCGCGGCCGGTGAACGCGTTGGCGTTGCCGCTGTTGGCGACGATGGCTTGCAAGCGTCCCGCGGCCATCCGTTCGATGCCGAGGAGCACCGGCGCTGCCTTGATGCGGTTGGTGGTGAATGCTGCTGCCGCTGCCGCCGGCACGTCGGAACAGATCACCGCAATGTCGCGGCTGCCGCGGGCTTTGAGTCCGCAGTGAGCACCCGCAAACCGGAAGCCGGCCACCCGAACCGGTGCTCGCCGCACGCGCATGTTCATTGCAGGCTATTCCGCGCTCTGGGGTGAGCGCCAAGCGGCGGGCAGGCTCTGCGTCCGTCGTTCACGCGCCGTGGCACTTCTTGTATTTCTTCCCGCTGCCGCAGGGGCAAGGCGCGTTGCGGCCGACTTTGTCACCCTGGCGGCGAACCGTCTCCACCTTGCCTGGTTGGCTCTGCGCGCCGCCGCCACTCATTACCAGGTGCATCTGCTGCGGCCGCCGGCGGGCTTCCATGCGCTCCACGTCCTCCTGGCGGGCGATTTGTACGGTAAAGACCTTCTCGACCACGTCCGCTTCGAGCTGCTCCATCATCGCCTCGAACATGTCGAAGCCTTCTTTCTTGTATTCCTGCAGCGGATCCCGCTGCCCGTAGCCCCGGAGACCAATGCCCTCTTTCAGGTGGTCCATTGACAAGAGGTGGTCTTTCCACAGCGTGTCGACGGTCTGCAGCAAGACAAGCTTTTCGAGGTGCCGGAGCACCGGCGGTGTGAAGGCGCGCTCCTTCTCTTCGTACGCAGCATGGATGGTATCGAGCACGATCTGCTCGAGTTGCTCCGCGGACAGGGCGTCCTTTTCCTCGTCAGTCAGCGTCAGACGCAGGTTGAACGACTTGAACAGGGTGTCGTTCAACGCCTGCCAGTCCCACTCGTCAGGGGGCATGTCCTCACGCGCGTAGCGCTTGACGAGACTGCTGGCCACGCCGTCAGCCATGTCCAGCACTTCATATTTCAGGTTGTCGTTGCCGAGGATGTCGCGGCGGCGCGCGTAGATGATCTCGCGCTGCTGGTTCATCACGTCGTCATACTCGAGCAAGTGCTTGCGGATATCGAAGTTGTGCCCTTCCACTTTGCTCTGGGCGTTGGCCACGGCGCGTGTGATGAGGCGGTGCTCGATCGGTACGCCCTCCTCCATGCCCAGGCGCGTCATCAATCCCTGGATCCGCTCGGCACCGAAGATGCGCAGCAGGTCATCCTCGAGTGACAGGAAAAACCGCGAGGCGCCTGGATCGCCCTGGCGACCGGAGCGCCCGCGCAGTTGATTGTCAATCCGCCGGCTCTCGTGACGCTCGGTGCCAATGATGTACAGTCCCCCCGCGGCGATGACCTTGTCGTGTTCGCTGCTGCAGACTTCCTGGTAGCCGCGCCGGATGTCCTCGAAACGGTCGCGGAACTCGAGCGGGGCTTTTTCCATTTCCTCCCGTACGTCCTCGACCGCTTTGGTATACTTGCGCCGTGTCTCTTCGTAGGTGCGCTGGGCCGCCGCCACGGCCTCTTCGAACGGCTTGCGCTGTGCGAGATACGCGGCTTCGGCCCGTTTGAACTCCCCCTCGATCTCTTCGTATGCACGGCGCGCGGAGTCGTAGTTGGCTGCTGCGTCCTTGCTGTCGGTCAGCGCCTTGTGCAGCGCGCGTTCATAGTCCGCGCGCGCACGCTCGAAGGCGGCCTGAGCGGCCGACAGTTGCCCGGCGTCGCCCTGGCCGTTGCGCGCCGCCTCGCCCAGCGCTTCCTGCCACTCTTCCAGAGAGCGCCGAAAGCGTTCTTGTCCCTCATCGCCGAAGTAAGGGCCAGTGACCCGGTCGATTTCCTGCAGAGCGTCGCTGTAACTCGTGGCGGCGGCGGCACAGGCGGTGGCAACCGCCGGCTCGGGGTGCGCCGCCAATTGCGCAACCTTTTCCTCGTACGCGGCGCGCGTGGCCCAGAACGCGGCTTCCAAGTACCCGCGATGCGCCTCGGTCAGGCGCTCGAGTGCTTCCCTCTGTTGCTCCTCGTACGGTTTCCATCTGGGCTCATACTTCCGGCGAGCCTTCTGAATGGCTTCGTCGTACTGGTCGCGTAACTGCTGCAGGACCTCCTCGTAGCGCTGGTCGCCTTCCGGGAGCGCGGAGGAGCGCTGAATCCATTCGTTCTCCATGTCGGAGCGGGCGAGGAATTCGGGGTTGCCGCCGAGGAGGATGTCGGTGCCGCGGCCAGCCATGTTGGTGGCGATCGTTACCGCCTTGAAGCGGCCTGCCTGGGAGATGACGTTCGCTTCCGCCTCGTGGTTGACCGCGTTGAGAACGTTGTGCTTGATGCCCCGTTTCTTGAGCATCTTGGCCAGGCGTTCCGATTTCTCAACCGAGACGGTGCCGACAAGGACCGGTTGGCCGCGCTCGTGACACTCGGCAACCTCTTCGACGACGGCGTCGAACTTCTCGCGCTCCGTCTTGTAGATCACGTCAGGATGGTCGATGCGGATCAGCTTCCTGTTGGGCGGCACGACGACGACGTCGAGCTTGTAGATGTTCTTGAACTCCACCGACTCGGTGTCCGCGGTGCCGGTCATCCCGGCCAGCTTATTGTACATCCGGAAGTAGTTCTGGATGGTAATCGTCGCCAGGGTTTGGTTCTCGCGCTCGATGTGCACGCCTTCTTTCGCTTCGACCGCCTGATGCAGGCCGTCTGACCAGCGCCGGCCGGGCATCAAGCGACCAGTGAACTCGTCGACGATGATCACCTGCCCGTCTTTCACGATGTAGTCCACGTCGCGCTTGAACAGAGCGTGTGCCTTGAGGGCCTGGTTGACGTGGTGGAGCGTATCGATGTGGTTCGGGTCGTACAGGTTGGTCACACCCAACATGCGTTCAACCTTGGACACGCCAGCCTCGGTAAGCACCGCCGAGCGCGACTTCTCGTCGACCCAGTAATCGCCGGATTCCTCCGCTGGAACGTCGCCCTGACGCTCCTTGTGCTCCCCCTTCCTCAGGCGTGGAATGATGCGATCGATGATGTAGTACTTGTCAGTGGACTCCTCAGCCGGACCGGAGATGATGAGCGGTGTGCGGGCCTCATCGATGAGGATGTTATCGACCTCGTCGACGATCGCATAGTTGAGCTCACGCTGCGTGTATTCCTCCAGCGTGAACTTCATGTTGTCGCGGAGATAGTCGAAGCCGAACTCGTGGTTGGTGCCGTACGTAATGTCGGCCAGGTAGGCTTCCTTGCGTTCCACCGGGCGGAGGTTGAGCAGGCGATAGTCTTTGACGACGTACGTCGGATCGAAGAGGTAGCTGGTGTCATGAACGATCGAGGCCACGGACAAGCCGAGCAGGTGGAAGATTGGTCCCATCCACTGCACGTCGCGGCGTGCCAGGTAGTCGTTGACGGTCACCAGGTGCGCGCCCCGGCCGCTCAAGGCGTTGAGGTACAGCGCCAAGGTTGCCACCAAGGTCTTGCCTTCGCCGGTTTTCATCTCGGCGATTTTGCCTTGATGCAACACGACGCCGCCGACGAGTTGGACGTCGAAGTGTCGGAGCCCAGTGGTACGCTTCGACGCTTCGCGGACGACGGCGAAGGCCTCCGGCAGAATCTCGTCCAGGGCCTGATTTTCCGCGGTGCGGAGCGCCTTCTGTTGTTCCTCGATATCGGCCTTGAGATCTCGGCCCTCGTCCGGGTCTTCGTCCGGCGTTGGGGCCTGAGCCGGCTGGCGCTGTTGCGCCTGTAACTCCTCCAACTGTGCCTCCTCCGCAGCCGTCTGCTCGCGGATGCGGGCCCGAAACTCGCCGGTTTTGGCGCGCAGCTCCTCGTCGCTCAGCGCGGCCATGGTCGCCTCGTACTGGTTGATCCGGGTCACCACGGACCGCAGGCGGCGCAGCTCGCGGTCGTTCTTGCTGCCGATGATTTTCTTGATGATATTCAGCATGCGCTCATGCTGCAGGACGAGGCTCTGCGGCTACCCCTGCCTCCTTTCGTATCGACTTAAAACAGTAGCAGGTTCGCGCAGGGGATTCACGTCGCCGGTCACCGTTCGATGCGGACGGCCGAGTCGACCTCTTGCCCCATGAAGCGACCCCCGACCTTGATGAAACGGTCCGGAACGTCGGTCACGAAGAAGCTCAGCGACCCGTTCCCGGATCGGCGCGCGATTCCGTAGCCGGTGAGGGTGTCGCGCACGGCCAGCGCTGTCGTTCGAGCCGAGTCCACGAGGGCGACCTGGGCACCCATGACGTCGGCGATGGCGCCGGCTAGCAGCGGGTAATGCGTGCAGCCGAGGATCAACGTGTCGATGCCGCTGCGTCTGAGGCTGGTGAGGTACAGCGCCGCGGCTTGGCGCGTGACGTCATTGTCGAGCCAGCCTTCTTCCGCCAAGGGCACGAAGAGGGGACAGGCGCGGGTGTAGATCTCCAGGTTCGGCTGCAGCGCCCGCAGTTCCCGCGTGTACGCGCCACTGGCGATCGTGGCCTCGGTGCCGATCACGCCGACCTTGCGGTTGCGCGTGCGTTTCACCGCCTGCCGTGCACCCGGCTCGATCACACCGACCACGGGGACGTCGGCGCGTTCACCAAGTGCATCGAGCGCGACGGCAGCCGCGCTGTTGCAGGCGACCACGAGCAGCTTGATACCTTTGTCGATCAGAAACTCGGTGTTTTCTAGCGCATAGTGGCGGACGGTCTCTGCCGACTTCGGCCCATAGGGGTAGCGTGCCGTGTCGCCGAGGTAGATGAGATGCTCGTGCGGCAAGATCTGGGCGATCTGTTGCAGCACCGTCAGCCCTCCAACGCCGGAATCGAAGACCCCGATTGCGGCAGCGGCTGGCCGCGCACCGTCCTTGGACGCGGGAGGTGTCCCGGCCCCATCGCCAGGACGTAGCCTCGACGACTGATTTCGCTGCACCGCGTTCACCTCCGTGCTGCCACCAACCGCTGCGCCACGTCGCGGTCGGCCGGCGCCACGCCGAAGAGCTTTTGCCACACGCTAGGCGGCTCCGTGCAGATGTATACCGGCATGCGGTCGTCGATCTGCCGCAGCCATTCTAGCATTCGGCGATACATTTTCGTGCGCAGCCCCCGCCAGACCCGTTCCTTGCCGTCCGGTCCCGCAACAAGCTCACCGGTGAGGACGGCCCCCTGCTCGCGCCGGCGTTTGATTGCGGCCTTCAGCCCTGGCGTCATCCGCAGGCTTCCCAAACTGACCCAAGCCACGCGGCGCGTATCCAGGCCACGGAACACCGCCTCGATGGCGTTCCGGTAGCCCTCTTCCCATTCCAGGTGTGCAATCAACGGATCGAAATGCCAGCCGACCCGATAGCCCGCTGCCTGAACCCGGACGGCTGCCGCGATGCGGTCGGCCAGACTGGCGGTGCCGTGCTCTTCACGTGCCACGACGCTGGGCGCGTTGACTGACCAGGACACGACTACCCGGTCCCTCGGGTCCAGAGCCAGCAGGTTTTCGATACAGGTACTTTTCGTTTTGAGCTCCAAGACGGCGTTCGAGCGCGCGGCGAAGAAGGGCACGAGCTCGTGCGACAGGTCGGTCAGTGGATCGAGCGCCAGGCTATCCGCTAGCTCACCCGTTCCAACCCGAAAAGTGCGATCCGGGTGCCGGCGCAGGACCGCAGCGATCTCCGTCAACCCGTCAGCCGCATTGGTGAAGGCCTTCAGCGCCGGATTGTTTACGAGGTAATCTTGCAGGAAGCAGTAGCTGCAGTCGAACGGGCAGTTCGATGCAAGGTTCAGCACGAGATAGTTGCAGCACACCATGCCGGCGGTTCCGGCGGGACAGTGCTGCAAGAACGTCCCGCGGTGTCGTTGCAGGACCAGGCGCCGTTTCCCGTCGGCAAAGCGTGCCGGTTCGGCCGCGCTGGTGTCCTCGACGATGCGGACCGGGATGCCAGGGAGACGGGTGCGCACGCGCCGCGCCAGCGCGGACTCCTCCTCGCCACGCTCGATCCAGACGGTGCTTGGTGTCCACGGCTTCATGGTGCTTCTCCGAGCAACTCGAAGATCGCTTCGCACGCCGGCTCCTGGACCGCGGCCTGCAAACGCGCCGCGGCCTCGCGTAGGGCAGCGGCGTTGCGGGCAACGATCTCCACGCGCACCTCGTCGCCCTCGAGGGACTCGGGAAACACCACCCGCACGTTGCGCGGCAGCGCAAGCGCGCGCACGAGCACGGCCAGCCGGTCCTCGACGGCGGTGAGCTGCGGGAAACGCAGCCGTCGCAGTGCGGTCTTGATGTGCTTGACCTTGTCACTGCGGCCGGCCGGACGCCGCCGCGCGGCGGTGATTGCTTCCAGAGCGAGTACCTGCGCCAGCGAGAGCCGGTCGCGCTGCGCAATGTCCTCAGCCCAGTCCCAGACGTCACGGAGTTGGTTCTCGCTGAAGTGGAGTTCCTGGGCTAGGCCGAGCAGGGCGCCGCGGTCTGCCGCCGGCAGCCGCAGCCACCGGTGCACCGTCGCGGGGCGATACCTACGTGCGGCAGCGAAGGTTCGTACCGCCTGGTCAAACTGCGGATCATCCATACGCCGCGGAGAGAACGCGGTACCGCTGCGCTTCATCGTGGCGCCCACGCCGAGCGGCGCCGTGGGCGAGGATGGCGCATTTCTCGGCAAGGATCGTCCGTACGGCCTGGCGTCTTGGTGCAGAGAGCGCGCGACCGTCAGCCAGCAGGCCGGCCAGGGCGGCCACCCGAAAACGATCCATGCCCCAAAACCGGCGTGAGAGCTGGTCGGCGTGCCCGCCACGCTTGATGACCAGCGGACGATTGACGAGCCAGACGGGCGTATCGCGCGCAATGCGCAGCCACAGATCGTAGTCCTCGCATGCCGGCAAACCTTCATCGAAACCGCCCACGCGCTCGAACAAGCCGCGGCGCAGCATGACGGCCGACGGGCTCACGAGACACAGTTTCAGGCTGGCTGCGAAGACATCGCCACTCGGCTTGCAGTGGCGTCTGCGCGGGTTGACGCGCACGCCGTGCCGAAACCAGATCTCTTCGGTCTGGCAAATCTCGGCCTCGGGGTGGTGTGCGAAGAAGTCGAGTTGCGCGGCGAGCTTCCCAGGCAGCCACAGGTCGTCAGAGTCCAAGAAAGCAATCAAGTCGCCGGCGCTGGCCCGCACGCCAAGATTCCGCGCTGCTGCCACGCCGCGGTTCGCGGTCCGCAGCAGGCGGATGCACGTCGCGAATGCGCGCTGCAGCACCGCCGCGGTGTCATCGGTCGAGCCATCGTCAACAACGATGATCTCGCACGCCGCGCCCTGCTGCGCGCACACGGACGCGACCGCCTCGCCCACAAGGGCTTGGCGGTTGAACGTGGGAATGACGACGCTGACCCGCACACCGAGGCTCCTTACTATACGGCGCCGGGCAGGGGAAGACGGGAGGCGTTAGGCGTGAGGCGTGAGGGGAGGGACGGGGGACTAGGGACCAGAAAGGGATGAGGCATCACGTGGGCGTGAGAGAAACCCTCATTGAGCCGTCACTTGACCATCCCGGCAGCTGTCCCGTCGCTGCCACAGCCAAGGAGCCGGCCCGCACCGAGCATGCCCGTCCATATTGATCTCACCGCCGCGTGCTCAGCCCGCGCCGCAGCCGTTCAGTGCGGCATCCACGGCGCTGAGGATTTCCGCGATAGTGATCCGCCCATCGTGGTTCCCATCGCCAGGCCTCCTGCGCCGCCAGCGCGGCGTCCTTGCGGGCCAGCGCCCGGCCGAGCAGGAGGCCCGCGGCCACCACTGCCGCGGCGGGAGCGAGCCAGTTGTTCAGGGTCAGGTAGTTCGCCCGTAAGGGTTCGAGCAGGGCGGTGCTGCCGAAGAAGAGCACGTAAAACAGCAGCTGCGGATACCCCGCGTACGGCGCACGACGGCGTTGCCATAATAGACACGCCGGTGTCAGCGCGGCTGCCAACAGCAAATAGAGCTGTAAGGGGTGGACCGG
>JBHHYR010000162.1:0-8569 GCA_046757585.1 Binatia bacterium | reverse complement strand
AATTGCTCGCTGCCGTTGGCGCATGCCAGGACTGCGATTCCTTTCCGCCTATTTTCTCCTGCCGGGCATCCTGCTCCTGGTCACGACCACGGCTGCGTTCGGAGCTTTCGGGGCACACGGCATGGTGGCCTCCGAGCACCTCCTGGCATCGCAGGCGGGTGTCGAGATCCTGCAGCAGGGCGGGAATGCCTTCGATGCGGCGGTTGCAGCCTCGTTCGCGACCGGGGTGGTGAATCCGTCATCCAGTGGCTTGGGTGGGGGCGGTTTCATGCTCATCTACGTGGCGCGCACACACCGCACGGTAGCCTTGGACTACCGGGAAACTGCTCCCGCAGCCGCATCGCACGACATGTTCGTTCGCAACGGGCATGCGGTTCCCGCGCTGAGCCGGCGCGGGGGACTCGCGGTCGCGGTGCCTGGAGAGGTCGCAGGGCTGACTGCGGCGTTGCGCCGGTATGGCAGCCTGCCGCTGAGCACGGTGCTGCAGCCGGCGATCCGCTACGCGCGCGACGGCTTTGCCGTCGCCTCGCACCTTGCCACGGCGATGATCCGCAACCGCGACGCCTTGCACGCGGAGCCCGCGCTGGCACGGACCTTCCTGCATCCTGACGGCACGGCGCTGCGTGTGGGTGAGACATTGCGCCAACCGGAGCTCGCTCAGACGCTGGAGCGTATCGCGGCCGAGGGTCCCGAGCCCGTGTATAGGGGCGACATCGCCGAGACGATCGCCCGCTATGTGCAAGCTGCTGGCGGCGTCCTCTCGCGCACGGACCTGGCCGAATTTTCGCCCACATGGCGGCGCCCGGTGCGGGGCTATTACGACCGCTACACGGTGTTCGGGATGCCACCACCCAGCTCCGGAGGCGGCGTGATGCTCGAAATTCTCGGCATCACGCACCACGATGACCTGCGCGCGCTCGGGCGCAACTCGCCCACGTACCTGCACCTCCTCGCGGAAGCGATGCAGCACGCCTTTGCGGACCGCGCCCAGTATTATGGTGATCCCGGGTTCGTGTCCGTGCCGGTGCTCCGCCTGCTCGCTCCGGAAAATACCACCGCCCTGCGCCAGCGCTTCAGCGCGACCAGGACCTTCGATACCGGCGCGTACGGCAGTGCCCTCGGGTCCGCCCCGGCAGCGGCGGACGATCACGGCACCTCGCACCTCTCTGTCATGGACGCAGATGGCAACGCCGTGGCCTGCACCACATCGATCAACACGGCCTTTGGTGCGATGCTGGTGGCCGGGAATTCGGGGATCATCTTGAACAACACGATGGACGACTTCTCGGCGCAGCCTGGGGTGCCGAACGTGTACGGGTTGATTGGCAGCGAGGCGAACGCCGTGGCACCGCGCAAACGTCCCCTGAGCAGCATGGCTCCCACCATCGTGACACGCCGTGGTAAGGCGGTACTGGCATTGGGGGCTTCCGGCGGGCCGTTGATCATCACCGCTACCTTGCAGGTTCTCCTCAACGTGCTCGCGTTCGATCTCGACGCGGCGTCCGCGGTGGCGGCGCCGCGCATCCATGACCAGTGGGCCCCGCCGGTGCTCGCCGTCGAGTCGAGCCTACCGCCAGCGACACGTGCGGCGCTGGCACGCTATGGGTATACGGTGAAGGAGGTCCCGGCCCTCGGCGCCGTCCAGGTCGTCCGCTGGCACGGGGGAGTGTTCGAAGGCGCGTCCGATCCGCGCAAGGGCGGAGAGGCCATCGGCTGGTAGCGGTGGTTGCAAACGCGGACACGCCGCCACCGCGACGGTGGTTCTCCTCCGCCTGGCTGAAGCTCGCCCTCAGCGTCGTCCTCCTGACGGTGCTGCTTGCGGAAACGAACCGCTCCCAGCTCGGCGGTGCGGTGGCACACGCACGTGTCGGTTGGGTCATCGCCGCTCTGGCGGGATACATCGCCAGTCAGGTCGTCAGTTCCGCGCGGTGGATGATACTGGCGCGCCCCCTGCGATTCGACGAGCCGTTCGGGCATTTCTTCGCCGCGTACTTCACTGGCATGTACATGAATCTTTTCGCACCGAGCACGGTCGCGGGCGATATTGGGCGCGCGTTGCTCCTAGCCGGGGGGCAGAAACGGAAGGCCTTGGCGTTCACCACGGTGATTGCGGACCGGGCCTTGGGGTTCATCGTGCTCAGCTGGATCGGCGCCTTCGCCATTCTCTTGCAGCCGGGTTACCATCTGCCCCGGGCATTGTACTACGCGGCCTGGGTCGTTCCCCCCGCGACCTTATTCGGGTGGCTCTACGTGCCGCAGCTGTTGGTGCGCCTCTTTGCAGCTGAAAACCGCTGGCGGCGGTTAGTCGAGCGGGAACTCGCGGCGTACTGGACGGATTTTCGGCTCTTGGGGCAGGCCAGCGCCGTGGCGTGTGTGTTTCACACCATGCAGATCGGCACGCAGGTCTTGCTGGCCTGGGCGTTGGGCCTGCGCATCCCGCTGTCGTTTTTCGTCATCTTCGTTCCCGTGGTGGGTATCGCCGGCATGCTGCCGATCAGCTTCAGCGGCATCGGCGTTCGGGAAGCCGGCTACTGGTTCTTCTTGGCGCAGATCGGTGTCAACCGTGCCACGGCCGTAGCGCTGGGGCTGCTCTCCAGCGGCGTCGTGTTGGCCAACGGGCTTGCGGGCGGGCTCGTGTTTCTCCTCTGGAACCCGCGCCAGCCTCCGCCCGACCAGCCACCTGGAGGGCGCCGCTCTGCCGGCGCCGTGCCCGCCACCGGGGCAACCACCGCGCCTGCGGCGACGACGGAGCGGCGCCCTCCACTGTCGCCTTCGTGCTTCGAATTGGAACTTCGCCCGTGCCGAAAACTTCGCACTCTCCGGTGAATACTGCTTCTCAGAAATACGATGAGATAAAGAAGGGGGGACCCCGGCGCAATAGGCCAGCCAAAGAGGGGAGGGGCCGGTACAGTGAACAGTGATATTCAAAATGGGGTTGCTGTATCGAAGTTAATCGACCATCTGCGACGCGCGCTTGGGCCGTGCGGCCAAGACCGTGCCTGGGAGGGCTGCGGCGGATACCTGCAACACCTGCCCGATCTGCAACCGGCGTGGATTGCGGATGTGATTCAACTTCAGCAAAGACTTGACAGACACGCGATGCGCCCTGGCGATCGAGGCAACCGTCTCGCCGCGCCGCACGCGGTGTTGGCGCCGCGCCACCGGGCGCGTACGTGCACCGCGCCGGCTGGTTCTGGCGGCGGCAAGCGCTCCGACGCCCTCGCCCCGCCGCGGCACGCGCAGCACCTGCCCGGCTTGCAGCCGGCGGGGGTTGCGGATGTGATTGATACTCATGAGGGCTCTGGGCGGTACGTGATGTGCCTTGGCGATCGAGATGATCGTCTCACCGCGCCGCACGCGGTACTCTCCATGCGCGAGAAGCCTGGACCTGTGGTGCCCCGACCGCCGCGTCCGCGCCTGCATGCGCTTGCGCGTCATCTTGGCATACGCAACCCGAAAGGTCGTTTTCGTTCCCTCAGGCAGCCGGACCGCGTACCCGCGTCGCGGCACCACCCCGCGACGCAAGGCGGGGTTCAACTCCTTGATCGTGCGGATCGACGTTCCGCTCAACCGCGCGACTCGTGCCAGCGATAACGGTCGCATGATCCGCATGGTCTCGTATCGCCAGGGCTGGGGATCCGGGACGTCGAAGCCGTACGCCTGCGGTGCTTCCGCAATCTCCAAGGCGGCCAGGAACCGCGGAACGAAGTCCCTGGTCTCGCGGTGCAGGTAGCCGCGATCACTCATCTCCCAGAAATCGGCCGCGCGCCCCTTTTCGAGAATGCGGATAATGTTGCCCTCGCCGGTGTTGTAAGCGGCGAGCGACAGATGCCAGTCGCCAAACATCGCGTACAGGTCCTTCAAGTACTCCGCGGCGGCCTGCGTCGACTTGACCGGATCCCGGCGTTCATCAACGTACCGATCAATGCGCAGGCCGTAGCGCCGGCCGGTTCCCCGCATGAGTTGCCACGGACCCACCGCGCCCGCCCACGATACGGCCAGCGGGCGGAAGCCGCTTTCGATCAGGGGCAGGTACGCAAGTTCTTCGGGCAGTCCCTCCTGCTTGAGCATCGCCGACATCTGCGGCACGTAGCGGTAGCTCCGCGACAGCGCATGGCTGAAGAATCCCCGCAAGTCGGTCTGAAAGCGCGTGACGTAGCGGTCAACTTGGGGATGCGAGAAGTCGAACGGCTGCTCGGACTCGGCCGCGGGCGCATCGTACGCGGGAAAGAGCGCTTGGGACGACGGGTCGACCGACCAGCCGTACTGCCGGTAGGGCGTAAACAGCTGCCGTATAAGGGGCGGCCGGGATACGCCACCATCGCTGCCCGGATAGCGTGTTACCGCGCACCCCGTCATGGCTGAAAGAAACACCGCAAGCCCAAACACTGCACGTGTTCGGATTCGCATGGGTTCCTCCCTCCTTTCGCTTCCGGCTGGCCCGGTGGGGAACAAGCCAACGGCGCCGTCGGGCACCTGAGCCCAATCTACCTGCCCGTTTCGCTGCACTCGCCGCCCCTGTCCAACGAGTACTCACCCCGCCGTGTTCTGAGCTTCCTGTCTACTTCGGTTCGTGCCAGCGACCCCATGGAGGTCACCCCCGCCAATCAACAACGACACTCTCAGCCGGATACCTGCACCCGCCAGTCTGACGGGCACCTGAGCTTCCGGTCACTGCAGCCACTGCCGCCTGCCCTTCCGCCGGATGCCGTCACATGACGACTCCGTACCGAAGCGCCTGGCAGCTATCACACAAGGGCATTTTTGCGCAATACCCGGGCGCAACTTTGTGCACTGCGCACAGCGACGCCAGATCGCACCTTTTTCAAGGCGCCGGGAGGTGGGTCAGAACAGCAGGTCCCAGGCGCCGGCCAGGGACGCAACGCCGTGCAGCTCGACTCCATCGAGCGCCGGCAACTGCCGGCGCGAGGACTCGGGGAGGATGCAGCGCGAAAAGCCGAGTTTGCTGGCTTCGCGCACGCGGGCCGCCACCTGGCCCACGGCGCGCACCTCACCGGCGAGACCCACCTCGCCGAGCAGGAGCGTGTGGGAATCGACCGGCTTATCCAGGGCGCTCGACGCCACCGCGACAATGACGCCCAAGTCCACCGCCGGCTCATCGACGCGCACGCCACCAGCGACGTTCACGAACACGTCCTGTCCCAGCAGGTGGAGACCCATTTTCTTTTCCAGCACCGCGATCAGCAGTGCTACGCGGTTCGGATCGATTCCCAGGGTGGTGCGCCGCGGGGTACCAAACGTCGTCGGTGAGACCAGCGCCTGCACCTCAACAAGGATGGGACGGGTCCCTTCGATGCTGGCGATCACCACGGAGCCGGGAGCTTCCACGGGCCGTTCAGCCAGAAAGAGCTCCGACGGGTTGGCGACTGCCTGCAAGCCGTTCTCCTGCATCGCGAACACCCCAATCTCGTTCGTCGATCCGAAGCGATTCTTCACGGCCCGCAAGATCCGGAAGGAATGGCCGCGGTCCCCTTCGAAGTACAGCACGGTATCCACCATGTGCTCCAGCACACGGGGGCCGGCCAACGATCCTTCCTTGGTCACGTGGCCGACCAGGAAGGTGGCCAGATGGCTCGCCTTGGACAGGTGCACCAGCTGCCCAGCACTCTCGCGCACCTGGCTGATACTCCCAGGGGCGGCGCTGAGTTGCTCCGTGAAGACAGTTTGGATGGAGTCGACGGCCAACGCCGCGGGAGCGATCTTCTTGACGTGCATGACGATGCGTTCGAGGGCGGTCTCGGCGAGAACCAGAAGCCGATCCTCGGCGATCCCCAGACGATCGGCGCGCATCTTGACTTGCTGCGGCGATTCTTCCCCCGACACGTACAGCGCGGTACCGCTACGCGCCAAGGCGGCCAGAGCTTGCAACACGAGCGTCGACTTGCCGATGCCCGGATCACCACCGACGAGCACGACCGAGCCGGGCACCACGCCGCCACCGAGTACCCGATCGAGCTCCCCCGTGCCCGAGGAGCGCCGTGGCGCCACCGTGCCCTGGAGGGCGGTGATCGGCTGCACGGCGTTCTCTGCCTCGCCGCCCGCACCGGCGCGCGCCGACGGCACGGCCACCACCCGCTCTTCGACCAGAGTGTTCCACGTCTGGCAGTCCGGGCAGCGGCCCAGCCAGCGCGGCGACTGGAAGCCGCACGTCTGGCACGCAAAGAGGGTCCGGGCCTTGGCCATCGTGTCTCGTATAGCACAGAGGCGGCTCTGGACTCCCGCTGCGGCGCATGCGATGGGTTCCGCAGGGTGGACGATGAACTTCGCCTTCTCCGAGGACGACGAGCTGTTTCGCACCACCGTACGCAAGTTCGCAGAGCGCGAGCTAGCGCCGTACTATCAGCAGCACGACCGGGACCACGCTTTTCCGGAAGAACAGCTGCAGGCGTGTGCCCGACTGGGCTTGCTCGGGTTGCGCATTCCCGAGGCGTTCGGGGGTAGCCCGCACTCGTATCTGGTGAGCGGTCTTGCCGCGGAGGAGTGTGCGCGGGCGGACTTCAATGTCGCTTACTTTCCCTTGATGTATGGGCTCGTGGGCGAGTTGCTGGCCCGCTACGCGAGTCCCGACCTGCAGAGCACGTGGCTGCCCAGGATGGCCACTGGTGAGATCGTGGCGGGGTTGGCGCTCACCGAGCCTGGGGCTGGCTCGGACGCCGGCGCGTTGCGGTGCAAGGCCGAACGCGATGGCGATTACTATGTGCTGACGGGCGAGAAGTCATCGATCAGTTTTTGTGCCCGCGCCGACATGATCGCTGTTTTCGCCCGCACGCAACCCGGCACCGGTGCGAAGGGCCTCTCGGTGTTCTGTGTCCCCAGCACTGCACCCGGTGTTTCGCGGACCGCCTATCACAGCATGGGCTCGAAGTGCCTCGGCCGCGGCTCATTGTTTCTCGACGGCGTGCGGGTGCCGGCGACCTGGCGCGTCGGTGACGAGAACGCGGCCTTTCAAATGGTCATGGCGACGTTCGACTACAGCCGCGCGGTGATCGGCCTCATGTGCCTCGGGGCAACGGCGGCCGGCGTGGAGCGCACCTGCGAGCACGTGAAGCAACGGACCGCCTTCGGTAAACCGCTGGCGGCCTTCGAGGGGGTCTCCTTCCCGCTCGCCGAGCACCTCACCTACATCGAGGCGGCACGCCTGCTGTGCTACAAGACCCTGTGGCTGCGTGATCATCACTTGCCGCATACAAAGGAAGCCGCGATGGCGAAGTGGTGGGCACCCAAGGTGGCTGTGGACGCGCTGCACGACTGCTTGCTCCTGCACGGTCACTACGGATACACCGACGAGTATCCGATCGAGCAGCAGCTGCGCGATGTTATGGGTCTCGAGATCGGCGACGGCACGGCCCAGGTGTCCAAAATTGTGATCGGCCGCGAAGTCTTTGGCCGCGAGTTCAAACCGTATTGAGGTGGCGGCTGACCGGCCCCGCAGCCAGCAGGTGTATGGGCGATCTGGAGTTCCGCACGATCGAGCCGCACGAACGTGACGCCGTACTCGACCTGCTGGGTCAATGGCTGAACGACCGCGCCTTCTTCGCCCGTTACTTCGAGCACGACCCAACGTTCCGTGACGACCTCTGTTTCGTCGCCACGGACAAAGGGCGCATCGTGAGCACCTTGCAGGTGTTTCGCAAGCAAATCCGTATCAATGGCCGGGAACTGCAGCTCGGTGGCGTCGGCAACGTGTTTACGGCCGCGGCCTATCGCGAACGCGGTGCAGCTTCGCAGCTGCTGGCGCGGGCAATCGCGGCGATGGAGACGCACGGCTTTGATCTTTCGCTGCTGTTTGCGACGCGACTCGTCTTCTACGGCCGCCTCGGCTGGCAGAGCCACATCCGGCACTTCGTGTTCCTCGAACCTGCGCCCGTCGCGGCGGCGGACAGGTACGCAATTGAATCGTTCGCCGAGGCGGACCTCGACGCGGTCATGCGAATGTACGACAGCTACAACGCGGGCTTGAGCGGTTCAACGCTGCGCGACCGCTGCTACTGGCAAGGGCAGCTCCGGTACGCGGGCAATACCCGCGAGGATTTCCGAGTCGCCCGTGCCGGTACCGAGATCGTGGCGTATGCGCGCGGCACGGAGCTGTACGGCTTCTATGTCATCATGGAGCACGGCTGCCTGCCCGGGTATGAGGACGCCCTCGCGGATGTCGTGTGCCACCTCCATGGCACGGCGGCAGCGGGCTCCCCCGGCACCATAACGCAACTGGCCTTCGCCCCCGGCGTGCAACAGCGGCTGCACGCGTACGGGCTGCGCCTGCGGACCATCGAGGACGCGTTCTGGATGTGGCGGCTCATTGCGCCGCAGCAGTTGGCCGCCAAGCTCGGCATGGACGAGGCTACCCTGACAGCTGATGACATCCTCTTTCGCCTGCTCCCGCCGGAGCGGTCCGTATACTGGATGGCCGATCGGTTCTAATCGAGCGAGGAGCCGCCGACTCGGCGGGATCCGGATTATTGCATTTCCGATTGGAGGGCGCCGCTCCGCCAGCGCGGCCACCGCACACACCGCCGGCGTCTGCGTCGTAATCGTCACCGCTGTATCC
>JBHHYR010000161.1:0-8570 GCA_046757585.1 Binatia bacterium | reverse complement strand
GTCTTCGGTGGAAAGAAAGGCAATGCGGGTCCCGTCAGCATTGATGGCTGGGTCGAAGCTGAAGCCGCCAGTGGAATTCGTGATCTGTTTGAACCCGGTGTTGCTATCAAATAGGAAAATCTCGAAACTATTATCGGCGTTGCCGCCTGTGAGGTCGCGGTTAGAGGTAAAAGCGATACGCGTCCCTGCCGCGTTGATCGACGGTTGACCGCTGGGCCCGCCAGCGGTGTCGGTGACCTGCATGGTGGTACCGGTGGTGGTGTCAAATAGAAAGATCTCCTGATTGCCGTCGGCGTTGGTGCCCGTCAGGTCGCCGTCTGACTCGAAGGCGACGCGGGTGCCATCCGCGCTGATAGATAGCTGAATGCCAAAACCGAAGGGGCCTCCCCTGGCAGTGGTGAGCTGCGTAAAGGTGCTAGTAGTGGTGTCAAACAGAAAGATCTCCTCGCTCCCGTCGGCGTTGCCGCCAGTCAGGTCCTCTCCTGATCGAAAAGTGATGCGCGTGCCATCGGCGTTGATCGACGGCGTATCAACCCCCCTTCCCGACTGAGCACCCAACAAGCCGCCTTGGGTGTTGGTGATCTGAGTGATGGTGACCTGCGCGGTGGCTGGCTGCGGATCGATGGCTGCGCAAACCAGTGTCAAGGTACACGCCCACAGAAAGGAGCCGCACTGTTGTTTGCGAGTGCTAACCTTACCCTCCTGCTGGTCCTTCATGAGTCTTCGTCTTCATGACAAGTATCTCTGCTGGGTCCCGAAGCGGCTAACAATTGGCGGACCTCTTACGTGTTCACGTGGAACCCAGAGCCTACGAACACACTCCTCCGCTTGTTTGGGTGGCAACCGCTGCTGGTTCGAGTAGCGCGGCAAGGCTCCACGGGCAATTTCATCATTATAAACGCGGCCTTAGTGTGCGATACACGTTGTGCGTTTACAAGAGGGTATTCTTACCCGGGGTATTTGATGCACGCGGTTTCCAAGCGAGGCATGTTACTATAAAGGTGCTTACACATGCTCTTGCACCTTCACGGCGCAAAACGGTGGAACCGGCCCAACCGCTTGGGGCGAGAGTTTTGCGTGTGGCTATGCGGGCAGTTCCGGAATCAGGCGGGATACCAAAGGAACGAACCAGCACGACACACACACACTCAGCGACGGCACATGCTTGTGAACATAAGCCACCAGAGCGGGCAGCCGCTGCTGGCCGAAGCGCTGTTTGAGCCGCTCAAGGTAGTGGTCGACGGTGCGCTTGCTGAGGCCCAGGTTGGCAGCAGCTTCCTTGCACGTCTTGCCGCCGATCAGGAGCTCAATGATCTCCCGTTCGCGCGGGCTGAGATGCGGCTGCGTCTTGCCCGAAACCTGGGAAGGCGATAGCGCACGCCAAGTATGACTCGGTGCAGATAGCGGCTTCGCGCCTCGCACCTGCGGCGTTGACACCTGGAGCCGGGCGCGGAGCTGAGCATACCGGATGGCGGTGCTGGCATTGTCTGCCAACTGGGTCAACAGCGCTCTGTCGCCGTCGGTGAAGGACCAGGGGGTCCGCTTTGCCACCGCAACAGTGCCGAACGATCCATCTCCGTCTCGCAACGGCACAATCAGGACGCCACGCGTCCCGCTCATGAGGGGAATCTCGCGCGCCACGGGACGGGGGTCGCGCAATATATCGGAGCTGCGAACACTGCGGCCCGAGCTGACCGCTAGACCGGTTAGGCTTGCGGCGAGCGGGAGCCGTTTGCGCAGAACAGAAGCGTTCATCCCGAACGCACTCACGAGTTCCAACTCGTCAGAGCTGTTTGTCGCCAGTGCGATCGCTGCCATCGGTGAGCGTAAAACGCACGCCGCGGCCCGCACAATGATGGCGAGCACCATTTCAAGCTCCGCACCCGTTGCGATTGCAGCGGCAATGCGGCGCTGGAATCTGTCCTCAGCACGCATCGCTCAATTTCATGCGAACACCGTCTCGCGGCCAAAGCTGCCCGCGACGGCCCGCCCCCCACGTGCCTTCCAGATAACACGCTTACGTCGCCTGTCATCGCCTGTCAAGCAGGCGAGCAACAGCAAGCGAGAGCAACGCCGCTGTGCGCGTTGTTGCCGAGCAGCAGGCAGACAGCCGGCTCTCCGTAGCACGCTGGATTTTCGCTATTCCTGACAGACACAACCGGCACCGGAGGGCGCTTGTTTGCAGAACAGTTGAGGACCCGGGCACAGCCCAGAACAGGTACCGCCGCTACCGTTGCTGCACACCTCCGGAGGCGGCACGCACTGGCAGGCATTGAGAGCTGGGTCGAACAGACACTGGTCGTTCACATTGGGGCACGAGCCGCCACATACCGGCGACGTCCCAGCGGTCGTTTCCAGTAGTGTGCAGGAGATCTGTGGTGTCGGGGTGGGGCCTGCGGTTTGCTGCGGAACAGGTATTTGCCGCGCCGGACCCATCGCTGCCTGGGTCAGGTTTCCAGCTGCATCGTAGAGCGGAATGACGTCAGGATTGACGTAAGCCTCATCCTCCTGGGGTGGCTTATGCATGATGATGCTTGTCATGTGCTTCGGGTCCAAATTGTGTAAGACGATTGGGGGGTTGAGAGGGTCGGTGGGATCGGGAATCCCGACTTGGAAGAACACATCGAAGAAGCTATCCGCGGCTCCGGCCGGAGTGAATGGAGGAAGGTCGAGAACCCCTGGCGTGTCGTTTGATATCTCTTTGATTTCTCCAGTGGAAGGCATGGCTGGGTTGAGCATCACCTTCACAGAGCCCACAAGGGGACTCGTGCCCGTGAGTTCCATCGAGACAATTTCCGTTGGCACGGACTCTGGATTGCCGGTCATCGCTCCGAGGTCCACATGCACTCGCGTCGGTCCGCGGAGCACTACGGTATCGCTTCCGAGCGGGGTGATGATATCTATCACTGCCTCGCTATCGGGAAAGAAATCCACTTCGATGCCGCAACGGCAATCTGGTTGGCAAAGGCCCGGACATGCGGCATCGTCCGGCGGGTCGCACTGTTCGCCTGCGTCCACTACCCCGTTTCCACAGAGCGGGGGAGGAGACTGACCCTTCAGCGATGGCACGCACAGTTCAAGCTCCTTCTTCGTGTCAAGCTGCTCAGGGCCAAACTGGTTGTTCACGTGGATACCGATACGTGGATCGTGGCGCGGCTGTCGCGGGGTAATCTTGGTGCCCTTGCATTTCGGATCCACCGAGGTGTCGCATCCGCAACCGTTCTGCGGAACGAGCTTTCTGGCGCGCCGCGCCCTGTAACAGACTAGGTGATCGTTCGGGTTTCGGATTCCAGCCGCCTTGATCGGTTTGGCGTCACCCTTATTGGGGCCCGACAGGATCGCTGACGGAGCGTTGGGATCCTCGCGTTTTTCCGCGGGCGTGCAGATCTTCGTGATTTTTTTGAGATCGTAACGGCGGGTCTGGAACTGGTCCTGAACATCGACCTGCATGCCCTTCGGAAACTTGGGCAGTTTGGTTCCGGCAGACTTCTTCTGGGCCTTTGCCACGTAGCAGAGGAAATGGTCTACATTTTGAAGGTTCGGATCCGGTTCCTCGACTGGCTTCGTCAAATCCTTGTTCGTTGGGACCAGGATGCTAAACGGTTTCTTCACCTCGACCAATAAATCATTGCACTGGTTGATGACGCGAACGTTGGTGAGCACTTGGAACTTTTTTGCCCCTCTCACGGGAACCAGCTTGTATTCCTTGAGATGTGTAACAGGGTCTTTGATTCCCTCGCCGTTCTTGTCGGCGGGCAGGCCCAATTGCCTTGGCGCTACGATGACGTACTGCCCGGAGCCGAACTGATCCGTCAGCGTTACCGGCCCGAACTTCTCGAACCGTGTGGTGCCCTGACTTCGTTTGACCTTGTAGAAAACGTAGTGGTCTAGGGTTGTTGCGGGCGCCGCTTTTCCTGAGGTCTGGGCGATCAACGCAATGGCGGTGCCGGTTGCGATGAGGACGCAGAGCTTTCTCATGGCTTCTCCGTGTTCCTTCGAACGTTGTGAATGATTGGGGCCTCGAGATCCCAGGCCGTCCCACAAGCCAGTTTGTCCACTTGTATCCTTCCTCAACCTGGTCTCTACTCCCTGGCCGCACGCGCTTTCAATACGGTATTGCTACCCGCGGTATTTGTGGCAAGGCGGCGTCCACGTTAAAGGACGCGGCTACTCCCGCGAAGTCAGAAAGAGGTTGTGGGTCCTTGGTAATGAGGGCGCGTCTCCCGAGCGGGCCGTGTAGAGGGGAGGCGCGGCCGTTGGCGGACCGCGGGAACGAACCAAGCGCGTCAACCCTGCGCGAGCATGCGCCAGGAGCCCTGCGCCGGGTACGTGCTTCATCTCGAGGCGAATGCCATCGGGGTCCTCACAGACAGCACCGTGTAGTACCCGGCTGCCCACGGACCCTTCTCCGGGGCGTGCACAATCTTGGCGCGGATCGGCCTGCCGGGACTGATGGAATGTGTCGACGTCGGCACGCTCACGCGCTCGGAACACAGATGCTGTAGTCCCATGACGTGCGCGATGCTATTGATCTCCATGTGGGACCTCCTGTCCCTTAGCCGGCCTGACGCTACTCTTGGTGTCATACCATCCCGGTTTGAAGAACGAGCGCCGATGCCGTAGCCTCCAGCGACGCGTCCAAGCGCGTTTTGGACCTTCGGGACAAATGGGAGAATTTGCGAGACTGTCGGTTATTGTGCCGGTCCATAATGGCGCCGATTGCCTCAAGCGCTGCCTTGAGGCATTGGGCCGCTCTACGTACCGCGACTACGAGTGCATCGTGGTTGATGATGGCTCCACGGACGGCACGCGCGGCGTCGCCGCGCGCCATGGCGTGCCCGTCGTCGCCTTGGAGCACAGAGGGGGCCCTGCCCGGGCCCGGAACCGGGGGGCAGAGCACACCCGGGGTGCTTTCCTCGTCTTCTTGGACGCCGATGTATGTGTGCACACCGATACGCTCAGCCGCATCGCTGCCCACTTCCAGGAACACCCGGCTACCGACGCTCTGATCGGCTCCTACGATGATGCGCCCGCCGATCCCGGCTTCATCTCGCAGTACAAGAACCTCTTTCACCATTATGTACATCAGCGGAGCAGCACCGACGCCTGGACCTTCTGGGCCGGGTGCGGGGCCATCCGCCGGCAGGTCTTCCTGGATGCAGGCGGTTTCGACGAATCGTATAAGCGTCCTGCGGTCGAGGATATCGAGTTGGGGTTTCGGCTCCGGGCCGGCGGCAGGCGGATCGACTTGAACCCGGCGATTCAGGTTCAGCATTTGAAGCGGTGGACCTTCTGGGGTCTGGTACGTACCGACTTGCTGGACCGCGGCGTTCCCTGGTTTGTCCTCATGCTTCAGCACAGGCATATGCCGCGCGATTTGAACGTCCGGACCGCCCACCGCCTGAGCGTTGTTCTGGTGTTCGCGATGATGCTACTTTTGGTGGCGATTGCGGTGGGAGCCGTGCTGTCGTTTCCAGGTATTGGGTTTGGGGCGGTTGGGTTGCTGGGGCTGGCGAGCCTGCTGTTCATTCTGAATTATGACCTGTACAGGTTCTTTGCGCGCAAACGCAGTTTCGGGTTCGCGCTAGCAACCCTGCCTTTGCACTGGCTCTACTATGCGTACTGTGGACTAGCGGTCGGGTTGGGAATGGGGTCCTATCTGTGGCGGCAGGTGATCGGCGCGCGGCAGCGGCCTGGGCTACCGTGTCCCGGCACCACCCGCTAGGCGGGTTCGACGGACATCATGCGGGTGGGCATCGACGGTGCCTGCTGGGTTAATCGGCGCGGGTACGGGCGCTTCGCGCGGGAACTGGTGACACACCTGGCGGCCCTGGACGGCGGCGTGGACTACACGTTGATGGTCGATTTCGACGTTGCCGAGGCCGCTGCCGTGCCCGATCGAATCGGCGTCGTCCGCGTCCATACCCGTCGCCCCGCGGCCCACGCGGCCGCAGCGGCAGGACGCCGGTCCCTACCGGATCTCTGGGCCATGTCTCGTGCCATAAGCCGCGAGCGGTTCGACCTGGTGTTCTTCCCGTCAGCGTACACTTATGTTCCCGTCACGGGACGAGCACGGGTAGCAGTAGTCATTCATGACATCATTGCGGAGCAATTTCCGCAGCACGTGTTTCCGACGCGGCGGGCGGCAACGCTGTGGCGCTTCAAGCTCCTCGCTGCGCGATGGCAGGCGGACCTGGTCATGACGGTCTCCGACGCCTCCAGGCAAGGAATCGCGCGGCGCTTCCGCATGGCGGCCGACCGCATCGCGATGATATCCGAGGCGGCCGATCCGATCTTCCGTGCCCTCCCACACGACGAGGAAATGAAGACGATCCTGGGGAGGCGGGGTTTACTCGCTCGCCGCTTTCTGCTTTACGTGGGTGGAATCAGCCCGCACAAGAACCTGGGTCTATTGCTGGATGCCTTCGCGGCACTGCGCCGTCAGCCAAGCTATGCTGACTACCGCCTGGTCCTGGCGGGTGACTTCTCCGGTGACGTGTTTTACTCGGCGTACGACGCGTTGCGCCGCAGAGCTGCGGCGCTGGAGCTGGCCGACGCTGTGATCTTCGCCGGGCACGTCGAAGACCGGGAGCTCGCCTACCTCTACAGCGCAGCCGAGGTGTTCGTCTTGCCCTCACTGTGGGAGGGCTTCGGCCTTCCAGCCGTCGAAGCGATGGCCTGCGGGGCACCGGTGGTGGCAAGTGCACGCGGCGCGCTGCCGGAAGTCGTGGGCGCGGCCGGTGTGCTCTTCGATCCGGACCAGCCCGCTGCTCTGCAGGCGGCTCTCCGGCGTGTGCTCACGGATGCGGATCTGCGCGCGCGGCTGCGCCGGCTCGGCCCGCAGCGGGCGGCGCAGTTTTCCTGGGACCGAGCCGCTCGTGAGACGCTGTCGGCCTTTCATCGCCTGGCGGCGGGAGCATAGTCGGTTCCTATGCCGTCAGCGGTGATTATCGGCGCAGGGCCGGCAGGACTGACAGCGACGTACGAACTGTCGAAGCTCGGCATGCGTGCGACTGTGCTCGAAGCAGACGATCAGGTCGGAGGGCTTTCGCGCACGGTGAACTATTGCGGCTATCGATTCGATATCGGCGGGCATCGCTTCTTCTCCAAGGTGCCGCTGATCAACGAATTGTGGCATGAGATTCTCGGCGAAGATTTCCTCTTGAGGCCGCGGTTGTCGCGTATCCACTATCGGGGACACTTTTTCGACTATCCGCTCAGGCCGCTGAACGCGCTGGCCGGCCTAGGACCCGTGGAGGCGCTGCTCGTCTGCTTGAGCTACGCCAAGGCACGCTTCGTTCCCACGCCCGAAGAGACCAGCTTCGAGCAATGGGTCTCCAACCGTTTCGGTTACCGTCTCTATGAGATCTTCTTCAAGACATACACCGAGAAGGTCTGGGGCATCCCGTGCTCGGAGATCTCCGTGGACTGGGCAGCACAACGGATCAAGAACCTGTCGCTCAGCGAAGCACTGCGCAACGCGCTCTTGAATCACCAGCGCACCAAGGGCGGCGAGATCGTCACGAGCCTCATCGAGCAGTTCCACTACCCCCGTTTCGGGCCCGGCATGATGTGGGAACGGTGTGCGGAGCTCGTGGCCCGGGCTGGCAGCCCAACGACCGGCGGTGTGCGAGTCGAACGCCTGCGTCACCGGCACGACCGCGTTGAATGTGTGGCCGGTCGTACGGGTTCCGGCGAGGTGGTGGAGTTCGCCGAATCGGGCGGTTACGTGCTCGGGATCTGCAATGGATTCCAGATGCTCTGCGAGGCGCACCTGTTGCCCGGCGCCCTGGTGAAGAACGATACGCTACGCTTCGCGTGCAAGCACGTGAGGATACGGGTGGAGCAGAACGACACGCCTTTCACGTGTGCCTACGAGGAGGGAAGGATTCTGCGCATTCCCATCGCCCATAGCGAAGGCGGCTATGTGGCCGATGCTGAGACGCTCGACCGGCTCGAGGCGGACGGTCGAGTCGTATTCCGCTATGTGGATGCGGGAGGAGTGGCGAGTGAAGCGGCGAACCCGAACGGGTCGGCGCGTAACATCGCCGGTATTACCAACGAGAGGGGGAACGTCATGGGAATGATGCCTCACCCCGAACGCGCCATGGAGTCCGTACTCGGCTCCACCGATGGGATGGGCGTGTTCGAGTCACTGATACGGGCCGCGAGCCCGGTGGTCCTCAGATGAGGGCGGCGGCATGCGCGGCGCTGGCGGCCCTGGCCCTTACGGCGACCGCTGCGAACGCGCAGGACATGCAGACGATCCGTCCTGGCATGACCGAGGCGGAAGTCGTGGACGCCTTTGGCAGCCCGAACGGAAAGAGCGCGCGCGAAACGTTCACGTACTACTTCTACAACAACGGTTGTGAAGCCGAATGCGGTTTCCCAGATCTGGTCATCTTCCAGACAGGTCAGGTCGTCGATGCGGTCTTGCGGGCTCCCTGGCGGAGCTACGGCGGTATGAGCTCTTCTCCGAAGGGCACCGCGCCGAAGCCCACACCGATGCAGTTGGGAATGCCCCAGACCGAGGTGCAGGGCGTCGAGGTGAGACCTGCGCCGCAGCCCCC
>JBHHYR010000160.1:0-8595 GCA_046757585.1 Binatia bacterium | reverse complement strand
GTGAGCGTGCCGCCGGGCACGCCCGCCCGGCCGGGAGAGGTTGCGTGGGGGTCATATGACCAACGAACAAAAAGTTGGACTCTTCTTTGCAGTGGGGATTCTGCTGGTTTTCGTGGCCATCGAGGTCACGGTGGGCACGGGCCTCTTCAGGGGGGGCTACCATCTGTATGTGCAGTACCGAAACGTGCAGGGCCTGCGGACCGGTGACCAGGTGCAGGTGGCCGGGGTGAAGCTCGGCAGCGTCGAACGGATTACGCTCCAACCCGATGGTGTGCGCGTCAAGCTACGGCTCGACAAGGGGGCCGTGGTCCGCCGCGACTCGATAGCCCGACTCGATTACCAAGCCCTGAGCGGAACCCGTTTCATCGCCATTTCCCTTGGCAGCCCGAGCGCCCAAACCTTGCAAGACGGCGACACCGTCGAAGGCGACGTGCCGCCGAGCATTACGCAGATGGTCGATGAACTGCAGGGTGTGGCCCGCAGCGTCGAAAGCTTGGCCGACTCGCTCAACGAGAACCAGGATCGCCTGCTCAACAACGTCAACGCCATGCTGGAACAGAACCGCACCGCGTTGCACCACATCCTGGACAACTTCGATTCGATCACTGCCAAGCTCGACCGCGGTGATGGCACGCTGGCCAAGCTCCTCAACGACCCCAGCCTCTACGAGCGCGCCGATGCTCTCATGGCAGACTTGCAGAAGGTCTCCGGCCGCCTCGCTCGTGGCGAAGGCGATCTAGGCCGGCTGGTGAACAGCGACGGCGCGCTGTACGACGAAGTGAGGGAGACCGTCGCCAGCCTCAACGTGACTGCAAGCAACTTCGAAGAAATCTCCAATCGCGTGCGCAACGGTGAAGGCACGCTCGGCCGCATCGTGACTGACGATGCACTTTATCAGGAGGCACAGGACGCAGTACGCGGCCTGGATCGCGCCACGGCGGGCATCGAGGACGTGAGCCCGATTTCCGTGCTGGGCACACTCGTCACGACGCTTTTCTGAGCCTCTGGCTATCCGCGCAGCCCGCCGCCTTGCGGTGGCCCCTACGCCCCTGTCCCCGTGCCCCACACGCGGACCGCCCACGGCAGAACGATGAGGAGCTGCACACCGTCGAATACGCCATGAGCGATGATGCACGGTAGCAAGTCGCCGGTGCGCTCGAACGTCCGTCCAATCACCAGCGAGATGGTAAACACGCCCACGATCATAACCGGCAAGCCGTAACTGAAGTGACTGAACGCGAACATAACGCTCGAGAGCAGCAGCCCAAAACGGGTCTGCAGAAATCCTCTGAAGAACGCTTCTTCGACCGTCATCGCAACGGCAATGATGACGAGCTTGTCGAGCACGGGAAGCTCGGCCAACCAGACCATGATGGGCGGGGCGCCGGTCGGCTCCGCCCCATTGCCGGTTGCTGCCATGGCAGCTGCCGCAGCGCCCGTGACCGCCAACGTCATGATCCAACCCCCGGCCCCCGCGATCACCCCCTGCTGCACTCTCGCCCAAACGCGACCGGTGGACAGATGGAAGAACGCTGCAAGCGTCACGTCCCTGCGCAGGCGCCACCACAGACCGAGAAACGCCAGGACGAGAAGGTGCCCGGTCAGCAGCGATGGGAACCACAACGTCGCCGGGTCGATGTCTTCCGCATCGCCGAACGACGTCACCGGAGCAAAGACCGCGACGGTGAGGATCGCGATGAAGAGCAGGACAGCAATCCCCCGCCGCGCGCTGCCGCGAAACTCATCGACGTACGGGCGCCACCCTGCCAGCCCCAGTGCCACCACGCACAGCAACGAGAGCAAGCCAGCCAGTTGGATCTGTGACACACGGCTAGCAAGCCCGGATCGCACTTCCAGGTCAAGCGGCCCGGGGTAGGTCGGGGACACTGGAAGCCAGCGTGGTCTGCTCGTCGCTGAGCGATGCGCGGCACGCGAACGCGCTTCGAGGCGGTGGCTCCGTCCGTTGATCCGCTGCGTCGAACGTGGTTAAGCTGGGTCAACTTGTTCGAACGGAGGGCAGCGTGAGTCTTGCAGCTGAGGTTCGTGAAGAGATCATCTCCACGGTGAGCCGGTTTGTCGAACGTGAGGTCCTGCCCGTCGCCAGCGAGCTGGAGCACCGCAATGAGTATCCCCACGCACTCGTCGATCGCATGAAGGAGTTGGGCTTGTTCGGTGCCACGATCCCGCAGGAGTACGGCGGCCTCGAGCTCGATGTCACCACGTATGCGATGGTGGTCGAAGAGCTGTGCAAGGGCTGGATGAGCCTGAGCGGCGTGCTCAACACCCACCTCATGCTCGCCTACATGCTGCGGATACACGGGACGGACGGACAGAAGCAGCGCTACCTTCCACCCATGGCACGCGGAGAGCACCGGGGCGCCTTGTGTCTGACCGAACCGCACGCCGGTAGCGACGTGCAGCGTATCCGCACTACCGCGGTGCGCCACGGCGACACCTACATCTTGAACGGGAGCAAGATGTTCATCACCAACGCACGCTACGGTACGCTGTACGCGATCGCCGCCAAAACCGACAAGAACGCTGACCCGCCCTACCGCGGCATCAGCATGTTCGTGGGAGAGAAGGGACCGGGACTCACCGTGAGTCGAGACCTCGCAAAGCTGGGCTACAAGGGCTTGGAGACCTGCGAGGTGAACCTTGAGGACTACGCGGTGCCGGCGGCGAACCTCATCGGCGGCAAAGAAGGCCAGGGCTTCTTCCATGTGATGAGCGGGCTGGAGGTCGGTCGGATCAACATTGCGGCGCGTGCGGTGGGGGTGGCCGAAGCCGCGTTCGCCCAAGCGATCCGCTACGCCCAGCAGCGGGAAACGTTCGGCAAGCCCATTGCCCAACATCAAGCGATTCAATTGAAGCTGGCGGACATGGCGACCAAGATCGAAGCCGCCAAGCTGCTCACGTATCAGGCCGCAGCCAAGAAGGACCGTGGTGAACGCTGCGACCTCGAGGCGGGCATGGCGAAGCTGTTCGCATCGGAATCCTGCCTCGAGGTGTCTACCGAGGCGATGCGCATTCTGGGCGGCTACGGCTATACGGAGGAATTTCCGGTCGAGCGCTACTACCGTGATGCCCCCCTGATGATCATCGGGGAAGGAACAAACGAGATCCAGCGCCTGGTCATTGCCCGACAATTGCTGCAGCGGCACAAGATATGACGCGCGAGCGCCGCGATCGGCGGGTGGAGTAGCGCAGCAACGCGGCGGAACCGTTCCCCGCCTCAGTGCACGACGGCTGGCCGCTTGTGGTAACGGCCGTCGCGAAACTCCTCGAAGAACTCATCGACGAGCGGGTGCCGGATGGGATCCCGCGAAGCGTCCGGCTCGAGATTTCGTTCCGCGACGTAGGTGGTGTGGTCGTGGCCGTGAACCAGCACGTGGTACCACGGCTCGTCTTTCGGGGGCCGGCTTCTGGCCACCTGCTCGTACCACTCCTCGGTAAGCTGGAACACGGGGTCGACGTCGTAGATGACGCCGCGGTACCCGAAATGCTTATGGTGAATCAATTGGCCGACGCTGAAGTGCGCTTCGTCCTTACTCATGCGTTTCGTACTCCCGGTGGCGCCGGCGCACACTACTCCTGCATGAGGCGCGCGAACTGCTCGGCCATACGCGTGTCCATCTTGGCGCCAAGCTCATCGTTGATCCGACGCACCGTTTCCTGTTGCCGGCGCACCTCGTCGGCGTAGCCCTCGCTCTCGAACTGCTGGATCAGCTCGCCCAGGTACCGGACGTGGTATTCCTCGTCGCAGGCGATATCCTCGATCACCCGGCGGGTCCCGAAGTCGACACCGCAGCTCTGCCACACGACGCGCAGGAACTGCAGGGCGTCCACTTCGACGCGATGCGCGCCGACGGCGAAGCCAACGAGATCCCGGTTGTGCAGCGGCGCCCCGGCGAGGATCTTTTCCTCGATGACCTGCCGCCCGCCTTGGGCAGCCCGGCCCGCCTCGGAAAGCTGTTCCAGAAAATCGAACTCCTTGGCGACCGGACGAAGCGCGTGCACCCCAGCGATTTCGATCATGCGTTTCGCCAGGATGTACTGGTGTCGTCCTTCATCAGCGGTGTGGCGAATCACCTTGGCCTTCACCGCGGGATCGTCGATCAGCTCGACGAACGCCGAGAGATCCCGCGCACCCCTGAGCTCTCCAACCCGGAAGTTGTTCAGCACGAACAGCTTCACCTTCTGATTCTGCAACGCCGGCGTCATGAAGTCGACCGCCTGTTGTATGTCAAGGTCAGGCATCACTCCCTCCTATGCTGTCATGACCCCATTCGTAGCAAAACTCCACGTCGGAGGCCAAGCATTGGGGCGCCGTGACTTCGCTCGATCGCGTCATCAGAGAAAGGGCAGATGACCAGCCACGACCACGCCATGGGTACCCTCGCTCCTTTTTTTGGACGTGACGGAGGGCGGGCCAATGGTGTAACATGGCCGGCGCAACAAACCTACGTGGGGGAGGAGATGATGATGTATGGGGCGAGGCTGGTGAGGTGGCTGGTGACAGCGAGTGTCGTACTGGCGGCACACGCGGTGCCGGCGACACTCAGTGTAAACGTCGGCAACAGCGCCGCGCCACCCGGCGGCAGTGCGCAGTTCTCTGTGACGCTAACAGCCGATGCGGGTGAACAGGTCGCAACCGTTCAGAACGACATCACCTTCGATCCGCAAAACGCCCCAGTGGCGGCAAAGGCGAACCACTTTCCGGATTGTGCGGCCAACCCGGCGATTGGAAAGGGCGGCGTGTTCACCTTCTTTCTCGGTCCTGACTTCTGCGATGCCAGCAGGACCGTTTGCGACACCGTGCTGGCAGCCGTCGTGTCGGCGGTGGCACCAATTACAACGATTCCAACTGGAACGGTGCTCTACACCTGCACAGTCGCCGTTCCCGCGGACGCGGTCCCGGGCGAATACCCGCTGACGGTCAGCGAATTGAATGTGGGCGACCCACAGGGACGTGTGTTCACCGAGGCCTCGGCGCGCGGCGGCGTGTTCACGGTACTGCCCCCCGGTCCGACCTTGGCTCCCACCGCAACAGCAGCCATGCGCACCGCCACGCCGACGGGCACCCCTATTCCTGCGAGCACTGCATCACCAACAGCGACAAACTCACCGACTCGAAACCCTACCCCCACTCCTTCCCCTACGGCCAGTCGCACATCGGCGCCGTCGCCGACACCGCCGGCACCGACTGCGACCGTCCCGGCCTGCACGGGAGACTGCGACGCGTCGGGCGTGGTGACCGTCAATGAGACGCTGACCCTGGTGGATGTCGCACTCGGGGGAGCCCCGCTCTCAGCGTGCCCGAGGGGAGATGCCAACGGGGACGGAAAGATTACGGTAGACGAGATTCTCGGCGCCATCGCCAACGCCCTCGATGGCTGCCCGCCGTGAGCAGCGCCATCAGCAACCCGGCCGCAAGACACCGGCTCGCGCGGAGCCGCTCGCCCCACGGCCGTCGCCTGCGGGCCGGCTGTTGGTCAGGCAGACGGTGCTTGCAGCCTCCGCAGCATCTCGAGGGCCTCGTCGAGGTGGCGGTCGATGTTGAACTCGCTCTGAATGACGTGCTGCACAACGCCGTCCTTATCAATCACAAACGTCACCCGCCTGGTCGGCAACCAGCCGCCCAGCCGGGAAACCCCGTACGCCGCTGCAATTTTCGCGTTGCGGTCGCTGATCAGTGGATACGGCAGGTCGTACGCTTTAGCGAAGCTCGCATGCTTCTCCGGAGTATCGAGGCTCACGCCGACAACTTCGGCGTCCAGCTTGGCAACTTCCGCCCGGCGATCACGGAAGCCCCGAGCCTCACGAGTTCACCCAGGGGTAAAGTCCTTGGGGAAGAAGTACAAGATCACGTGGCGCCGGCCACGAAAATCGCGTAGCCGCAGCTGCCGCCCGTCCGCCAGCATTCCCGTGAACTCAGGAGCATCCGTGCCAGGTGCAATCATTGTTCACTCCATGTTTCGCCAGTCGCAGACAGACGTGTATCCTTGCATCACGGGAGTTAAGATTCCAGCCGTGGGTCCCCAGCTTGCTTCACGCTGGAAAGCTGCCGAAAATGGCCGCATGCCGGCTACGGGCAGCGCCACGAAGCACCCGTGGCTCTCGTCGTGAGGGAGAAGAGGACTGTCATGCCGGCTAGACTGCTACGTAGAAACGCGAAACCCGCATGGCGCTGCCGGCAGAGCACCCGCATCACCATCGCAGCACTGGCTCACGTCTTCCTTCTGGCGACTCCCGGGCGTGCGGTCCTCGCCCAGCAAGTGAACGGCGCGGTCGCCTGCGCCGGCGACTGCGACACGAGTAACAGTGTCACGGTGGATGAGCTGGTCAGAGGAGTACGCATCGCCCTTGGCAGCCTGGCCCTCGCCGATTGCGCCAGTTTCGACGCAAACGCAGATGGTCAGGTCACCGTTGACGAGCTGCTCCAAGCCGTCAACGCGGCGCTCGTTGGCTGTCCGCCTGCGAACCCTACGCCACAGACAACGATGCCGGCCACTCCGACACCCACGCCAATTCCAGTTCCGGCCGTCCGGATCATTTCACCGGCTCACGGCATCTTCACCCTCGCCGCCACCGCCGCAGTCACCGGCCGTGTAACGAACCACGTGGCGGGCGCAGTCGTGACCGTCAACGGAGCTCCGGTCACGGTCGAGGGGGACGGCACGTTCGCGACCTCCATCACTCTTGATCGGCAGGCCATCTTCAATCCGGTGCTGGCCGAGCTGACGGTGCCCGCCATGGGCTTCGCCGCACGCGACCGGGTGGTGGTGATCGCCGGTGACGCCGTGCTCAGCGGTGATTTTTCGGCGCAGAGCCTCGCGCTACGCATCAATGATTCGGGGTTCGATCAGGTGGAGCCTGCGCTGCCGGCGCTGCTGAACCTCAACCTAGAAACTCTCATTTCGCCAGGTACCACCATTGTCTCCGGCTTCTGCATCCAGCGGATCTTCGGCAGATGCGTCCAGCGTGTGAAGGCCGTCGCCAGATCGGCCAGCTTCGATTCCGTGACCGTCGACGTCGATTCCATGTCCGACTTCGTCACCGGCAACATCGTTCTCAACAATCTGCTGGTGCGGGTCAACATCCGCGGCGGCATTGTCGATTGCAATGCCGACCTCGCCGCCTCACAGGCCACGATTCGGGGCAACTACGATCTCATACCACTCGCATCCAACCCCAGCCGAGTCGATGTCAACCAGATCGATGATGTGACCGTGAATCTGACCCGATTCGACTTCAATTTTACCAGCGGCTTCTGTGATGTGCCGGTCATCGGCGACCTGATCTCTGCGATCACCGGCAACATCGAGCCCACCGTTCGCAACGGCCTGGTCGACTTTCTCAGGGACCCGGACGGTCCCGGGCCACTGGACTCCCCCATCGCGAGCGCGATTCAGACTTCCCTTGCCGGCGTCGCGCTCGGCGGCCCGTTCGGCGACGCTGTGGAAGTCGACTTGGACTCGCCGTTGTTCGGGATCGGGGAGGATAGCGATGGCGTCACGTTTGGGGCTGACGCGCGCATGACAGCCGCGAATCCTGACCCCGCCGCGCCACATTTCAGCGCGTCGTACCGTACCGACGAGACGTTTCCGGCGTTGGGTCCACGCACCCCGGTAGGCCAGCTCCCGTACGACCTCGGCCTCTGCGTCTCTCCTACAGCCTTCAATCAGCTACTGGCAGCCGAGGTTGAGAATGGGCTACTCGCGGACGACTTGACGGAGATTGACCTTGGGAGCGGGCCCACGCCCATCACCGCCTCGGTCCTCTCGCTGCTGATCCCGGAGTTCGCGGCCTTCGATCCCGACCTGCCGATGACCATCCGGCTGCGTTCCACCCTCGCTCCGATCGTCACCGGCGATGCCGGACCCGGTAGCGAATTGACCACGTTGCGCATCAGCCAGCTCATCCTCGAAGTCCGTTCCGGTACTGCAGGCAACGAGACCTCGCACATAAGAATTGCCACGGACGTCCAGACCGGGTTGGACGTTGCTTTCAGCGACGCGACGGAGCAGCTTGTTTTCGCGGTTACGCGACCCCGGCCTACCGACATAAGCGTTGCAATCCTGGCCAACGGCATCGGCACAAGCGAGGCAAAGCTCCGCATGGGGCTGCCCGCCATTCTCGCTCAGGTGTTCCCTCGTCTCAGCGGTTCCCTGGGCAGTTTTCCGATCCCGAAGTTCTTCGGGCTTCAGACCCAGGGAGTGGAAGTGTCCCGCAACGGCAAGTTCATGTGCGCCTTCCTCGATCTTCGGTCAGCGACCAGCACCGCACCGTAGTGTTAGGATTCGGCACGCAAGCCGGGGCGACCCATTTTGTGGCAAGGCCCGCGTGGTCCCTCGCGCTGCTCCTTGTCCTGGCAGCGGGCTGTTACCGGCCCCAAGTTGTGAAGGGGCGGCCGGGTCCGGCCACGCTGGCTGGGCTTCCGGGGAACCGCTGGCCCGCTGTACGGGGCCTCCGCCTCCACGTCTTCAACACCGGGGAGAACCGGGTCTCGGCGTTTCTGGTTGGTTCTCCGGCGCCCTGGCGGCCGGTACCGGCCTTCGTTCTCGAGCATCCGACCCAGGGGCTAGTCGTCTT
>JBHHYR010000159.1:0-8605 GCA_046757585.1 Binatia bacterium | reverse complement strand
GTGGTTCGACGCACGCTCAATTCGCCCGGTCATGGTGGGGGAGTTCGAGGACAGCGCCCTGCTCAAGGTCTTTGGTCGGATGGGCACTGGCTTTTTTGCGATACCCGCTGTAATCGAGGCTGAAATGGTGCGGCAGTATCAGGTAAAGACGGTTGGGGCTGCGGAAGGGCTCGTCGAACGTTTCTACGCCATCTCCGTAGAGCGGCGGGTTCAGCATCCGGCCGTTGCCGCGATCTGTGAGACCGGCCGCTCCAGGTTGTTTTCGTAGCGCCGATTCTGCGAACAGAAAAGGGGACAGGCTGCTTTTCAAGCAAGAGAGGAGGTGCTCTGGCCCGGGAGGCGACGTGCAGAAGTCTCCGGTTCTGGGAGGTCTGCGGTTGCGGCATTGGTGACGCCCTGCCGTGCACGCAGAGCGATCCCGTTTGGGCGCAGGAGTTGAAGTCGTCATGGTAGAAGCCTGTTATTTTTGCCCGAGGACTGTTGAGCAGCGGAAGGTTCACGTGGACTTCCGCTGGGGCAAGAAGTTGAAAATGATCCGCAGTGTGCCGGCCGGCGTCTGCCGGCAATGGGGCGAGCGGTATTTTGATGCGGTCGTGTACAAGGCGATGGAGAAGCTTGCTCGCTCGCGTCGCAAGCCGGCGACCCGCGTGGCCGTCGACGTGTTGGAGTTCCAAGCGGCAGTGGATGAGCGGTAGAAGGCCGACCAGGCCGTTCGGCGTGTCGGTCCGGGGCATGTAGACTGCCCGCGTGATCTACGAATGGGACCCGGAGAAGGCCAAGCTAATCTGCGCCAACACGGCGTCTCCGTCGAGAAGGCGGCCACGGTCTTTCTCGACCCGCTGGCGATGAGCTATCCGGATCCTGATCATTCGCAAGCGGAAGACAGGGAGATCACGATCGGCTATTCTACGAACGACTCCTCTTCATGTCCCACGTCCAGAGCAGCAGTCGGACGCGGATACTCAGCGCACCGGAAGCGACCCGAAGGGAGCGCAAGCAGCATGAAGAAGGCCCCGGCGTAGGCGTGCGTCGTTCGGGATTTCAGTGGGTTGGAGAGGTCCGACCCCGGCAGGGCCTTCAGCTTGACATAACTATCGTCATTTATCATCGTAAATGACGATCATGCCAGCACTTACTGCCCCTGATGGGGGCGCCCCCGTCATTGGACGGCTCCTCGACCTGCCCGAGCTGCTCAGAAAGAAGTCACACTTCCTGTTCGGGCCGCGTCAGACAGGAAAGACCTTCCTGATTCGGCGCACGATGATCGGAGCGCAGGTCTACGATCTGCTCGACTCGGCGACCTATCTCACGCTGAGCCGCGACCCGGGTCGGCTGGAGCAGGAGCTGACGGCGCGCCGCACCGTCGTGGTCATCGACGAGATCCAGCGCCTGCCGGGCCTGCTCAGCGAGGTCCACCGGCTGATCGAGGAGCGGGGTATCCGGTTCCTGTTGACGGGGTCCAGCGCGCGGACGCTCCGCCGCGGTGGGGTCAATCTTCTAGGAGGCCGGGCCCGCACGAAGCACCTTCATCCGCTCACCCGCCTCGAGCTTGGGGAGCACTTCGATTTGCAACGAGCGCTCGCGCGGGGAACCCTGCCGTCCATCTATTTCTCAGAGGATCCCCACGCAGACCTCGAGGCCTACGCGGGGACATATCTTCAGCAGGAGGTCGTCGCCGAAGGTGCCACCCGGAACGTTCCTGCCTTCAGCCGCTTCCTCCGCGTGGCGGCCCTCTGCAACGGAACGATCGTGAACTTCACCAACGTGGCCAGCGACGCCCAGGTGGCCCGAACAACCATCTACGAGTACTTCGAAGTCCTCCGGGACACCCTCATCGTTCACGAGCTTCCCGCGTGGCGCAAGTCGAGGAAGCGGAAGCCTTTGGTTTCCTCGAAGTACTATTTCTTCGACGTTGGCGTGGTCGCCACCCTCCAGGGCCGGGATTTCCGTCACGCGCAGCCGGAGTACGGCGAGGCGCTCGAGACGTTCATCATGAACGAACTGATCGCCTACCGGGATTATCGTTCCGGAGAGCCCCTCTCGTACTGGCGCTCCACCTCCGGGTACGAGGTCGACTTCATCATCGGGGACCACACGGCCGTCGAGGTGAAGGCAAAACGGAACGTCCCCGCCCGGGACCTAAAGTCCCTGCGCGCCCTAGCAGAGGAGGGAAGGCCGAAGCGGCTCCTGTGCGTCAGCCTCGAGCGGAGGCAGCGTCGAGTCGGAGCGGTGACCATGCTCCCCCTCGAGCGGTTCCTCGAGGCACTCTGGGAGGGGGAGTTCACGTAGCGCAAGGTGACGGAGACGAAGCTGCGGGCGTTGGGGCTCGATCTCCTGACAACGAGGCAGGAGTTCGAAAACGGGCTGCGGCTCCGTCTAACAGCCTGGACACGACGTAAGCGGGACAGCAGCGCTCTGTGACCGTGAGACATTTGCCCTGGGCCACAACGATGTGGAGGGCGGAGAGAGGATCACCGGGGATTGACGGGGAAGTTGGGGGAGGCCAGGGAATGGATCGGCGATTGCGTGGATCAGTTGGGAGACGTCGTTCCGAGTGTTCCGAGCTGGCGTGCGGAGCCACCATCGTTGGGGTCGAAGTGACGTGAGGACACGAGTGAGATGAGCAGGGGTGGCGGCCAGCGCGCGAGCGCTGGCTGCCACGCAGGACGCTCTGCTTCGAGATGCCCAGCGCGGCCGCTGGCGTGCTGCAAGGCATCGGCGGGACCGAGGCGGGGCAGGCGGCATGTGCCTTCAGAACTCCCTGCCCCATGGTCAACCCCCTAAGAAACTTCCGCGCTAAGTGGCTGTAGTTGCACAAGTTGAAATCCGAGGGAGGCCGCCCGCTTGCGGAGAGAGTGGAGGGTGCGCTCGCGGGACTTGGTTTCGGAGTCGTCGAGACCGCGGCCGGTGTCCGCGTCACGGGACTTCCCCAGGCGGGAGACGATGCGGACCAGCGTGTGGGCTGTGGCGGTGATGGCCGTGGCCGGGCCGAGGCGGGCGCGCAGGCGGCGCTGAAAGGCGCCCAGGGCGGTGTGGCTCTGGGCGGCACCGTGCGGGCGGTTTGCTGGGTGTGCTCATCACGTCTACCCCCGTGGAGAGTAGGCTGTGCTCTGGCCCGGGAGGCGACGTGCAGAAATCTCCTAAACGGGATCCCTCTGCGTGCACAGCAGGGCGTCACCAATGCCGCAACCATAGACCTCCCAGAACCATGCTAACAATCGGGCACGACGGCACCATTGGCGCGACGGTCTTGGCTGCCAGAACGGGCCGTGTTGTACTCCCTGGTAGTGACCGTCGCAACAGGCCCCCGTTTCTTCCATGAGAAACACCGCGCCCCGCGGGGTCAGATGCTAACAACGTCCCTAATCCCCGGTCGTCGATTTCCCTGTCATGCATGCCATCGCCAATACCCCGGTGGCACAACATGAGCCCCACCCCCGCACCCCCCCACGGCTTGCCAGCCCGTCGTGTTCCTTGCCGTGCCTCCACTCCGTGGGATACAAACCCCATAGCGAGTAGGGCGCGTGCACAGCGGTTCAGTTCAACGGGGCCTTTCCGCCATCGGGTCGCCCCACGGCCGGATGGCGGAAAAACCCTCTGACGTTCGGCACGCTAGGCAAGGGCACAGAGTTGTTGTAAGCGGGCCTCGTGGCCAAGTACGATGATCTTCTAGCTCGCATACTCCGTGGTACATCGGATGGAAACATCCCGTTCAACAAGCTCTGTCAGCTACTGCGCCGGCTAGGCTTCGAGGAACGGATACGCGGAAGTCACCACATCTTCCGGAAGGTGGGCGTCGAGGAAAAGATTAACCTGCAACGCGAGGGAAGCAAGGCCAAGGTGTACCAGGTGCGACAAGTGCGCGCGACAATTCTCAGGTACAAACTCGGAGGCCCAACGTGATGCTGAATTACGAAATCATTCTCTATTGGAGTGATGAGGACGGGCTGTTCGTCGCCGAGGTGCCGGAGCTTCCCGGATGTATGGCCCACGGCGATACGCAGGAGGCAGCACTCGCAAATGCCAAGGATGCCATGCAGCTGTGGATCGACACTGCAACGGAGTTCGGCGACCCGATCCCCGAACCAAAGCGGCGCCGGCTTATGTACGCGTGATGGCCTTGCCGAACACGGCGATGGAGACCAGCGCGACAAGACGAAAAGACTGCGCAGCTCATCGCCAAGGCGTTCGGCATACGAGATGACGCCGATCGTGGTGGTGGAGCGCTTCTACAGCGAGATCTGGAACCAAGGCGACCTCGGGGCTGCGGACCAGCTTTGCCACCCGGACATGGCGTTCCGGGGGTCCCTTGGGCAGGTCAAGTCGGGTGTCGCCGAGTTTCTCGAGTACGTACGGTACATCCGGGGAGGACTCAATCCATACCAGTGCATCATCCTGGAAACGGTCGTCCAAGACGATCGTGTCTTCGCGAAGATGCTCTTTCGCGGATTGCACTGCGGACCCCTTGAGGGCATCAAGTCGACCGGCGCAGAGGTCGAGTGGCAAGGCGCGGCACTGTTTAAGATCGAACGCGGCAGGATTCGGGACCTGTGGGTTTGCGGCGACGTGCATGGACTTCACCGCCAGCTCCAGAAGGCGCAAGATGCCTAACGCCAGGCCGTCAACCAGTCACAGAACGGCAACGAGAAGGATGCAGCACAACCGCGAACTCGGGCCGATTGAGGTGAAGCGTCACCAAGGAGGCGAATCGTTCCACAGTGGGGGCCACCCACTGGGATTCGACCTACTGGACTTTTGGCAGTGGAGTTGCTCGGATCTTGTCAGCAATGCGACCCGTGGCATTCTTGCAGAGTATCTCGTTGCCGGGGCGCTCGAAGCGGCTGGAGACTGCGTTCGCGACGAGTGGGCTGCGTACGACCTGACGGCCCCGATGGCACACGGGTCGAAGTGAAGTCGGCGGCCTACATCCAGAGCTGGCATCAGGACCACCTGTCGAGCATCACCTTTCGCGCACCAAAGACCCGAGCGTGGGACCGAGGAACAAACCGGCAAAGCGAGGACGTACGGCGGCAGGCAGATGTGTACGTGTTCGCCCTGCTTGCACATACGGACCAGCGGACGCTCGACCCGCTCGAACTATCTCAGTGGGAGTTCTACGTCGTGCCGACAATGTTACTCGACAATCGCCAGCGAAGTCAGCACTCAATCACGCTCACCTCCCTACAAAAACTCTCACGGGGGGTCGTTCAGTTTCCCGAGCTTCGGCGTGCCGTTGGAGAGGCTGCAAGGTTCCAGAAAGAGCTGGCTAACGAGGGGACGCAGGCAGCTGACGCTTCGCGCCGCCCCTGATCGCCAAGCCGTTAAGGAGAGGCGGGACGTACCTGACGGGTTGAAAGGAAGACCCCTGAACCCGCGTGTCATTGCTGCTGCGCCAGCCCGGTTGTCGCCTCGCCGCATTCAGTATATACATAATTGGTGTACGAGTGGGACCCGAAGAAGGCCACTGCGAACTTGGTGAAGCACGGCGTCTCCTTTGAGGAGGCGAGGACGGCGTTCGATGATGTGAACGGACTCGATGGCGAGGACATCGCCCATTCCGAAATCGAGCGGCGGCGGCTTCGGCTGGCACGGTCTTCGGCCGGGAGAATTCTTCTGGTTGCCTACACAAAGAGGAGACGGTGGCATGAAGACATCACGCGGATCATCAGTGCGAGGCAAGCGAGCCGAAAGGAGCGCAACCGTTATGAAGCGCCGGAAGATTGATTTTTCCGACATCCCCGAGCTGTCCGACGAACAGCTCGCCGGTATGCGGCGGGTGGGCCGGCCGCCACGTGGCGGTCGGCCGAAGAAGTTGATCTCGATCCGCCTCGACCAGAGAGTCCTGGCGTGGGTCAAGACGGTGGCCTCCGAGAACGATCAGCCCTATCAAGCCTTGATCAACGACATCCTGGAACGGGAAATGCGCAAGGCCGGCTGACCGCGCTCACGCGGAACGATCAAGCGCGCCGGGCGGTCCGCCCCGACTTGCTGGCAATTTGCCGACTTGGTGCGCGCCAAGCGACGGTTTCTGGTGTCCCAGGCGCGGCGCTCCTCGTTCTGCGAGCGTCTCAGCTCCTGCGCGGCCTCCCGAGCTCTTGAATCATCTGCGCGAACGACTGAGCGGCTGAACGCCTCACACGCGCTATTTCGTCGGTAAAATGCGCCGCCTAAGCGCGAAAATCAGGCCGGATTGTGCATGGAAGTGTAATGATTGCAGCTGGGTGCGGAGGTCCGACCCGGCTCCCTGCAACAGAGGAGGTTCGCCGGCGTGGTGGTCGCGGAGAGGAGTATGTGCTCCAGAGAGAACGCGAGCGGGTCAGGCAGCTGGTCAGCCAGATGCTCAGTCGGATTTGCACGGAGTTGGGGGTGTTGGACCCGGTTGAATACGTCCGGAAGGTGACGCCATACGAGGCCAATCACGACATTCGGACGCTGCGATTCAGCCACGGCAATCCGACGAAGCATTACGTGCACTGAGTCGAAGTGAAGACGACCGCGCGAGGGACTTCCCGTTCCCACTGCCATTGGGACTGGGCGCCGCTTCGCTTCGCGCGTCGCACTCACCCGCGACGCTTCGCACTCGATCCGAGGGGCCGCTTGTTCCATCGAAATCCGATGCTAGACCCCCATCCAGGCCTTTCTGGGAACTCCACCTCCAAGGGGCGTGCGATGGTTCTGCCTTCTCCCCGTCCCCCTTAAGTCCATTGTTCGGGCGCGACCCCGGGCCTCTACAACGTTGGGCCGGGTGAATCCGCCGACTTCTCGTGGTAGGCTTGTTGCGTGTCGGATGTGCTTGTCCGGATCAAGAGAGCCATCTTAGCGGGGCACTACGCGTTCAGTGAGAAAGCAGCCATCGAGATGGAGGCCGACAGCATCACCGAGCGCGAAGACGCGCTCGAGATCCTCTCGCCGCATTTTCTCAGCTTCCTCGTACAACGGGTGCGCCTCGCGACGAATGCGCTATCTCGGGCTGAGCAAGCAACCACTCCCCGGGCGATCGAGCAAGATCTCGGCCACGGGAAACAGGCGCATGCCTCTTCTTGATGTGATGGCGTCCGCGTGCTACCCAGCCATCATGCCCACCACGGCGTACAAGGCGCGGCGCAAGACGCGGCGAGTCTCCGGCCGCCGGCGCACCATTGGGGTTGATCTTCTCGACGCGAAGAAGGACCTCAGTGCTCCCAAGCGACGCAGTGCTCGTTTGATCGAGAGCGTGCTGCGCGAAGCGGGTTCCGCCGAAGGTCCACCCGACCTGTCCAGCAACCTCCGCGGGTATTTGGATCAGCGGTGACGCCGGCGAGCGTCTTCCTGGACGCATCTGCTTGGGTCGCTTTCTTCAATCGCCGTGACGCCCACCACGCGCAGGCACGCGGGCAGATGGCCAGACTACTCCGATCGGGCACGCCGCTGGCCACCTCGACGTGGACAACCTACGAGGCAATCACCATCACACGCTCAAAGCTGGGCTACGGACGCGCTCGGCGTCTGTGGCGCCTGGCGAACGACCGCCGGATCATCACGATGATTCGGGTTGACCCGGACATCGAGTCAGCCGCGCTCAAGCTCTTCTGGCGCTACCACGACAAAGACTGGGGTGTCGTCGATTGCGCAAGCCTGGTCATCATGGATCGCCTCGGATGCCGAAAGGCCTTTGGCTACGACCGCCACTTCGCCGAAGCTAGCAAGCAACGCGGCTTCGTGATCCTCTGATCGGGCCGGGAAACGTATCGCCGAGCGGAAGTGGAACGGCACCTCCAGACTCAAAGACGGACAGCACCCGCTCTCCTCTCAGGCGGCACCGGCAGGCCACCGGGCCGGCGTGCAATAGAAGGGCGATGCCGTTGACCCATGACACGCTGGCGGACCAGGACCGCGCGCGTTTGCCGGCGCTCGCCGTGCGGATCGGGCCGCACGCCCACGAGGTCATTGCGGCGTGGGGATCGGCCCGTTCTTGTCCCGGCAACTGGCGACATTCATGGGCGGTCGAGAGCCCGCTCGGCGTCGGCCCGACGTTCACACTCTCACTGCCGGCCCACTGACGTCAGCCGGCCTCGAGGACGCTCGGTGGCACAGGCGAGTAGACACGCCAGGAAATTGACCGCACGAGCCGGAGGGAGAGTCGCAAAGGGCAGGCAACGTCTCGGGTACCCTGACGCCATCCTCGTCCTGCATCCTCCGCACAACGCTGAGGCGTACTACCCGCTCGATGAAACCAACGTGGCTTGGGAGGCGATGTGGAAACCGATTGCCGACATGCAGCGCGCCTGCCGGGAGCCTGGCGGAAGCTGTCAATGAAAGTGAGACACTCCCCATACGAAATTAGTGTACCGCCGCCAACGCCGCCGCGCACGCGGAAGCACTCGGGGTGGCGCTCGAAGGCGGGCGCAAGGGTAGTCCAGCGCGCGCTGCAGGCGCAGGGTCTCGCGTTCCAGCTGCGCCACACGGGCCCGCAGCGGGTTCGCCTGGGGTGTACGCCCGCGCTGGCGCGGCTCCAGGCTGGCCGCCTGCTGGACACGCCACGTGCTCAGGTACGAGGAGTACAACCCCTCGCGCCGTACCAGCGCTCCGATCGCACCGGGGGCGGTGCAGCGTTCCGCTTCGCGCA
>JBHHYR010000158.1:0-8688 GCA_046757585.1 Binatia bacterium | reverse complement strand
GGCTCAGCTATTTTTGCGTTTTTGTTGTAGCCCGGCGCCGGCCGATCGTGCCGCCCTCGGCCAGCATCGGGTTGCCGGCAACCCCGATGTAAAAGCCGCCCGAGGCAGCGACGTCACCGAATGAAACAACCACCGGTTTCCGCTGGCGGGTTCGCACGACCTCATGCCAGATGAGGTCGGAGGCGAGGCCGGAGCCGCCGGGGCTGGACACACGGAGGACGACGGCGCCGATGTCATCGTGTTCGCGCAGATCTTTCAAGTCGCGCGCGATCGAGGCGGCGCCGCAGGCGCTGGCCGCGTCGGGGCCGGGGACACTTTCGCCCATTTTCACCGTACCGGCCAGGTGCAGCAGGCCGATCGACGTGCGACTGCGCCGCAGGACCTGGCGGCGCACCGCGTGGCCGCGGCGCGAGAAGTAGTCGCGCCTAGCGACGGTTGCCGCCCCGTCGCACTGCGCCCGCAAGCGCTCTTCGGCTTCGTCCTCGTACAGCAGCGCATCGACCAGGTGCTCCCGTTGCGCCTCGTGTGCCACAAAGGGCCCGCGATCAAGCAGCGCGCGTATCGCGGACGGCTCCATCCGGCGCCCCTCGGCGAGCGCACCCACCAGCTGGTCGTACATGTCCTGGAGGAGGCTTTCGACCATCTCTTCGTGCGCAGCCGACATGTCGCTGCGCGTAAACGTCTCGGCGGCGGATTTGTACTTGCCCATCTGGACGAGCTCCGCTTCGATGCCGAGTTTCTTCAGCGTGCCGGCGACAAAGGTGACTTCGGAGGACAGCCCGGCGACATCCAGCGTTCCAGCCGGCGCCAGGATGATCCGGTCCGCTGCGGAGGCGAGCAGATACTCGCGGACTCCCGCATGCGCCAGATACACCCAGAGCGTCTTGCCGGCGGCGCGCAACGCGCTGAGGCTGCGGCGGATTTCCTGCACCTTTGCCCAGCCCGTGCGCAGATCACCGCAGCAAACCAATACGGCGCGCAGGCGGGGGTCTTCTCGGGCCCAGCGCAGCAGAGTGATCAGATCAAAATAGTCTTCGCGGTCGCGCCGGGACAGGCCGAGGACTCGATATTCGACGGACTGTTCGGGAAGCTCGCCACTGATGTCCAGCTTGAGAACGCCGTACGGTGGCCGCCGCCCCAGCGAGCGCAGCAGCGCTTCGGAAAGGTTCCAATACGCCAGAGAGCCGTAGCGGCGGAGCCGACGCCACATGACAACCCCTCCTTAGCAGCTGGGGGTGCCGGGCAAAAGCAACCCGGAACGAAAGAGGCGGTGGGCTCACGCCCACCGCCCGTGACGCGGTGCGCCGGCCTACTTACCGCGCATTGGCCTTGCGCCGCGGATCCTCTGATTCCTCGGCCGGCGACCGAACGGGCATGAGCCGGACGACCTTTCGCTGGGGCTCGTTGAGCTGGCGGGCCTTCCAGCGCAGCAGCCCGCGCCGGAGATACTCCGGATTGATCTGCAACAGGTCGCAGACGTTCTCGAAGGAAAATGGCCAGCTTCGGTCATCCGAGACCAGCCACTCCTCAGCGTCAAGGAACAACTGGCGAGCCTTTCGGTCGCGTGCCCGCAGGTGCTTTTGGAAGCAATCAACCGCGTCCTGGAGCACTGCGATCGCTAGCCGGCGCTCGGGCTCATGGCGCCCCTTCCGCTTCAACGCGGCGAAATACTGCGACGGCAACAGCGTGTCAGGCTGCAGGAGGTGAGCGTAGGTGTCGCTTACGACGTTGTTGTCACGCATCCGGCATACTCCTTCGTAGCCACAACCCAATTAGACGGTCACGTCCCCCATGGTATTCACGGCAAACGGAGCCGCCTGGGCAGGGACGCAGCTCCTGCACCCTGTCGCCGCCCGCATCGGGCCGCGTGGCGCCGTGCGGGACTGTATGCCCGTCATGCCGTGCCTTACACTCCAAACGAGGCGCCGCAGCCGCACGACCTCTTGACGTTCGGGTTCTGGAGCGTAAAGCCCGACTGCATCAAGCCCTCCTTGTAATCGAGTTCACTCCCGTTCAGGTACAGGAAGCTCTTGCGGTCGACCAGGAGCTTCGCGTCCCCGGCTGCGAACACCTTGTCGCCGGGGCGTTCCACGTCCAAGTCCATCTTGTACTGCAGGCCGGAACACCCGCCGCCGACGACTTTGACCCGCAGTCCTCCTCCGGCCTTCTCACTGTTCGCGAGCAGGCTTTGAATCTTCGCTGCTGCGCTCTCTGACAAACTGATAGCCACGAGAATTTCCCTCCTGTTACTGCGTCACATTTGCTGTTTCCACGACTCGGGTTGCCGCCTGGGATCCATCCTGACTTTCAACCTAATCCGGTGCTGGCCAGGGCCCGTTTCCTCGCGGCGGCGTACAGCGGCGACAGCGCTCGCAGCCGCCGGACTTCGTGCACCACGCGCTCGGCCACGTATTCGACGTCGTCCTCCGTATTGAACCGGCCGATACCAAAGCGGATCGACGTATGCGCCAGCTCGTCGTCGATGCCGAGCGCCTTGAGCACATGCGAAGGCTCCAACGTTGCCGACGTGCAGGCGGATCCAGACGACACGGCGACATCCTGCAGTGCCATGAGCAACGACTCGCCCTCGACGTACGCAAAGCTGACGTTGAGGTTGCCGGGCAAGCGTTGCGTCGGGTGGCCGTTGAGGTAGACCTCGTCGAGCTGGCTGAACATGCGGTCACGGAGTTGCTCGCGGAGTTGGACCAGCCGCGGTCCCTCGTTGGCCATGCCGGCGCCGCACAGCTCACACGCCTGGCCGAGACCGACGATGCCCGGCACGTTGAGCGTGCCCGAGCGCATACCGCGTTCGTGACCCCCGCCGTACAGCAGCGGCGTCAAGCGCACACGGGGGGCTTGCGACCGAACGTACAGCACGCCGCAGCCCTTCGGGCCGTAGATCTTGTGCGCACTCAGTGACAGCAGGTCGATCCCCATACGCTCGACATCTACCGGGATCTTTCCCACCGCTTGCGTCGCATCGCTGTGGAACAAGATGCCGGACTCCTTGGCCAGTTTCCCGATCGCTTCGAGCGGCGTGATGGTGCCGACCTCGTTGTTGGCATGCATGATTGAGATGAGAATCGTCTCGTCCGAGATCGCCCGGCGTACGTCATCCGGATCGACCATGCCGTGCTCATCAACTCTCAGGTAGGTGACCCGGACCTTTCCCGCGCGCTCGAGAGCCTTGCAGCTATCCAAGACGGCCTTGTGCTCCGTCGCCGCGGTGATGATGTGGTTGCCCTTGTCCCGGTAGAATTCGGCCACACCGTGGATCGCCAGATTATCCGACTCGGTTGCACCGCTGGTGAAGACGATCTCCTTCGGGTGGGCGTTGATCAGTCGGCTGATCTGCTCCCGCGCATGCTCGACCGCCGCGTCCGCCTCCCAACCGAACTGGTGATTGCGGCTGGCCGCATTGCCGAATCGTTCGCAGAAGTACGGCATCATCGCATCCAACACCCGGGGGTCGACCGGCGTGGTGGCGTTGTTATCCATGTACACAACGCGTCCCATCGTGTGTGGCCCTCAAGCCTCGTACGCCCTGACGGGCACCGCTCTCAGCTGTACGTTCAACGGCGCTCCCTCGACCTTCGGGTGGTCAACTCCCGCGCTTTGGGTAATCCGGACCTTGTAGGTCTTATATAAACCACGGCCGCACGTGTCAAGGGCTGGGCGTGTGGGTAGGGGGCCCGAGGGGGCGAGGATTTCCGTTCGTGCACTCAGGCTGCGCGTCCGGGCAGGAGGTGGCGCAGGAACTCGCCGGTGAATGAGCCCCGTGCACATGCCACCTCCTCGGGTGGGCCAGCTGCCACCAGGCGTCCTCCGCGATCCCCGCCCTCCGGGCCAAGGTCGATCACGTAATCGGCCGTTTTGATGACATCGAGGTTGTGCTCGATGACGAGCACGGTATTACCGGCGTCGGCCAGGCGCGCGAGGACGGAAAGGAGTTTCTTGATGTCGTGGAAGTGCAGGCCGGTCGTGGGCTCATCGAGGATATACAGTGTGCGGCCGGTAGCCCGCCGGCTGAGCTCCTTGGCCAGCTTGACGCGCTGCGCTTCGCCGCCGGACAGGGTGGTTGCCGACTGGCCAAGGTGGACGTACTCGAGGCCGACGTCGCGCAAGGTTTCCAGCTTCTGCCGGATGGGAGGCACGTTGCCGAGAAATTCCAGCGCCTGCGCGACCGTCATATCGAGCACGTCAGCGATGCTCTGCCCTTTGTAGTGGACATCGAGCGCCTCGCGATTGTAGCGCCGGCCGCCACAGACCTCGCAGGTAACAAACACATCGGGCAAGAAATGCATCTCGATCTTGATCACTCCGTCACCGGCGCACGCGTCGCAGCGGCCGCCCTTGACGTTGAATGAGAACCGCCCGGGCCCATAGCCGCGCACGCGCGCTTCGGGCAGTTGCGCGAACAGGTCTCGGATCGGTGTGAAGAGACCGGTGTACGTGGCTGGGTTGGAGCGTGGCGTGCGGCCGATGGGCGCCTGGTCGATATCGATCACCTTATCGAGCAGCTGCCAGCCCGTGATCTCATCGTGGGCGCCGGGCCGTTCCTTGGCGCCGAAGAACCGCTGGGCGAGGGCGCGGTACAGGGTGTCGATCACCAGCGAGCTCTTGCCCGATCCGGAGACGCCCGTCACGCAGGTCATCGTCCCCAGGGGGATTGCCACGGTGATATTCTTCAGGTTGTGCTGTCGCGCGCCCTTCACGACGAGTGTCCAGCCATTGCCCGGGCGGCGCCGTTCGGGCAACGGGATCTCCCGGGCACCGCACAGGTACTGGCCGGTCAGGGAGCTCGAGTTGGCCGCGATCTGCTCCGGTGTGCCTTGGGCCACGATCTGCCCACCTTGCAGGCCGGGGCCCGGGCCCATATCAATGACATGATCCGCGCTGAGAATGGCATCCCGATCGTGCTCGACCACGAGCACCGTGTTACCGAGGTCGCGGAGCCGTTTGAGCGTGGCCAGGAGGCGCGCGTTGTCGCGCTGATGCAGCCCGATGGACGGCTCATCGAGGATGTAGAGCACGCCGACGAGGCTCGCACCGATCTGTGTCGCCAAACGAATGCGCTGCGCTTCGCCACTCGAAAGGGTGGCGGCGGTGCGATCCAGGCTGAGGTAATCGAGACCGACGTTGGTCATGAAGCCGAGCCGCGCCGCGATCTCGTTCAAGATCCGCCGGCCGATCTCCTCTTCTTGCCGGCTCAAGGCCAGGGAGGAAAAGAACGCCAGTGCTTCCTTGACGGAGAGGGCAGTGACGTCGGTCACCGACTTGCCACCCAGCCGCACCGCCAGTGCGGCTGGCTGTAACCGTGCGCCGTGGCAGGCCGGACACGGCCGCACGTTCATGAACGCCTCCAACTCACGCCGCACCCACTCCGAGTCCGTCTCTTTCAAACGACGGTCCAAGGTCGCGATCACGCCGTCAAACGGACGGCGGAATTCGTAGCGCCGACTCCCCTTCTGGTACACGAAGGTAATCGGTTCCTGGGAGCCGTACAGGATGGCGTCTCGTACGTGCTGCGGCAGCAGCTTGAAGGGGGTGTCGAGATCGACGTGGTAGTGGGCTGCGAGTGCGCGCAGGACATCCTGTTTGAAGCGGCCCCCAGCCTTCTGCTCCCAGGGCACGATCGCCCCTTGTGCCAGGGAGCGTTCGTCGTTGGGCACGATCAGGGCGGGGTCGAAGTACAGCGAGGTGCCCAGTCCGCTACAGGTGGGGCAGGCGCCGTGCGGGTTGTTGAACGAAAACATGCGCGGCGTCAGTTCGGGGTATGAAACGCCGCAGACAACGCAGGCGAACTTCTGGCTGAACAGGAGCTCCTCGCGCACCGTGCTGGAGTCGCCGCCCTCGAGCACTTCGACCTTGGCCACTGCGTTTCCGTACCGGAAGGCCACCTCGAGCGAGTCCGCCAGCCGCTTCTCGACCCCGGGGCGGATCACCAAACGGTCCACCAACACCTCGATCGTGTGCTGAACGCTTTTCGCCAGGGCCAGGTCTCCACCAAGATCGTACAGTGTGCCGTCGATGCGCACGCGCACGAACCCGGCCTTGCGCAGATCGAGGAGCTCATGGCGATGCTCGCCTTTGCGGCCACGCACGATTGGCGAGAGCACGTGGAGCCGACTGCCCGCCGGGAGCGCCATGAGCCGGTCGACGACCTGCTGCACCGTCTGCGGGGTGATTGCCCGCCCGCACTGGTAACAATAGGGCTTGCCGACGCGCGCGAACAGCAAGCGCAGATAGTCGTAGATCTCCGTGACCGTACCGACCGTGGATCGGGGGTTCTTACTGGTGGTTTTCTGTTCAATGGAAATCGCGGGCGACAGGCCTTCGATCGAGTCCACGTCCGGCTTTTCCATCTGTTCGAGAAACTGCCGGGCGTAGGCCGACAGCGACTCGACATACCGCCGCTGCCCCTCCGCGTAGAGGGTATCGAAGGCAAGCGAGGACTTTCCGGAGCCCGACAGGCCGGTGATCACGACCAGCTTGTCGCGCGGGATCTCGACCGTGATGTCTTTGAGGTTATGTTGCCGCGCGCCGGTAACGACGATGTGTTTCCCCATGCGGACGCTAGCGAAACTGCCGCCGCGACACGCTGAAGTCAAGGAGGCATTGAGGATTGCGGATTTGCCTTCTTCTTCTCCCTCGCCCTCCGGGAGAGGGTGGGGGTGAGGGGATTGAATGATCATTCCTCTGTGGTGCTGCGCGGATATCTCATCCCCTCACCCTGGCCCTCTCCCTGGGGGCGAGGGAAGGGAAAGAACCCCTCTTCTTTTCTCCCCTTGGCACGGGGAGCATACAAGAGGGGTCGAAGTCAGATCCTCTCGCTTCCTCCCGTCCCCGTTGGGAAGGGGAGAGGAAGTGCGGATCGCGCATTGCGGATTGCGGAATGTTTCCCCGTTGGACGGTGCTCGACCGGCGGTCAGCGGAACTGCGGGATGACCGTTTCGGCGAACAGCCGGGCGGGTTCACGGGGGTCGCGGCCGAAGAACTCGATGATGAACATCGTACAGCCCGCGGCACTGTGCTGTTGGATCTGCTCGGCGCATTCCTGCGGCGTGCCGGCGATGCCGCGCCCCAGGTGCCCGCCGTACAGCGCCCGCGCCTTCTCACCTTTCGCCTGCGCGTCGGCGTGGTCCTTGCCGATCACAACCATCGTCTGCTGGGAAACCCGAATCACGTTCGGATCACGACCAATTTCTTCACAGTACTTCCGCAGCAGCGTCGCCTTTGCCGCCAGCTGTCCCTGATGCACGGCCATGTTATTCCAGATGTCGGCATGCCGGGCCACGATACGGAGCAAGACCCGTTCTCCACCGCCCCCGATCAGGAGCGGTGGATGCGGCTGCTGCACCGGCTTGGGCTCGCAGTACACGTTTGCGGTGCGGAAATGCTTGCCGGCATAGCTGGGCTGCTGCTCCTCCCACATGCGTTTCATGAGGGTCGCCGCTTCGTCAAGTTGTTCGAGACGTTCGGGCAGGGGTGGAAAGGCGAAGCCATAACCACTGAATTCCATCTCGAACCAGCCGCTACCCAGGCCAACGATCACGCGCCCGCCGGTAATGCAATCGAGTGTCGCTGCCATCTTCGCCAGCAGCGCCGGGTTGCGAAAACCGACTGGCGACACCAAGGTGCCCAGCTGCACGCGTGAGGTGATCGCGCCGACCGCGGACAGGGTCGTCCAGGCTTCGAGGATCGGAATGTGCGGGCCGGGTACCCCGTACAGGTGATCGTTGAGCCAGACGGAATCGTAGCCGAGCGCTTCGAAGCTTTCTGCCACAGCTCGGGTTTCCGCCCAGCTCCGCTTGATCTGCGGGAGGTTCACACCGAAATGGATTGTCATGGCCGTCCTTTGAGAGGGAGCACCGTGCACCGCCAACGGCGCTCAGTCAAGTGACGGTGATGCGTGCGCCCTGTGGTGAACTGCGCGCCCCCGGCTCCAGCCAGGCCAGGGGGTTGGCAGGCCCCGTGCCGCGGCCGATCGCGAGGCCGTGGCGGAGGGCGACGGTGATGAACCGTTTTGCGCCTTCGACGGCAGCCGGGAGCGCGCAACCACGCGCCAAGTGGGCGGCAACGGCGGCAGACAGCTGGCAGCCGCTCCCGTGCGTGTGCCGCACAGGCAGGCGGGGAGCTGCGAGCCGGTGCAGCTCGTGGCCGTCATGGAACACGTCGATGGCTTCACCGGCCTCGAGATGGCCGCCCGTGACGAGGCTTGCGCCCGCGCCGGCTGCGACCAGAGCCCGCGCGGCCTCCCGCATGTCATCGACCGAAACGATTTGACAGCCGGTCAGCACCTGCGCTTCTTCAATGTTGGGTGTCACCAGGGACGCCAGGGGCAGCAACTCCCGCAGCAGCGCCTCGCGGGCCTCCGACGGCAAGAGTTCCGCGCCGCTCTGCGCCGCCATGACGGGATCGACGACCAACTGCTGGATATGATGATCGCGGATCGCACTGGCGACGGCATGCACGGTGTCAGCACTCGCGAGCATGCCCGTCTTGACGGCGTCGGCGCCGATATCCGAAACGACCGCGTCTATCTGCTGGCGGACGAACGCCGCGGGGACGGCGTGAATGCCCCGCACGCCACAGGTGTTCTGTGCCGTCAGCGCCGTGATCGCGCTGGTCCCGAACACCCCGAGGACCGTGAAGGTCTTCAGATCGCATTGGATGCCGGCGCCACCG
>JBHHYR010000157.1:0-8771 GCA_046757585.1 Binatia bacterium | reverse complement strand
GGCACTCAAGGCGGGCCTGCCTGCCGAAGGCTCGGCGCAGGCAGGCGCTCCAGAACCTGCACCCGGACCGGAACCAGAGCCGGCTCCGGGACCGGGTCCCGCACCTGGGCCCGGTCCTGAACCCGGGCCAGCGCCGACCCCAGGGGCTCAGACAAGGACGATCCGACTCGTCGGCGCCGTCCCGCCGGAGGTGTGGAATCGCCTCGGCACGAAGATCCTGCCGAAGCTCAGATCGGCCGTGCCTGCCGGCAGGCAGGGTTCCGACCTGAAGGTCGGCGTCAACTTCTCCGTGACGGTCAACAACGACGTTGCCGCGAGCCTGGCCGCGGACCTCCGTCAGATCCTGGATGACCTGGGTCTGACGGACCAGGTGCGGATCGATGAAGCATAGGGAGGCTCAAGAGAATGGCGACGCCCAAGGAGAAAGGGGAGGACCGAATCGACCATCCGAGTAGGGATGCTCGCTGGAGTGATGATCCCGGTCCATTTGACGGTTCAAGTGGAGGCCGGAAAGTTTCACGAGAAGGTATTATGGACGATGCGGAACTAGACCTCAGGCTCGGCGGTGGTGCTTCTGCCCCGCTACGGTCGCAGGGACCGCATGCCTGAGTACTCGCAAGAGCAGGTGAAGCAGGTGGTCGCCTTGCGCGGCGACCACACAACCCTGGACGGCGACAATTTCATCCTCGCCCGGCGGAACATTGGCAAGGCGGCCGCGGCGTGATGAAGCCGGACGGGACGGGCGAGATGGCATGACTGTGGTAAGACCCGTCATCAGTCCCTCCGCCTACATCGCGGAGGGGGCGGTCATCCGGGGTGACGTGTCGGTGGGTGAGCACGCCAGCGTGTGGTTCGGTGCCGTGGTGCGGGGTGACGAGGGTCCGGTGCGCATCGGCAGCTGCTCGAACGTCCAGGACTGCTGCGTCATCCACTCCGATCTCGGGGTGGGGGTCGAGATTGGGGCGTGGGTGGCGATCGGGCATGGCGCCGTTGTACGCGGCGCCCGCGTGGAAGATAGCGTCATGGTCGGTATGCATGCCACGGTCATGACTGGAAGCGTCATCGGGGAAGGCTCGATCCTGGGGGCCGCCAGCTTCGTCCCCTACCGCACGACGTTCCCCCCCTACTCGGTGATTTACGGTTCACCTGCTAGACTCATCCGCCCCCTCGAACAGTGGGAACGGGAGCAGCATCGCATCGCGTGCGATACGTACCTCCGTCTCGCTGCGGAGTACCGGACCGGGAAATGGGGGGCACCGTGAGGCAAGACAACCAGGCAGTGGCGAGCAGCTGCTTTGATGGAGGCTACGTATGAAGATGGCAGGGAAAACGATCCTCGTGACGGGTGCGGCGCAAGGGATTGGCCTGGGAATCGCGCGCACCTTCCTCGAAGCTCACGGCCGGGTTGCAATGTGTGACCGCAACCCCGATACCCTCGCTGCAGCGGCCGCGCAGCTCCAAGAGACCATCCCCGGTGCTGACTGCGCGACCATCATCTGCGACGTCAGCGATCCCGATCAGGTCCACCGCGCGGTAGCCGATGCCGCCGCGCGCTTCGGCACGATTGACATCCTGGTCAACAATGCCGGTTTTGGAGGGATGAACTATTTCTGGGAGATGAGCGTAAAGGAGTGGAACACGATCCTCGCTACGACCCTCACCGGGACATTCCTGTGCTCCCGAGAAGTGGCCCGTGTGATGCTGGAGAAGAAAACGCGCGGCAAGATCATCAACATTGCCTCGACCAACGCGCTGATCCCGAGCACGGGAATTGCTGCCTACTGCGCCGCAAAGGGCGGAGTACTGATGTTCACCCGTGCGGCCGCGCTCGAGCTCGCGCCCCACGGGATCACGGTCAACGCCATCGGACCGGGCACCACGCTGACCCCGGTGACCGAGGGCTTCTACAACCTCCCGGGGTTGCGCGAGGCGTTCCTCGACCGGACCCCGATGGGGCGTTTCGGAGAGCCGGAAGACATCGCGCGTGTGGTACTGATGCTCGCGTCTGAATACGCCGACTGGATTACTGGTCAGCTCATCCTGGCCGACGGGGGACAATCACTGCTCGGCCTCCCGCGCTATCTGGAAGGACTGGGCGCGGGTGCCGGCCGGGCATAACAGCTTCAGCGCGGCACCGCTGCGGGTGGCAGCGGCAGGGCGGAATCCGACTCCGGAGTCTTCCTCGAGGAGGATCGGCCGGTACTGCCGTTCCCTGCCTCGTCCGGAAACCGAAGGGTGAGCGTGTACGCGCACGGTCCGCCGCGGGCGAGCAGGCAGCGCTCGACGATGGGCGCCACGCGGTACGTGATCCCCAGGGCATCGAGTTGGCCGAGCATCCGTGGGAGCAGTGTGCAATCGGGCACCCCCGTGCTTCCGTTCCCTGCGAACGGACACTGTGTCACGGAAATCAGCAACGTGTCATCGCTCAGGGGAGTCACGCGGTGCGTCAGTGTTCCCGGCAACCGGGCGAGCATGCCCTCCAAGAGGGAAACATACTGCCGCACGGTCCTCGGGACCGGCAGCTGTAATTCCTCGCGTACGCCGCCGATCTCGGCCCTGCCGCCTTCAAAGGCGGCCACCATGCGTTGGCGGTCGCGTACCTCCGGGCCCAGCATCGACAGGAACCGATCGGCCGTTGTGCCTGCCGCGGACGCCGGCACCGGCAGAGTGCCAATGGTCCTTGCCCCGTCAAGCGCGACCGCCTCGCCCGGCTGCCGTCCGCCACCGTCCCGCGCCGCCGCCGGGACGCCGGCAGGCTGTGCGCGCTTTTGCACTGCCCGTGCCCAGCTCGCTCTGCGCAACGGTTCCAGCAGCGTGTACACCACAGGCACGAGCACGAGTGTCACCAGCGTGGACAGCGTAAGGCCGCCCACCACGGTACGCCCGAGCGGACCCCAGAACTCTGCGCCCTCTCCGCGCCCCAGTGCGAGGGGAAACGCGCCGCAGACCGTCGTCACCGCCGTCATCAGAATCGGCCGCAAGCGCCGTGCGCCTGTGCACAGCAGCGCCTCCTCGAGGCCCATCCCGTCGCGGCGCAACCGATTCGCGTAGTCGAGGAAGACGATCGCGTTATTGACCACGACCCCGACGAGCAGGACCAGCCCGAGGAGCGCCGGAACGGACAGTGTCGTGTTCGTGACCAGCAGTGCCAGGAAGCCACCCGTGAAGCAAAACGGGACCGCCAGCATGATCACTAGAGGATCGACGAGCGACTCATACTGTGCGGCGAGCACCAGATACACGAGCAACGCACCGAGAATGAGCAACAGCCCGAGGTCGTGGAATGCCTTCCGTTGCTCCGACGCCTCCCCAGCGAGCTGGACGGTCAACTCGCCCGGCAGGCCCGCGCCCGCAACGGCCGCCTCCACGTCGCGTGCCACGTCGCCTAGAGCACGGCCGCTCACTGCGGCGCCGACCGTCACCACGCGCTGCTTGTTCTTGCGGCGGATCTCGATCGGGCTGTCCGCCTCCACGACGTGGCCGAGATCGCGGAGCTTCACCACGGCGCCCGTCAGTGCCCGGACTGTGACCTCCCCAATGTCCGCCACGCGCTGCCACCCCCCGGGCGCAAGCCGCACCACGACGTCAACGTCCTCCCCTGCCGGGCGGTACCGGGTGGCGACCTCGCCGTAAAACGAGGCCCGCAGCGCAGCAGCCACAGCCGTTGCTGGCACGCCCAGCCGGGACGCACGATCCCGATCGAGCACGAAGCGCAACTCCGGCCGTGTCTCGAACGCATTGACGGTGACATCGCGCGTCCCCGGTACCCGCGCCACCAGGTCGCGCACCCGTGCGGCGGCCCTCCGTAGCTGCTCATAGCTCTGCCCCAGGACCTCGACCGTGAGCGGCCGACCCAGTCCTCCCACCATGCGCGACAGCAAGTCGCCCGTGTCCACCGACAGGGACACCACCCCAGGAACGCGCTGAAAATCGCGGCGGAGCGCCGCGGCAATCTCGACGTCGCGGCGCTGCCGCTTGGCAAGCGGGACCAGTCGCGCCATGCCCCCGATCACGTTGCTGCCCTCCCGGCCCCCCAATGCCGTCGCCCACGCGATCTTCGATGTTCCCGCCTTGTAAGCAACCGTCGTCACCTCCGGCTGTCGTTTGGCTATGCGGGCCAGCTCGCGAGCCACGCGCATGCTATGCTCGACGCTAGTGCCCAGCGGCAATTCCACATGAAAGTGGATCTCGCTCGAGTCCTGGCGCGGCAGAAAGTCGAAACCCAGCACAGGCAGCAGAGCCAGGGTCGCCACGGCCAGGATGACAGCACCGCCTACGGTCAGCACGCGCCGGCGCAGTGCCCAGCCCAACAGGCTCGTGTACCGCCGCTCCACGGAGCTGAGCCAGCCTGTCCCCGAGCTTCCTGTTCGTACGCCTCCCGCCACACCGCCCTGGCGAAAGAGAAAAGCACTGCAAGCTGCAGGAATGACCGTCAGCGCAACGAACAGCGAGGCCGCCAGGGTTCCGGCCACCACGAACGCCAGCTGCCCGAAGAGCACTCCAACGAGGCCGGACACAAACACCAGAGGAACGAAAATGATGACTGTCGTGATGGTGCTTGCCGTGATCGCCGTGCCGACCTCGGCTGCGCCGCGGGCCGCGGCGTCACGCGGCGTCGCCCCGCGCTCCCAGTGCTGGGTGATGTTGTCCAGCACCACGATTGCGTTATCCACCACCATGCCGGTAGCCACCGCTACCGCGAGGAGGGACATGCTGTTGAGCGTGTAACCATACAGGTACAGGAGCGTGAATACCGCGAGGATTGACGTCGGGATCGCGAGCGCCACGATCAGACTCGCGCGCCCCCGGCGCAGGAACGCCCACACCACTACGATGACCAGCAATCCACCCAGGAGCGCCGTCGACTGCAGATTATTCAGTGTACGCAGAATAAAGCGCGACCCATCGCTGAGGATTGTCACACGCAGTGTCGGCGGCAGCGTCCTCTCGATCTCCGTGAGCTTGTCGCGGACGTGTTGTGCAACCTCGACGGTATTGGCGCCGGACTGTTTCATCACGCCGCTCCACACCGCCGAATCGGTTCCCACCGCCGCCTGCTCGTCGAGCTCCTCGAGCGCCGGGCGCACCGTCGCCACGTCCCGCAAGCGGATCAGCCCCCCGTCCACCCCCCGCCCCAGAATGATTGTGCCGATCTCGCTCAGAGAGCCGTACTCGGCCGGCGTTCGAACCGCGAACTCCATACGACCGACATCGAGGTGCCCGGCCGGAACGGCAATGCTTTCCGCCGCCAAGCTCCGGGTAATCTGCCGCAGCGTCAGCCCGTAGGCCCGCATGCGGTCGCGATTCACTTCGACCAGGATCTGCCGGTCGGGACCATTCCACACCTGCACAGCTCCCACGCCGGGAAGGCGGCGCAGCGGTTCCAGAATACGATCCTCAATCAGTTTGCGGTTGGCGAACGGATTCTTGCCGGACGACACGATGCCCAACATCACGACCGGAAACCGGGCGGTGCTGAAGTGAAAGAGCAGCGGGCTCTCGACGTCAGGTGGAAATTGCTGCCTCGCGAATTCGATGCTCTCGCGCAACCGGTTGGCGGCTTCGTCGAGGTCCGCCCCGTAGGCAAAGGTAAGGTTCAATATGGAGACGTGTTCCTTCGAGGTCGAGGTGATCTTCTCGAGGTTCGACACGTCCGTCATACTTTCTTCGAGTACCTTGGTGACCTTCTCCTCCACGTCGACTGCGGTCGCTCCCGGATACCGGGTGATGACGCTGATCACGGGCGCCTCGATGTCTGGCATCATGTCCACAGGCAGACGGCCGAGGGCGATGAGGCCGAACAGACACACGCCAAACACGATGACGGATACGGTAATGGGACGGCGGACCGCCAGGCTCGGGAGGTTCATGACACGCCACCGGTAACGGTCACGTGGTCACCAGGATGGACGGACGCCTGTCCGGTGGCGATCACCGCGTCGTTCTCCGCCAGGCCCCCACCGACGATCACCCACTCGCCGGCGCGATGACGGATCGGCACGTCGCGGGCGGCGACCCGCTGGTCCGCACCGACAACGTATACGCGCCCCGTCGCACCGCCGAGCGTCGTGAACACGTCACGCGGGATGGCGAGACCGCGGACGGTGCCCAGGTCGACCACTAGCGTCGCGGCCATCCCGGGTTTCAGCTCGCCAGCTGGGTTCGGAAGCATGACCCGTATCTTTGCGGAACGGGTCACTGGGTCCAACGTCGGTTGCACCATCTCTACCTTGCCTTGCCAGCTACGACCGGGGAACGCATCGAGAACCACCTGGACCGGCTGCCCCACCGTCACCGCCGGCACGTCATACTCGCCGATCGCGCCTTCGACTTTGATCGGGTCGGTTTCGACCACGACCATTGCAGTCGTCGGCGGCATCGTTCGGATGACCGTGCCTTCGTCCACGAGCCGCTGCGCGACATGTCCACTAAAGGGTGCGTGGACGACGGTGTCGCGCAGTGACTTCTCGGCGCGCGCCACGTTCGCCGCTGCTGCCTGCTGCTGCGCGCGTGCGGCTTGCAGCGCGGCCGCTGCAACCCGCAGCCCAGCCTCGCTCTTCTCGAACGCGTCGGGGGAGAGGATCCCGCGCGCGCGCAGCTTCGTTGCCCGGGCGTGCTCTGAGCGGGCGTTCTGCAGGCGCGCCTCCGCCTGCGCCACAGCCGCCTTGGCCTGCGCCAGCTGCGCCTTCGCCTGAGCCAAGGCCAACCGGAAGTCTTCGTCGGCCACGGCGAGCAACGGTTCCCCTGCGGCGACGGGATCACCTTCCCGTTTGAATATCGTGGCCACGAGCCCGGACACCTCCGGGCTCACGTTCGTTCGCCGTCCCGCCTCCACCGTGGCGTCGACGCGCAGCGTCCGCTGGACCTCGCGTATGCGGGGATGGAGGATTTGCACGGGAACCGCTTGCGCGCTGTCTTGCGCCGCCGGCTCGCGCGCTGCCGAACGTTCCCGGCAGCCAGCAAGGTTCGCACCGGCTGCGACCAGGCCCAACAGGAACAGGCCGACGAGCAGCCGGCGCATCCCGTGGCGCGCATACCGAGCAGACATACCCCTGCGCCGACTCTCCGTAAGCGAAGTGCACATACTCATACCATACCAGATGCCTCGGCCTACCGGAGCGTGGCGTCATGACAAATGTCATGTTTGGAGATGGCGGGCGTCATCATGGAACGGCCCGCTGGTAGTTCTGGTAGCTATGGTGGGCTTATAGCACGGTACTGTTAGGATGTTTCTTATGATAGTACATATGTGATTATGTACCATTTGTACTAACACTATAGATAGCAACTTAACTATTTGCCCCGCCTTCCCTGACCTCTGCCATGGCATTTGCTGATTAATGTCAGCTTTCGCACTTTTCTGGTTGCAAGCGCTCGAAGCGCTGCGTTAAAGATCGACCACTTTAGTGTGGTCAGCCGGGGGCGGGGGGCAGCATCGGTGGGGAGCGCCTCGAAGCGCCGGACGGCTGAGATCGGAGAGAGACGGGCTGATGGTGCGCTGGTGCTTGCCCCTCGTGGTGGTGCTGGGCTGTATCCTCGCGACGGGTGCCGCCGCGCAGAACGCCCGTTGCCAACCCCCGGCAAGCACGTATGAGCTGATCCAGCACGGGATCTTCGAGCGACACGGGTGCACCCAGAGCTACTGCCACGGCGCGAGCAGGCAGGAGGGGTTGGATCTGCGCGCGAACGTATCCTACGAGAACCTTCTCCACGAGGAGCTGGCGGAAAACGGCGTTCGAGACAAGGGTTCGGATGGACTGGAGCTGGTCAACCCGGGCCGACCTAACCAGAGCCTGCTGTGGCTGACGCTTGCTGCCAAGACACTGCGCCTGCGCGGGGTGCCGAGCGCGCCGATGCCGATCGATGGGCTGCCGCTCACCCGTGACGAGCTCGAAGGCGTTCGCCTCTGGATCTTGGCCGGCGCACCGGCAAACGGTTTCGTCGGCGGCGTTTCGGACCTGATCGATGCATGTCCACCGCCTGCACGAGCCGGAGAGCTGCCTCCCCCGTGCAACGTGAACGATCCGAGCCTGCTCCTCCCGGACCTGGCACCGGACCCGCCTCGGGATATCCGCGTGCGCTACCGCGGGGGGCACCGCGTGATTGAATTTACGACGGCCGTCGCGAACATCGGCGATGGACCGCTGGTTGTCCAAGCAGCGTCGCGTCCGACGGGCCCTGGCGAGTCATTGAACGCGGTGCAAATTCTCGACCGAGCTGACGGCTCGAAATGTTCTCGCCCAGCGGGAGCGATACTGTTCGAGTTCGAGGGCAAGCACTGGGCGTATGGCAACATGGCGGGTTTCGAACTTCGTGTGGGAGACCCCGCCACAGGCCCGGTGCTCGCGCGCTCGAGCAAGACGGCCTTCTGCCTGCTGGACACGGATCCGATTCGCGCTTCAGAGGACCTGCCCCACCAGTTCGAGGCTCACTGCGAGGACGACATCGGCCGCATGGGTGTTTCGGTCGGATATAAAGACGTCTACCACCGCGTGCATCCGGGGCAGTGGATCGATCTCGATGCCGATCCGACCACGCCAGTGGAACCTGGTAACTATTATTTGGTGAACGTCATCGATCCAAACAAAACCTTGTTGGAAGTGGATTCCAGCCGTGAGGCCAACGCGAGCTACACGCGGGTGAGTATCCGGCTCCCGGAGCCGGACGTCACAGAGGCAGGCGCCGTGCAACCGGCCGGGCCCACGGGCGCAGTGCAACCGGCACCGCCAGCCCCCGGTCAACGCCGATGAGGCGTCCTGCACCAGTCAAAC
>JBHHYR010000156.1:0-8804 GCA_046757585.1 Binatia bacterium | reverse complement strand
GGTGAAGCCCCACTCGAACGCGAACGGCGAAGGAAGCGCAATGAGCGCAGCCGCCAAGCAACCGGCGCGCCGCCCGTACAGCTTGCTGGCCATAATGCCAGTCAGTGGAATCCAGGACAGCGCGAACGCGGTAGGCACCAACCGCAACGTCGTCATCGAAGAACCCGCCACGGCAAAGAGGCCGGCGGCCACGTACGCCTCGAACGTTCCCAGATAGTATTGCCCGTAGAAGAACAATGGCCGCGCCCCTTCGACGATGTGGCGAGCCATGAGACCCATCAGACCTTCCGCGGCCAAGAAGGCACGCGGCTCGGACACGTCGATCCGCCACGGGTGCGTCAGATAGAGAATCCGCAAGGCCAGGCTGATGGTGACGGTGCCCGCACATAGCCACACGGCTGCACGTTCGTTCGGGCACGCGCTCACTCATACGATAGCTCGCTTCACGGTGCAGTCTTTTCTTTCCGACGACGTATCTGCTGACGGATGCCCGCAATCGCCTGAGCCGACAAACGTCCGGGCGGCTCGAAATCGAAGAGTACGTGATACTGCCCAACGTCAAAGCGGCGATACCGAATGCCGGCGTCCGCTAGATACGTCATGAAGACACGGTGAGTGACCTTCCGCACCTGGTCACTCCGATACAGATAGAAGATGTGATTGGCCTGAGCCACCGCGGATTGATAGGGACGGTACCGAGAGTACCCGAGCGGGTCGATGATCACGCGTTCTCCGGATAGGAAAATCAGATCATACATGTAATCAGCGCCATATCCTCGGCTGAGGCCGTGGCGTTCCAGGGCGGCCACCACGGCGGCGGGCGCCGTACGCCCTGCTGCGGGGATAGGCGACAGAAGTTGAACGGCTTGGCCAAGCGCGATCAGTCCGACGACCAGTGGTGCAGCACGCGGCACAATCTGGTCGAGCCACCCGGCGGCGAGCACGCACAGGAGGGGGTATAGCACAAGCTGATACCGGCCGACCGGTTGACCGAAGAACCCCTCCACACCCACGGCCAAGGTGAGGCCGGCAGAAGCAAGCACGAGCAGGGCGCAGCGGAACCCTACGGCATCTCGACCTCGGAGGCTACAGGCACGTCGCGCGCTGCCCACGGTCCCCAACACCAGGAATAGGGAAGCAAGGCTGCCTGCAACCGACCAGGTGCCATCTGCACGCGACTGGGCACCGAGGACCTGCAGCAGCGGCATAGCGTGCGTCACCCTCCCCTGGCCGACCTCGGCCCCGCCCGCTCGTGTCGCGCTCAGCCGCCACGAGGCGCGCGCCTTCGATGCCAGATTGCGCGCGGTGCTCAACGGATGCGTCACGTTGCCGTAGAGCAGCGGCAAGAGGCCGAGCAAGCCGGCAACTAAGAGGAGCGCCACCTCTTTTCGCCGGAGCGCGACCCATGCCCACAAGGCGTACACGTAGACCGCGACGTACCCCAGGGCCAACTGATTCACCCACAGGGAAAAACCCGTGACGAAACCGAGAGCCGCCACGAGTGCTCGGCTCTTCTGCTGCAGGACGCGCACCAGCAAATACAGCGTCAGCAGGAGCATGGTCACATGCGGCACATGACCCCACGCGCGGAAACCCCATTCGAAGACGAACTGCGAAGGAAGAGCAACCAGGGCCGCCGCGAGAAACCCAGCTCGCCGCCCGTACAGGCGCCCAGCAATCCCCGCTGTCAACGGAATCCAAGCCACGGCGAACAACGTGGGCGCCAGCCGGAGCGTGGTGACGGACGGACCAAACGCGCGGAACAGCCCGGCAGCCAGATACGCTTCCAGAGCACCCATGTAGTATTGCCCGTAATAGAAGACCGGGCGTGCGCCGGCCAAAATGTGACGCGCCATCAGCCCGACGATCCCCTCAGCCGCCAAGAACGCCGGCGGCACCGACAGATCAACCCGCCATGGCTGCCCGAGGTACAGGATGCGTAGAGCCACACTGACTGTGACGCTCCCCACGCAAAGCCAGACCGCCGCCCGCCCACCTGGCCGAGTTCCCGGGAGCAATGCCTTGCTCGCATCCTTGCAGGTCACACTGGTCGTGTTGGAACACACTGTCATGCTGCACCGCAGACGGCGACTCGTCGGGCAGCAGGCCGGGGAACAGATGGCTCGCTTCCGGGCCCGCTAGAACTGAAAGTAGATGAACGGAATGTTTGCTCCGCCATAGAGGATAAATGCCAAACAGAGGCTCGCGTAGACCGGCGACTGGAACCACCACGGAATGCGTAGAAACACCACGTGGTCGCCGGAGTAATTCTGGGGAATGTCAATGGCCAGAATCGCCGCCGCCACGATCAGGGGACCGAAACCTACGGCAGTCAGGTTGGTGAAGCGAAGGATGCCCACGAGGTACTCAGATGCAACCTGGAAACTGGGGGCGCGGAACAAGACCCAACCGAGAAGCACCACGTGGAACGTCACCAGTGTCCGGACACCACGCTGGGCCCAGTACGACCACGCACTGGTCAGAGCAGACGCCACGCCCCTGCCGATGCCGAGCAGCCGTTCCAAGGCAAGCCACACACCATGCACGGCGCCCCACACCACAAAAGTCCAGTTCGCCCCGTGCCACAGACCGCCGAGCAGCATGGTCAGCATCAGGTTCCGATAGGTGTTCCATTTGCCGTGGCGGTTGCCGCCCAGCGGGATATAGAGATAGTCGCGAAGCCACGTCGACAGCGACATATGCCAACGGCGCCAGAACTCAGTAATCGACTGGGACAGATACGGTTGGTTGAAGTTCAAGCGGAGGCGAATCCCGAAGAGTTCACTCACGCCACGCGCGATGTCGGTATAGCCGGAAAAATCGCAGTAAATCTGAAACGCGAAGAAATACAACCCCTTCAACAAGACACCCGAGCTCAGGTGAGTCGGATCGGCAAAGATCCGGTCCACCACCGGCGCGAGCTGGTCTGCGATCAAGACCTTTTTCACGTAGCCCAACATCATGAGTGTCAGCCCGATATTGACGCGCTCGGCGGTCACTCTGGCCGGTGTTCGAATCTGAGGCAGCAAATGCTTGACCCGCTCGATCGGGCCGGCAACGAGCTGCGGGAAATAGGCAACGTAGACGGCGTACTCCAAGAATCCCGCTGCTGGTGTCGCCTCCCCACGGTAGATGTCTATGGTGTAGGACATGGACTGAAATGTATAGAAGGAAATACCAACAGGAAGAATGATGGAGAGTGTGGGCAGCGATGCATGGATCCCGACGCTTTCAAGCAGCACCTGGGCGGACCCGGCAAAGAAATCGAAGTACTTGAAGAACCCCAGAATCGTCAGATTGGCGCAAACGCTCACGACGAGCGCTAGCTTGCGCGTCCGCGTGTCCTGCGCCTCGTGGATCCGATGGCCGGCCCAGAAGTCGATGAGCGTGGACAGCCACAGCAGGCCGAGGAAGCGCCAGTCCCAGCAACTGTAAAAGAAATAACACACCCCGAGCAGGAAATGATTGCGCCAACGATCACGCACCAGGCTGGTGCCAATCAGGACCGCCGGCAAGAAGAATAGAAAGTCGATCGAGTTGAAGAGCACTGTTTACGAGACCTGCCTTTGCCGGCCCTTCCGTTCGGACACTGCGCGCTGAATGAAGGCCTCGTAGAAGGGCCCCAGTTTGATGGTTCCGATGTAGTTGATGTGATGCCAGTCGTTGAAATCTTCCGGCGGTAATGCGTGCCCGAGGTCGTAGAAGTGGACATGGGGGTAGCTCTGCGCAAGCTGGCGGAAGAAGTCGACGTGCGCCTGGTAGTAGGGGGTGTTCTGATAATCTTTCAAAAGCAAGGGGCTCTCCGGATTGTTGACCAGCACGACGGCCGTGCCGTGCTGTGAGAAATGCGCCACCAAACGTTTCACCGCAGCATACTCGCCTGTCGGCTTGAAGGTGTGTCTGCAGAGGTCAAGCTCCGCTTGCCGATACGCGCGGTAGCGTTTTGCGAACGCCGTGTTACCACCGATTGTGCGCTTCCAGCGATCAACAAAGGCCTGGCCCACTGCACCACCCATTCGCAGTGGTCCGCCAAGGTCGTGCCCATCAACTGGCGGATAGGTGAGCGGCGGCGGGTCGTCCTTGAGGGCCGCGGAAGGCAGGGGGTCGCTTAACCGCACTCCCAGCAGGCGGACGTCGGTATCGAGACCAGCGGCGCGCGGGTTCCAGGCACTGTCGCTCTTCACGTCCAGGATGTGCGCGCTTGCGGCTGGCAACTGCAGGCGCACCGTCTTCCAACCCGGTCGTGTTTCCACTCGACGTACCAAGGTCCGGCCGCGCACGGAGAACTCCAGCGCGATCCGGCCACGCTGACGGATCCACTCGGGGGCCACGTAGTACCTCAACTCCGTCGCTCGAAGGTGATCGACGGGCAACCCGAAGCGTTGCTTGGTATACCCGTCCGGGTACAGACCGTACCCGGCCCGCGACGGCCGTGCGCCCAACCAGTGTAGGGCCAGCTTCACGTGATCCTGCAGGCACGAACGGATGAGTTTGCGGTACCGGTACAGGTTGCTCAGACTAGCCATGACCAGATCGAGTTCCTCGGCAACAGTCGCCATGTAGGCGTGTCGTTCCAACAAAGTTGGTAACGGCGGCAGCACGTAGCGGATCTGCGGCTTGAGGTCGCGTTCAAAGCTCGGGTTCACAAAGTCGACGAGATTGAGCAGGATCACCGCAACGTCGGGCTGAATCGTCGCCTGTTCGGCCTTGAAGAAGATGTAATAGTCGGACGGCTTGATCCCGGGAACCAGCACCCGGTGGACCCGCACGTGCACCGAGTGGTCCGCGGCATTGAGCAGATTCTCGACCTGATAGGGATCAAATGACTGCGCGATCGAGCTTCCGAAGGCCAGAACGCGGATCGTGCCGGGCACTCCGTTCGCTGAGAGGTGATGGACGTCGAAGAGAAATTGATAGCGGAAGTCCACCGACCGAGGCGTGAGCTTCGGAATCTTCCAGAAGTACACGTTGAACAAGGCGTCCAGGAGGACGATGAGCACGGGGATCGGCAGCCAGACCCTCCACAGCGTTCGCCGTGCGGTAGCACCGGTGTCCGTTTCACCTCGATGCGTTGGCTTCTCGGGCAACTCACTCACACCAATGTGACTCCCACGTGCTCCGTCGGTTTTCGCGACCGCCCGTTGGCCTGCGCTCAGGGGGCTTCCCGGTACCGGTTCCGCAAGCTCTGGAACTGGCGCTGCCGCCACCATCCCGCGCGGTGAAGCAGGACCCGGGTCATAAGCCACAAGATGCCGCACCCGTACCGGATGCTGGCCAGTAGACTGGCCGAGGACGCTTCCGCGAAATAGCGCGTTGGAACGGGGACCTCCGTAATCCGGAAACCAGCCTGGACGATCTGCGCCATAATTTCCTGATCAAAGATGAACTTGTCCGCATTCAACGCAAAGTTGACGGTCTCCAGTACTTCTCGACGATACGCGCGATAGCCGGTGTGGTATTCGGAGAGCCGCAGACCGAAGACGCGGTTCTCGACTCCCGTCAAGAAGCGATTCGCAATGTACTTCCACCAAGGCATGCCCCCGCTCAATGCGGAGCCGCTCTTCAGGCGGGATCCCAGAACCACGTCGGCCGCTCCCCGCTGGATGGGACGCACAACGTCGGGCAGCAGGCGCGGATCATACTGGTAATCGGGGTGCACCATCGCGATGATGTCGGCCCCGGCCCGCAACGCTTCAGCGTAACAGGTCTTCTGGTTCGCGCCGTAGCCGTAATTGCGGTCGTGCAGAAACAGCTTGAGGTTGAGCTCCCGCGCCACGGTGACCGTGTCGTCCGTACTGCCATCATCGACAACGATCACCATGTCCACAGAGTCGTGTGGCAGCTCCGTGTACGTCATCCGCAAGGTCCGGGCGGCGTTGTAGGCAGGCATGACCACCACCACTCTCGGACGGCTCCCCTCCGAAGAGGTGGGCGCATCACTCATCGGGACACGGGCTACTTCGCTGGTTTCTGAGCTACGCATGCCATCTGATCTCCAAGGTTGACGGTGAGTCGCAAGCGCTCAAGCCGCAACGTCCGCAGCAGTGCCTGGACACCGCGGTGCAAGCGTGGGCTGTACTGCGAGAGTTTGTACACCCAATGCTCCAGCGGGAACACGCGACCCAGCGCCGTGATGCGTTCCACTACGAAGCCTTCTGCTTCGAGCAAGCAGCGCAGTGTGCGCCGGTCGAAGTAGTGATAATGATCGTCGAGTAACCCCCACCAATAGACCCCGGCCACCCGAGCTGCGAGACTGCCCAGGTCCGGCGTCAGGATGAGCAGGTGCCCAGCAGGTTTCAGGAGCTGGTAGATCTTGGCCAGCGCGCGCCGGGGATGGTGTAGATGTTCAATCGCATCAGCCAGCACAACAACATCATAGGTTTGCGGTTCCAAGGGTGCCGCTTCCAGTGTGCCGTGCCAGACGTCCAGCTTGAAGTGCTCCCGTGCGTAAGCAGCGGCCCATGCCGAGGGCTCGACGCCCCGCGCTGTGAAGCCGCGTGCCCGTGCCGCAACCAGCAGGAAGCCGCATGCGCACCCCACGTCGAGCAGTCGCCCACCCCCTGGAGCCAAACGCAACAACTGATGCGCGTTCTCAATCCGCTCCTCGGCCTGCTGGAGGTAGGCAGGATCTTCCCCTGCTGCGTACGCAGCTGCGGTATGACTGCGCAGGTGTGCCGGCAGCATACCCAAGCCACAACCGTGGCAGCGCACGATAGCGCGGACCAACTCACGAGGGCTGTGCGTAATACGATAAGAGGCTGCATTGTTGCGTGCTCGAGCAGCATCCTGCACGGGGCCGGGCCCGAACATGGGCGCGAACGACCGTCCTCCACACACGAGACACGTCTCGGTCGCCTCCCCGCTCGCTGACGCGGGCGCTAGGACTGCACTCGTTGAAAGATCGTGATCTGCGGACACAGGCTGGTAATCCGTAGTCGTAGCAATACTGGCCGCTGTGAGAACCGAGCGACAGGTCGATAGGGAAGCCGCTCGTCTTCCAAGGCATCGAGGAAGGCCGAGGCCTGCGGCTGCTCCACAAGCAGGGTGTGTCCCTGGCGCCAGTCTGGGTTCCATCGATGCGTGATTGCTTGCTTCGCCGCTGAACTGATGACGATGAAGTCTGGCTGCCGCCGCTGAATTCCACCAATGGTCCGCTGGGCAAGCGGCACCGTCCCAACTGTCAGCCCAGCAAAGCGGGGCAGGTAGACAGGCTTCTGGTACGTCTCCACAGTGCCGTCCAGTGGCACGTGCTGGCGCAGCCAGGCCTCTGCTCGATAGCGCGTGTCATGGCGCAGCAGCCAATCGAGCTCGATGGCGCGTGCGACACCCAGCAGGCAAATTGCCACGATCAGGACGCTCGGCAGCCACCGCCGCTTCCATTCCAGCGCATGAGCGCACAGGGCCGCTCCGCACAGTGCCCCGACCACGCTCAACGGCAGCGTGTAGCGGAGCGTGATCAGGTCGAGCGCCCGCAGCGAAAGGTAGTACAGCGCCAACGCGGGCAGCAGCAAGTAAGCGGCTGCACGTCGGCGGCGCCAGATGACATAACAGACCCCTGCCACAACCAGCACGAACACCGGGAGCCCCACACTGCTCTCGATCCCGTCGACCAGCTGCCGCACATATTGCCACTCCTTCGCCCCGCCCTTGAACAATGCGAATTCGACTGGCGCCAGTCGGGCGGAGACGCCGGCAACCGGCCGGCCGCTCAGATAGACGATCCTGTTGACGAAACCACTCGGATTCAGCAGAACGTTGTTGGCCAGCACGCCCGTGAGTCCTGCCGCCATCAGCGCAGCACGGGTATCGCGGTTCCACAACACCGCCCACCATCGTTGCCACGCACTACCTGCCGATACCAGCGCGCGCCGGCGATCGGTCAGGAGGATTAGCGGCAGCGGCAGCAGAAACGCGAAACCCTGCTCCTTCGTTGACACGGCCATGGCACCGGCGATGCCAAGGAGCATGTAGGACCACCGCTGTCCGGTCTCTGCCGCAACGACGGTGGCCCAGAGGGCTAGCACAAGCCAAAAGAGATACGCTGCATCGAGATTGGTGGTATGCGCGTAGTACACGAGGGGATACGCCGTTGCCACGAGCCATGCCGCCAGCGCGCCCGTTGTGCGGCCGAAGAGTCTCCGGCCGATTCCATAGGTGAGGGCGGCGGTTGCAACTACACACGCGACGCTGATTCCCCGCCCCAGCAGCGCCAGCCCATGCAGCGCGACGGCAGGATTGGAAAACCCATAGGGGTACACGGTGGTCGGGTGTCCGAATCCCCCGGTAAGCCGAAGCACCGCGAGGTAAGGCGCGTAGGCGGTCAGCAGCAGCAGCGGATAGCCAAGGGGGTACTTGAAATAGAACCATCCGGAGTTCCACGCTGTCAGCGAATGCTGCGCGATGCTAAGCACCGTCAGCGGTCCCAGAGAATCCGCCGCCCAGGACCGGTTGCCGTTGGGTAGTCCCCAGCTGAGGTGATACATCCCCAGCCCAACGCTGACCACGAGCACCAGCACCAGCCATGGATCGCGGTTCCTGTGCCGCACGCGGGTCATGATCCGCCATGGAATGCGCATACCCTAGGCTGCGCCATTCGCGCGCCAGCGGTCTTGTGCCTCTGCGACGCCACCTGTGAGCACTAGTCAAGGTATCCCAGCGCTCGCAGGCGTTCACGAGTCGCCTTGTCAATCGTCACCGTGCCGCGACGACTGCCGAGAGACCGGGACGCCTGCCATCGTGCGTTCAGCTGGTCGCTGAGCACCCCCAGAAGCCGCCGGCGAGGCCACCCGGAGGTGGCAGCGAGG
>JBHHYR010000155.1:0-8807 GCA_046757585.1 Binatia bacterium | reverse complement strand
GGCGGAACGCTGTTCCTCGATGAGATCGGTCACGTATCGACAACTTTGCAAGCGAAGTTTCTCAAGGTGATCGACGAGAAGATGGTGCGCCGCATCGGTGCCACTGCGGCACGGCGGGTCGATGTGCAGATCATTGCTGCGACCAATCGCGACCTTGAAGCGGCTGTGCGCCTCGGCGAGTTCCGTGAGGACCTCTACCAGCGGCTCTCCGTTGCAGTGATCCGCATTCCGCCAATGCGCGAGCGCGAAGGGGACGCCGTACGCCTGGCGCGTGCGCTGCTGGAAAAAGCCTGCCGCCGCTATGGGACCCCGCCCCGAGTGCTATCCGCCGAGGCGCAGGAGGCGATCGCGCGCTACGCCTGGCCCGGCAACGTACGCGAGCTCGGCAACACGATGGAACGCGTAGTCCTGTTCTCTGACAGCAACCCGGTTGGGGTTGATGACCTTGGTCTACCCGTGCCTGCGCCTGCCAGCGGTCGGGTCGCGATCGCTCCGTCCGGCGCGGTCGTGATTGACTTTCCCGACTCGGGACTTTCGCTCGAAGCCGTTGAACGCGCATTGCTGGTGCGCGCTCTGGAGAAGGCGTCCGGTAACCGCAGCGCTGCGGCACGGCTCCTCGGGATTTCGCGTGACACCCTCCGCTACCGGATGGAGAAATTCGGGTTGGGCGAATAGCTGCTGAAACGCCGCGCGACGTTGCCGTCCTGACGGAACCGCCCCCCACGACAGTTCGGCCTCGAGCACAGGGCGCGTCCCGCGACTGGCGCATGACCGTGGGCCACGCCGCCGCGGCTCACTGCGGTCGGTTCCGGGGCGCTTACGCGCGAACGACGCGTATGAGCTGGCGGAGATCGAGCGGCTTGCCGAGGAAGGCTCCTACGCCGAGACGCTGGGCGCGCGCCTCGTTTTCGGACGTGCTGTACGCAGTCATCATTACGGTGCGGCACGGCCGCCGGGCATCGCCGAGGCTGGCCAGTAATTCGAACCCATCGCCGTCGGGGAGTTTGACGTCGAGCAGTAGTGTTTCAAATCGCGTGCGCGCCAGTTCGCCGAGTGCCTCTGTACGCGTTCGTGCTGTGGTGACCTGGTAGCCTTCACGCACGAAGAGGCGGCTCAGGTGCTTCCGTAGCACCGCATCATCCTCGACGATCAACATCTCTCTGTCCCGCTGTGCAGCCACGATAATGTCACCTCTGTAGCAATGGCAATGCCTGCGACCGCCGGGGGGTGGCGCAGCTGTGATGGCGGAAATCCCAGACAGGCGGGGGGCGAGACGCCCCGTTCATTGGGGCAAAAGCCCCAACGAACGGAGCCCCACGCCCACTAGAGAGATGAGGGAGGCAGCGATGCAAGCAACGGCGAAGAAATCACCATGCCGCGTGTAGAAGGAGCCAGCGTGGACGATCGGCACCTTGGCCAATTGCGCCGCCGGTGCGCGCGATGGCAGCCGGGCGATCTCGCGCCCTGTCGGGTCGATGACCCCGGTGACGCCGCTGTTGGTGACGCGTACAAGGCTGATCCGATTCTCGACGGCGCGGAAGCGGGCAATCTCATAGTGCTGCTCGGGACCCGCACCGGCTTCGAACCAGGAGTCGTTGGAAATGTTCACCAAGAGCTGTGCTCCGTGGTGGACGAGATCGCGCGCAAGCTCCGGATAGATAGCCTCGAAGCAAATCAGCACACCGAACCGCATGCCGGCAACGGAGAAAATCGTCGGTTCCACGCCGGCGACGTAAGGGCTATCCGCTGGCCGCAGCGGCAGACGTTCCACGAAGGGCAACAGCACCCGCTTGTCATACGCGGTCCAGGTGGTATCTGCGGTGAACAGATACGCAGAGTTGTGGATGGCGGCTACCCCGCCGTGCCCAGCGGCACGGGGGCCGCCGGCGAGCAGCGCGGTATGTTGCGCTCGCAGATAACCCATGATGCGGGCCATCAGTGAGGGATTCCCGTCTGGGAAGAAGCCGATTGCGTTCTCTGGCCAGACAATCAACGCCGGTGGCGTCGGTGTCGCTTGGCGGGTGAGATCCAGATACCGATTGAGGTGCGCGGAGAAGAACTCGGGGCGGCCGCGCTCCTGGTTCGCGAGGTTCGCCTGGACGAGAAGCACTTGCAGGTTCGGGCCCCGGGTGATCGCGCTGGTCAGGAGCCGCCATTGGCCGTACGTCAGCGCAAGGATGACCGCCACCGCGGCCAGTACAGCCGGGACGAGGGTGCGGCGAAGTTCGGCGACAGCTGTGGCGACCAGCGCCAGAAGAAACGAGAGGCCGTACACGCCGGTGAGATCACAGAGTTGGATCAATGCCAGAGTCCGTTGCGAATGGCCCAACAGGTCCCACGGGCTGCCGGTGAGTAGGTGGGCGCGGGCGTACTCCGTTGCGACGAACAGCGCTGGGATGAGGAGGAAGCGCAGGCGTCGGCCGCTGAGCAGTGCAGCCGCGATGCCGAAGCAACCGAAGTACACACTGACGAAAATCTGCGTCGTGCCAATCGTGAAGAGTACGGCGTTCAGGGGTGTGAGCTGAAAGTAGTCATGCGCAGCGCCAAACATCCACACGCCAGCGACCCCGAGTGAGCTGATCGTTCCGCACAGCCAACCCAGCAGGAAGCCCCTCAGCGGTGGGGCACCGTCCAACGCAAGAACGAGCGGTGTCAGCGCGAACCAGCCAAGCATGGCGAGACAGAACGGCGGATAAAGCACCGTGATCAACAGGCCGCTGGCGGCCGCCAAGCCCCACCGGTAGTAGACCGGTAGTCCAGCCTTGCCCTGCTTTGGCTGCATGCTGCTGCTTTGCATGCTCTTTGCTTCGACCGCAATGGTTTGCCATATGGCACCCGAAGGAAACTGGCGGCGGCCGCCGCGGCGGCCGCCTGGCGTATGACACGAACATGGAGAGGTGGCTGGCCCGACGTAGGTTGGGGCGCGTGGATGGCAGCGAGCCTTGCCGCACTCATCGTGTTGATCTGCACCGTCAATTCGCTGCGCTGGGTCAACCGGCCGTGTCCTGGTTTTTTCCTGTGGGAAAATCTCTTGGTTCCCGCTGTTGGAGCCACAAACTGGACCGGCTACGAGGCGGGCCTTCCGTATCATTCACGCCTGATCGTCGTCGAGGGGCGACCGGTGACATCGGCAGCCGAAGTGTATCGGACCGCTGCGGGAGTACCCGTGGGTACTGCCATTTCCTACACCTTCGCCGTGGAACACAGGGCCGCGCCAGTGACGCTGACGATTCCGACGATGCGGCTTAGCATCCGCGACTACCTATGGACCCTCGGCAATTATGTGGGCATCGGGGCCCTCCTGACGTTCTTGGGCATCGTCGTGTATCTCTTGCGCCCGGATGCACCGGGCGCACGCGGGATGCTCTCTGCGGCCGGGACCTGGGGTCTGTACTTCGCGACGGCCGCGGATATCTTTGGTCCCGCGTGGTTCCGTCCGCTCTGTCTCTTGCTCCAGGCGGTCAGTCCGGTCGCGCTGTTGCACCTCGCACTCACCTTTCCGGTGGAGCGACGCATTCTCCAGCGCCATCGGCGGCTGCTCCCAAGTCTCTACCTCGCCGCGTTGCTAATCGGGCTGGTGGACAACCTGATCTTTGCCCGCTGGTTCACCGGGATGCTCGTGCTCAATCGGCTACACGGGTTTGCCTCGGGTCTGGCAGGGCTCGTTCTGATCGGGTTGCTTGCGCAGAGCTTTTTCGTGCCACCTCGGCGGCGGCCCGCCAGCGCACGAAGATTGCCGCACTTGGCGGTTTGGCTGCCTTCATTATCCCGACCGCGGGCGCCGCCTTGTTCTCGCTCGGCGGCGCCACCTTTCCCCTGAACTTCCTTGCTGTACCGCTGGTCCTGTTCCCGATTGCCATCGGGTACGCCATCGTCAAGCACGATCTCTTCGAGGTCGATGCGATCATCCGGCGCACGGTGGCGTGGGCGGTCCTGACGGCGCTGGTCGCTGCCGTGTACATCGGTGGTGTGGGGACCCTGGAGGTGTTCTTCACGGTTCGCACGGGCCGCGTGGTTCAAGTGCTCTTCCTTCTGGTCATAGTCCTGCTTTTCAATCCGCTTCGTGACCGCGTACAGGCGACGGTTGACTTCCTCTTTGCCCGCGACCGTTACGACTACCGAAGGACACTTGGCCAAGCGAGTCAGGCATTGGCATCGCTCCTGGATCGCGAGGCGGTGGTGGGCCGCATCATGCGCACCATTACCGGAACCATGCACGTCGACTTCGGCGCGGTCTGGCTGCGGCAAGACGACGGCTATGCACTGCAGGCCGTGGCCGGATCCGACAAGGGATCTGTCGTACCGGAGCGACTCGACGGAAGCAGCGCCTTGGTCTGCCAGCTGCAGGAAAACCCGCGGCACATCCTGGCCGATGACGGAAGCGGCGGGCAAGACGATCCTGTGCGCGGGGAACTGGCCCGGCTCGGCGTGACGCTCGTCGTGCCAATGACCTTCGAGCGGCGACTAACTGGGTTTCTGGGACTCGGGGGAAAAGAATCAGGCGGTTTCTACTCCCGTGAGGACGTGGGACTGCTGCGCACGCTCGCGAACCAGGGAGCTCTGGCCGTGGAGAACGCCCGGTCCTACCAGGCGCTCGCGCGCGCCAATGAGGAACTGCGGGCCGCGCAATCGCGGCTGATTGAAGCCGAGCGTTTCGCGGCCATTGGCGAGCTCTCCGCCGCCGTCGCGCACGGTATTCGCAACCCCGTGGCAGGGATCAAGGCGGCTGCCCAGTTCGCGAATATGGAGCTGCACGCTGGTCACCCCTTGCGTGAGAACATTGCCGACATCATTAGCGAGGCCGATAAGCTGGAAGCGCGGATCAAGACACTGCTCGATTTTGCGAAACCGTTCGAGCCGCACCCTACGCCGTGTCGCGTGGACGAAATCGTGGGGGGCGCGGTGGCATTCCTGCGAAATGAGATCGCGGCCCAAGGAGTTGAGCTGGTGACCGATCTCGATCCGGCGTTGCCCGTGGTTGATCTCGACTATGCGCAGGTCGAACAGGTCCTGCTAGCGCTGCTGTCGAACGCGGTCGAAGCGATGCCGCGAGGAGGCAGAGCCACGCTCACGGCCCGGTTGGCCGCTGGCGGCGGGAGTGTGCAACTCGAGGTGGCTGACACGGGCCCTGGCATCCCAGCTGACCAGCTGCCGTGCGTTTTCGATCTCTTTTTCACGACCAAGTCGAGTGGCAGCGGTTTCGGACTCGCGGTGGCGAAGAAGATCGTCGAGCGACACGGCGGGACGATTACGGTGGAGAGCCACAGCGGGCGCGGGAGCCGCTTCCGCATCGAGTTGCCGCTCCGTAAACCGCGGGTGAAGCTCAGTTGCGGCGAGTGAATACCTCGCCCCGGATGTTGTTGGTGCTGCGGTTGTCACCGGGGGCAGCCTGCAGGCCAGGTGCTGCTGAGAAGTCATCGCCGCTGCCGTCGCGCATGGCGATCCCGTATCGGCTATTCAAATCCAGTACGTTTGCGGATATCAGATTCCCGGTCGTCTTTCTGAGGTACAGGCCGTTGTTGTTTGTCGTACTGAGGTTGCCCAGGATCCGGCTATTCTGCGCGCCAATAAGCTCGATTCCTGAGCCGAGATTGTCGGCGATTTGGTTGTCGCTCACTGTGACTGCGTTGACGGAGATGAGGCGTACGCCTCGGTTGTCATTGCCGGCGATGAAGTTCTGTTCCAGGCGACTCCCACGCACCCGGACGAGGTCGGCACCAGCACCGTGGTTGTCTACCAGGCGGGTCTCGGAACAAGTTGCATCGTTCGCCTCCTTGCTGAGGCGCAAGCCGCTGCCGCTGTTGTCTGCGGACTCCGCGTGCCACACGCGTACGGCGCTGCCCGAGACGCTGACGCCTGCTTGCAGGTTGCGCCACGCGCGCGTCTGTGCCAACAGCGCAGCAGGGGCGTCGAGCGTGAAGCCGTCCATCCCGCCCAGCACGGTGAGGCCGTGGACCGCGACGTTCGACGCGGTCACCCGCAACACACTAGCGCTCCCGTCCCCTTGGAGAATGGTGCTGTCCATACCAGCTCCATACAGGACCACGGGGCGGTTCGCGAGCACATTCTCGCGGTACAGGCCCGGTTCGAGGTTGATCACGAGCAGGCCGTCACCGTTGGAATCGGAGATACTGTCGATCGCTGCCTGAATGCTCGGGGCCTGCTGACTCGGCACGCTCAGATCCGGCTCTGGACGGTTCGCGCGCGCGTCGACGCGGTAGGGGAGCACCCCGACAACGACCCCCGCTTGTTCGAGCGTGAGGCTGCCCCGTGTGCCGTCGGGTGTGTGAACGGGCACGCCGAAAGTAACTGGAACCCCTTCGGCAACATCGAGCTCGACGTCGACTGCACCCCCGGCCTCGAACGGTCCGACAGCCTGCAGCGGAGGATCGGCCCGGAGGGTGACGGTGAAGCCAGGTGGCGGGTCACCGGGGTTGCCCCACCGATCGACGGGAACGAGGACCAGCTGCTGGCGGTTGGCGGGTGCTGCCGGCCCGAACAGCAGTTCTTTCACGACAGCCCCAACAGCGGAGCGTAAAACGGCACGAGTGACTGACTGGGAGTTGACCACCGCTGCATCGATCGTGGAAACGCTCCCATCGAGCGGTAGCGCGAACGGTTGTGCTGCACTGAAATCGGGCACGGCAGCGAATTGCACCACCGGTTGTATGGTCGTGTCCAATGCCAGAGCCGCCGGCTGACCGCGAATCAACCGGCTCAGGTCGGATTGCGGCAGAAACGGTTGTGCGGTGCTGATCCCCGGCCCAGCAGGGATGTGACCCTCGAAAAAGCCCGCAGCCAATGGGCCGGTACGGGCGAGTGCTGTGAGCGCTACGGTCAGACCGCCCTGACTTCCCGGCCGACCGGTGCGGATCGCTACGCTCCCACGTACAACGCCACCGTCGAAGAGTGCCACCGCCCGCCCAACAGGATCTAACTCGCGCACTTCGAGGACCTGCTCCATGCTGTTTGTGGGACGGTGGTCCGTCGGCCCAATGAACCCGTCGCCGTCCAGGTCGGCAAAGGCCGCAACAATGACGGGGATGCCGTCCATGTCGGGTGCCGCAAGCAAACCGCCGGACGGTACGGTGCTGCTCGTCTTTCCGTCTGAGAGAAAAACGGTGAACGCTAATGGCGTGCCGCCAGCCCCACGCGGACCTGCCACTCCGATGGGCAACGCCCCGCGTCCCACGGCGGCCGTCGGTGGTGGAATCGTCACCGTGGCAGCGAGAGCGCCACTGCGCACCACCAGGTCGATGTCGCCGACGAGCGATGAATCGACGACGTCATCAGCAGTGCCCAGCACATCGTCCGGCCCGGGTTGGATGAGGGGTAAACCCGGCAACATCTCGTAGGGGACGCCCGTTGCCGGGTTGACGGGATCGCCATCAAATACGGCGCTGAACGCCTCGACGTGCAGCGGCACGCACAACAACGCGACCACGACAGACCAGATACCAATCCCCTGATTCATAAGGCGAAGCTCAACCAGTTACTCGCGATCGACTCGCCGCGGTACGCGGTGACCACCTGCGCCAACGCCTGGCCAGCGGAGAACTCGTGGGGTAGCACCAACGTGATCTCCCGCTGCGCGAATCCAATGACCCCGGGCCCGGGCTCAGGGTGCTCGGAACGACCACCGACGCTGGTAAAAACGTTGCCGGCAAGATCAAAGCGTGTGCGCACGCGGCCCTGTCTGACGATGACGTTCAGCGCAAGCGAGAGCTGAACGGCATCGGCGCGACTGAAGCTGCCTTCAAGCTTGAGCGTAATGCTCCCAGAGACGGATCGGTACGGCGTCACCCGTAGGAGAGCCAGACGGGGCGCGGTGTAGGCCCCCTGCGACACGCCGCCGCAAAGGGCCAAAACGCCGGTCGCCAGGACGAGGTGCGTGGAAAGCCGCAGCCTGGGGCAATTCACCCACCGCGAGAAGCGACGTCGTCTGTGATTCGTGCACATTCTGTGTGCCATAGCTTATTGTAGGCTTTGTGGGAAAAGCAAGAACAAGGCCACGTCATCCCCGTGGGTAGGTCGCCGGCCAAATGGCTGTCGAGTGAGGCGGGTCCGTCCCTTGCGTTCGAACGGACGCGCGCCTACAAGTGCGTCGATCAATCCGAAGAGCGAGGGGAGGCTGATGGCCGGACGCCTGTCGGTGGGGATCGAGACCAACTGCATCGCGCCGATGAATGTGGAGCGTATGAGTTTGCGCCTGTTCCAACTCATGGGCGTCGATTCATTCTTCTTGCCGGACCACTATCTCAGCTTTGTTCCCCGATCGGTGTGGGGTTCCGGCCTGACGCCGGCGGCAAAGGTGATCCCGTCGCCGGACGCGTACTTCGATCCGTTCGTGATGATGGGCATGATGGCTGCGCGCTACCGGCGGGTGCGCATTGGCACCGGTGTCACTGAGCCTTTTCGCCGCCATCCGGCGACCTTGGCGCAAGCTTTTGTAACGATCGACCACTTGACGAAGGGACGTGCGATTCTAGGGATTGGCAACGGCGAGCGGGAAAATACGGTTCCCTACGGCGTTCCGTTCGCCAACCGCGTCGGCCGGCTCGAAGAGGCGCTGACGATCATTCGACGCCTCTGGGACAGCGGCGGGGAACCAGTCGATTTCGACGGGTCAGTGTGGCGACTGCGGCGGGCGTTGTTCGCTACGCCGTTGTACAAGGGTACGCCGCCACCGATTTGGGTGGCCGCGCACGCGCCGCGGATGCTGGGGCTGACGGGACGTTTTGCCGATGGATGGTACCCGACGAAGAAAATGTCAGCGCAGGAGTACGGTGCGTGCCTGAGCCGGATTC
>JBHHYR010000154.1:0-8836 GCA_046757585.1 Binatia bacterium | reverse complement strand
ATCCACATGCCGTGGTATGGAACTGGGCTGGGCATGGGATGGTCCGAAGCCCTAGCACGAGCCCGCGAGTTCCTTGCTGCTCTCGATGGTGCGCCTGCCCGCTTCGCTCTGTTCGCGCATAAGCTGCCACAGTCCACGAACCGGTGGGCGGCAGCGTGGCGGTCGTGGCTGCGCGTGCGCAAGCCCTTCGTGGACTATGATTTTTTCGACTTCTGCCAGGGCCTGCCCGCTTCGGTGCGCGGCGAGCAGGCGCTGCATGAGCGCTGGTTGCAGTCCTCCTATCCCCAATGCTTCGCCTCCATTCCGAACCAGAAGACAGGCATGCCAATCCTTACGCCGCGCTGGCGCGTCCAGCTAGTAAGGGGAAAACGACTCGCGTGGCGAAAAGTACAACCAGTACTAGCGGCCCTAAGCGTGCCAGCCCAGCCGCGGCTACGTTACTACCACAACGACGAGCTGTTCTGGCGCACCCCAGAAAGCCGGAGCCGAATCGAAGGAACCATTCTCCGCCCCGGCTCGTTATGCTGTGAGATACTTGGCCGCGAGCAGGTCACCTCGGTGGTCCGTGCCTGGTTCGACCGGGCCGCCGCCCCAGCGCAGGTCATAGGTGCGCTGTACATCTACGAAACCTACCATCGCGACCTGCCGGCGCATCTCCGCGCCGCCGGCAACTGCGAAACGCAGCCGTAGTGGTCGTGCGAGTTCGATGAAACCGTCATTTGCCACAGTGGCCAGTGCGCAGGCAACGCCGCTGCCTTCCCTCTTGCCACTGGTGGTGTTCAGTGCAGCGATTGTCATGTCGCTACTGGCGCGTGACTGGATCGCCGGCGCTGCAGTGTTGGTGCTGTGGGCCGGGTGGTACTACCTCTGGCCGGAGGTTGGCCCGCCTGTCCTGCCACTGGCGTTCTCCTACCAATGGACGCAAGTGGTGGCCGGGGTTTTCTACTATGCGTTCACCGGGCGGCAGGTCCGAGCGATGTTCACGGCGGACTATCGGCCGATGGTCCTCATCGGCTTGGGGTGCCTTGTCGCCCTGTTGGCGGGATTACGTGCCGGCATGCGCCTGCTTCGTGTGAAGCCTGTCGGACACGTGACCTTTCCTGCACTGAGTTGGCCGGCGCTGATCCAGGTCTATGTCGCTTCCGTAGTGCTCACAGGGTTTCTGAGGAAACTCGCGTGGCAAATCCCGCAGTTGACCCAACCCATTATCATTCTCACCTTCGCGCACTTCGGGTTGCTCTTTCTGATCTTTCGCCGCTTGTGCAGGCCGCCCATCCGCTGGGGCTGGTTCGCGACCGTCCTCACGGGTGAAGTCCTGCTCGGCTTCACGGGTTATTTCGCTGAGTTCCGCGAAGCACTGGTGGTCGCCGCATTGGCGCTGCTGGAAACCTTCGATCGCCGGCGCTTTGCGCACTGGCTTTCTCTGACGCTGATGGCAGCACTGCTGTTCTCATTGGGGCTGCTTTGGATGTCGGTAAAAACGGAATACCGCGGCGAGCTAAGGCGGGGTGCGTTCTCCAGCTCTCGGCTGGATCGGCTGGAGCGCATCGGGGCGTTGACGTCGCAGTGGCTGGAGACGGACCTGGCGTCACTGCGGGGAAACATTGACTCCCTCGTCCAGCGGCTGTGGGCCGTATATTACCCGGCGCTCGCTATGCGCCGCGTCCCTGCCGTCCTACCACACTCGCATGGCACCATTCTCTGGGCCGCAATCCGCCACGTCGTCATGCCGCGGCTCCTCTTTCCCAACAAAGCCGCGCCGCCATCAGATAGCCAGTTGGTACGCCGATACTCCGGGGTATGGGTCGCAGGGCCGGAGCAAGGCACGAGCATAGCCTTCGGCTATGCGGCGGAGTCCTACGTCGACTTTGGTGTCCCATTGATGTTTCTCCCGATCTTCTTCTACGGGCTGCTGATGGGCGTCGTGTATCACGGGTTCTTCCGGGTGATCCGCCAGCGCGAATTCGCCGTGGCTGTTGTCAGCGTGATTTTCTGGCTGTCATTGTACCTCTTCGAACGTTCGTGGCTGAAGACACTCGGCCTGTCTGGGACGCTGATCATCTACCTCGGCGGTGTTGTGATCTTGGTGGATCGGTACCTTGATAAGACAGAGAGGGTTTCACCGCGGCGGCGCACAGGCGCTGAAAGGGTCTCTGCCGAATAGAGACGGCACAACCTGGAATATGGGATCCTCTGTTAGGGTACGAAGCGCTGTTGCTTCCAGCGTTGTTGTCATGTCAGCGTCCAGACCGGCGGCGGAGCCGATTCGGGTGCTTCACGTGGCCCCGTACTTCGCCCCGGCATTCAGCTATGGGGGGCCCCCGCGCAGCATCCTCGGGCTCTGCCGGGCACTTCAGGACGTGAGAGTGCACGTCGACGTCTTGACGACTACCGCGAATGGTGGGCACGAGGACCTCCCTGCTTCACCCGGAGATGGCAACCGCTACGACGGCGTGCCCGTGCGTTACTTACCGCGGATCCGCCCGCGTCGCTTCTTTGCTGCGGCTGGCCTCTTGGAAGCACTTGCCGAAGCGACAAAGGAGTATGACCTGTGGCACATTCACGGCCTGTGGAATCTCCCGGCGTGGGTCGCGGCTTGGCAGGCGCGAAAATGCGGCCTTCCCTACGTCCTCTCCCCCCGCGGGATGCTGCAGCCGGGTGCCCTGGCGTTGCGCCGCGTGCGCAAGCGGCTCGCTTATCCTCTGGTGGAGCGACGGAACTTGGCGCACGCAACGCTGCTTCATGCAACCTCCCCGGCCGAGGCTGGGACATTGGAAAAACGGCGACTAGGCGTGGAGATCGTGACGCTGCCGAACGGCGTTGACCTGCAAGGCGAGCTGTCGATGCGCGAAGGCATTCGGCACCGGCTTAGGCTTGATCAGCGTGCGGACCTCGTCGTGTTCCTGGGCCGCATTCACCCCATCAAACGCCTCGATCTGTTGGCGGCGGCTTTCGAACGCGTTCGCGCTCTGCACCCGAACGCGCATCTGGTGATCGCCGGGTCGAACGAAGGCGGTTACCGCAGCGTGGTGGAGCCGCTGTTCAGAGGCAGCGGTGAGTACGTGCACTGGATTGGTGCGATCGATCAAACGGAGAAGTGGTCGCTGCTTGCAGAAGCCGATGTCCTTGTCCTGTGCTCTGCTTCCGAGAATTTCGGGATGAGCGTCGCCGAAGCGCTGGCGGCCGGTACGCCCGTCGTAGTGACACAGACGTGTCCGTGGGAAGACGTGAAGACATACGGCTGCGGCTTTTGGGTGGCACCGGAGGCGGACGCAGTCTCGACAAGGGTCGCCACGATTCTCGGTGACCGGGCAATGGCTAGGGAAATGGGTGCACGCGGGAGGGTGCTCATTGGCCAGAAATATTCGTGGACCGCGATCGGCAGGGCGATGGCGGATCGTTACGCCACCATCGTGCAGCGCCGAATCGGTTCCGCGGCTCGATCGTGAACGGTCGTAGCCCCCATTTCATCGTCATGACGCCGGGCATGGGTGGAGCCGATGGAATTGCTGCGCTCTCAAGGTTGGTGGTGCGCGCTTTGCCAACACCGGATCTCACACCCACACCCGTTCAGGTTGTTTCCCTGAGTGGGGCGGTGCGCCCTGAGGCGTGCAACGCCGGTGCGGCTCGCGTCGCATTCTTCGGCGCCGGCGGCAGTAAGGCACGCTTCGTCACATGTGCTCTGCGCGCCGGGCGGCAGGCGGTCCGCGGTACGTGGGTGATTTGTTTGCATCTTCACCAGGTGCCGGTGGCTCTTCCGCTCCTCTGGCGTGGCGCGCGACTGATGACCGTCCTGTGTGGCATCGAGGCCTGGAAGCCGTTGAGCGTCACGCAACGCCGAGCTTTCCTGCGTTCCGACATAGTTCTCACCATTTCCGAACACACCGCCCAGCGCTTCCGAGAGGCCAATCCAAGGTTGGCTACCCGCGTCCTTCGCGTCTGCCACCTCGGCGTACCGGAGAGCGCCGTCGCTGGCACAGCGCAGGCTGCGCCGCTCCGTGGCAATGCGCAGCCTGCGCCGCTCCGTGGCAATGCGCAGCCTGCGGCGCTCATCGTCGGTCGCATGGCGGTTGAAGAGCGTTACAAGGGGCATGACCTCCTCTTGGAGATCTGGCCCCGGGTGATCAGTCAGGTGCCCGAGGCGCGTCTGCTTGTGGCCGGCGAGGGCGATGATCTGTCACGACTCGAAGCACGGGGCGCACAGCTGGGATTGCGGGAGCAGGTGACCTTTCTCGGACGGGTGTCGGAGCAAGCACTCGCCACCTTGTACCAGGGGTGCACATTCTTTGTGATGCCGAGCCGGAACGAGGGGTTTGGGCTCGTGTTCCTGGAAGCGATGCGCGCTGGGAAGGCCTGTATCGGCGGCGCGGGTGCTGCTGCCGAGATCATTCAAGACGGTGTGACGGGTTTTGTCGTGAATCCCGGCCAACCGGAGCAGGTACTAGCCGCTGTGCTGCGCCTGTTTCGCGAACCGGAAACGCGAGAACGTATGGGTCGCGCTGGAGCCCAGCGTTTCCAACATGAATTCACCGAAGAGTGTTTTCAACGGCGGTTTCGCCGGCTTCTGGGGTTCCAAACGGGGGAAGCGCCGTGTGTGGCATAGCTGGGATCATGTCGGCGGCCGCAACCGACACACACGCGCTGGAAGCAGCGCTGCGGTGCATGACTCGCACCCTGCGACACCGGGGACCGGATGACGAAGGTTCGGAGGTCATCAGCCGGCCGCCTGACTCCGCGGTACTGTTCACCAATACACGCCTGGCAATTCTTGATCTCAGCACAGCCGGCCATCAACCCATGCGCGACCCGGCTACCGGGAATTGGGTCGTTCTCAACGGCGAGATCTACAACTACCGGGCGCTGCGGGTGGAACTGGGGAGAGAAGACGTGAGGCGTGAGGGGGAAGAGGGGAAGGGAGAAGGCGGGAGGCGTGAGGCGGGTGAGGGAAACCAGGGAGTAGAAACGGGAGGGGGGTGGCGCTCGGATTCGGATACCGAGGTGCTGCTGCGCGCTTACGCGCGCTGGGGTGTTGCTTGCCTGGACCGGTTGCGCGGTATGTTTGCTTTTGCGCTCTGGGACCAGGCGGCGAAGCGGCTGCTGCTGGTGCGTGATCAGTTCGGCATCAAGCCGCTGTACTACACGGTTTCAGGCTGCCAGCTTGTCTTCGCGTCGCAAGTGCGGGCGCTGCTGGCTAGCGGCTTGGTACCTCGGCGCTTGGACTCGCAAGCCCTGGCATCTTACTTATCCTTTGGATCGGTTGAGACGCCCCTGACGATCGTTCGCGATGTTCGATCGCTCCAGCCGGGACACCTCTTGATTGCAGAGCTGCATGGTAAGGCCGTCGCGACAACCGTGCGGCGGTACGCCGACCTGGGGAGCGAGCAGGCAACTTCCGCTGCGCCCACGCGGGCGGTCGCTGGTCGCGTGCTGCGCGGCGTGCTGGAGGAATCCGTGCAGGCGCACCTTGTGAGCGATGTGCCGGTCGGTGCGTTCCTCTCCGGGGGCACCGACTCGAGCGCCATCGTCGCCTTGATGCGCCGCGTGTCTGCCCAGACACCGAGAACCTTCAGCGTGGTATTCGCGGAGCAGCAGTTCTCCGAAGCGCCTTACGCTCGAGCGCTGGCCGCGCGCTGCGGCACGGAGCACACGGAAATTCCGCTGTCCGAGGGAGAGCTGTTCGGTATGCTGCCGGCTGCGCTGCGGGCCATGGACCAACCAACGATCGATGGGCTTAACACGTTCGTCGTCTCCCGGGCCGTGCGCCAGGCGGGGGTGACGGTGGCCCTGTCAGGGCTGGGGGGAGACGAGCTGTTTGGCGGCTACCCGAGCTTCGCGCGTGCCCGCTGGCTGAGCAGGGTTCCCACCACGCTCCGCCGCAGGCTTGCCGGTGTCGCAAGGGCGGCTGCATCCGGTTCACCCCGTGCCAGGAAAGCTGCCGAGCTCCTCACTACGGAGGATCCACAGCACGTCTATCTCCTCTCACGGCAGCTTTTCGGTCCGCCAGGCGTCGCTGCCCTCGCCGAGTGTGTCGCTGGCGCGGAGGGGGTAACCGACCGGCTCCCGGCCGTTTCCTCGGCCGCCGATCCGTTTCTCGCGATCTCCCTTTACGAGTTGGGGCATTATATGCAGAACACCCTGCTCCGAGACGCCGACTGCATGAGCATGGCCCACGCACTCGAAGTGCGGGTGCCTTTCGTGGACCGCGACGTCGTACGCACGGTGATGGGCATTGCATCCCGACACAAAGTGAACGGACAACGGCCAAAGGCTCTCTTGCTGGAAGCAGTTGGCGACTTGCTGCCAGAGGCGGTGTGGCGGCGTCCCAAGATGGGATTCTCGTTGCCGTTCGAGCGCTGGATGCAGTCACGGCTGCGCGCTGAACTCGACGCGGCATTCGACGATCGTCGCCGCTTCGCTGCCCTTGGGCTGCAGGCGCGTGCGTGCCGCCATGTGTGGCAGCGCTTCCTGCGCCAGCCCCGCCAGGTTGGCTGGTCACGACCCTGGGCGCTCTATGTCCTGGCTGAGTGGAGCGCACTGAACGACGTAACGATGTGAGGGGAAAGAAGACGTGAGGCGTGAGGGCGTAAGGCGTGAGGGGGCAAGGACGAAAGGAGGGAAGACGAAGGGGCGGGACGAGAGTGGGCGACTCATGCCTGCCGGTATTTTGAAGCGTAGCGGTGTTCTGTCCCCTCACGCCTCACGATCCTCCTGGTGCCTCACGATCTTCTGAATGGTGATTCTGGGCATCAACGCATACCACGGTGACGCGGCGGCCGCAGTCGTTGTGGATGGCCACCTGGTAGCTGCGGCCGAGGAGGAGCGCTTCAACCGCATCAAGCACAGTGCGGGTTTCCCCGCACAAGCACTGCGCTATTGCTTGCGGGAGGCAGGAGTGTCGCCGCACGAGGTGGCGATTGTGGCCGTAGCACGCGCCCCCCGCGCGCGCCTCGTGCGGAAGCTGCTGTATGCGGCGCGCATGCCTCGGCGCGCGCTCGAGCGTTTGCGCGTACAAGGCAAATTCACGCGGCTCCCGCAGGATCTTGCGCGCGCGTTCGACGTGGATTCCGAAACGCTGACCGGAACCATTCACCGCGTGGAACACCACGCTGCACATCTCGCCAGTACATTTTTCGTTTCACCGTTCGATGAGGCAGCGCTGTTTTCCGTTGACGGGCTCGGCGACTTCGCCAGCGCCATGTGGGGCGTCGGGCGGGGGCACCGGATTTTCCCGGCTGGCTCGATCGGGTTTCCCCACTCACTGGGAATCTTCTACACGGCGCTGACACAGTACCTCGGCTTCCCGAAGTACGGTGATGAATACAAAGTGATGGGCCTCGCATCATACGGTGCGCCGGAGTTCCTTGAAGAGTTTCGGCGCATCGTGCGCGACGTGCCTGGCGGTGCCGTTGGCTTCCAGCTCGGCCTCGATTACTTCGTCCACGATCGCGATGGCGTCGAGATGACCTGGGGCGACGGGGAGCCGACGATCGGCCGTTTGTATTCGGATTTTCTCGTCAGTCGCATCGGACCTGCGCGTAATCAGGGGGCGCCGATCGAAGCGGTGCACCGGAACGTCGCGGCATCGCTGCAGAGGCGGCTCGAAGAGGTGCTCCTCGACAACGTCCGTACGCTGCAGCAGCGCACCCGGCTGCGCAAGCTGTGCCTCGCTGGTGGCGTTGCGTTCAATTGCGTCGCCAACGGGAAGATCCTGAAGAATACCGGGTTCGAGGAAGTGTACGTACAGTCGGCCGCGGGCGACGCCGGTCTCGCCATCGGGGCCGCCATGTACGTCTGGCACCAACATCTCGGCAATCCCCGCAGCTTTATGATGGAGCACGCGTACTGGGGACCGGAGTTCGGGGAAGACGCGATCCGCGAGGCGATCGGCGGGAGACGGGCGGCGCTTGAACAAAATGGCGTTAGCACCCGGAGGATCGACACCGCCGAGGAGCTGTGCCGGTGGACGGGCGCTCAGCTGGCCACCGGCAAGGTGATCGGCTGGTTTCAGGGTCGGATGGAATGGGGCCCGCGCGCCCTCGGGAACCGTAGCATCCTTGCTGACCCGCGCCGGCCGGAGATGCGCGACATCTTGAACACGAAGATCAAAAGGCGGGAGATGTTCCGCCCGTTCGCGCCCTCGATCCTCGAGACGGCGGCGGCAGAGTACTTCGAACAGTCATATCCGTCACCCTTCATGCTGATGACCTACCGCGTGCGGCCGGAAAAGCGCTGCGCAATTCCCGCGACCACGCACGTCGATGGCACGGGCCGCTTGCAAACCGTCAACGCGCAGCAGAATGAGATCTACTATACGCTGCTGCAAGAATTCGGCCGGCAGACGGGAGTCCCCGTGCTGCTGAACACCTCCTTCAACGAAAACGAACCGGTCGTGTGTAGCCCCGACGAAGCGGTCAACTGCTTCCTGCGAACCCGGATGGACGCGCTCGTACTGGGGTGCTGGGTGCTGGAACGCGAGCCGTCGTCGTGCACCGGCTGAGCATTCATGCGGCTCTTGTTCCTCAACCGCTCCTTCTGGCCTGATGTCGAGGCGACGGGCCAGCTACTTACCGAACTGTGCGTGGATCTCAGCCAGCATCACGACGTCACGGTCGTGGCCGGCCCCTCCTATCACGTCTCGGTGGCGCAACGCGGGCTCTGGCAGCGGGACGCCTTAGGAGCGGTGACGATCATCCGCACGTGGGGAACACGGCTGCCGAAGCGGCAGCTGACTGGCCGCTTGCTCAACCTTGGGAGCTATTACGGATTGGCGGCTTTGAGCGTGCTCCGTCTGCCGAGGCCGGACGTGGTGGTTGCGGAAACCGATCCGCCTCTGCTG
>JBHHYR010000153.1:0-8888 GCA_046757585.1 Binatia bacterium | reverse complement strand
AACCGGTTGAGCGCCTGGGGCAGCCGGACGGCGCCATTGTCCAATTTGATGGCCAACAACCCCATCGGCAAGCTGATGGCACAGATGGTCTTGGGAGTACACCCCAAGCGAAAGGCGCCGAAGTTCGTGCGGCAGGTGTCCCCGACGGTGACGGACGAGTTCGTCAGCGGGCAGGTGTTCAACCTGAAGAAGGTGAAGCACGTGTGCACGCCGGTGGACAAGAACGGGGAGACGCCGGGAGCGGAGAACAATACGGGTCACCTAGTATGCTACCAAGCCGTGCTCCCCAAAGGCACCCCGCGCTTTTCCAGGGCTCAAGTGTCGGTGAACAGCGCCAATTTCGGTGACTGGGTACTCGATGCGATCAAGCCCACTGAGCTCTGCGTGCCGGCGCTGAAGGACAACATGTGTGACTTCCTCGACCCGAGCGTTTGCATGTACCCGTTCCCCAACGACTGGTTCACGGTGGCCGATCGGAAAACCAACACCGGGCGGCGCATCCATTTCGCGCTCAACGACATGCCGAGCAACGTGGACCAGACGCATATCACCCCCGACGATTACAACCTGAACGACGGATTCAGCCCCGGCGCCAGCATTCTCCTGCACGTGCCGGGCGTGGACCTTGGCATGACCGGCGCAGCGCCGATTACCGACATCGCGCGCTCGCTCGATGCCGACGCCCCGATCGTACTGGTGAACGCCTCGACGCTCGAACACCATCTCCTGTGGGCCGAGACGGACTCGAACTCGAGTAGCGACGCAACGCGCACGCTGATCATCCGTCCCGCCGTGAACCTGGCGGAGGCGACGCGGTACATCGTCGCGCTGCGGCGCATAAAGGACGGGACCGGCGCGCTCATCGCGCCGAATGCGGACTTCCTCGCCTATCGTGACGGGACACCGACCGGGGATCCGGTCAAGGAGAGCCGCCGCGCGCACATGGAGGATCTCTTCACGACGCTTGCTGCGGCTGGCGTCGCCCGAGACGACCTCTACCTCGCCTGGGATTTCACGGTAGCGAGCGAGCGGAACCTCTCGGAGCGCCTGCTCTTCATGCGGGACGACGGCTTCAAACGGCTCGGCAAGAGCGCACCACCCTTCACGGTCACTTTGGTCGAGGACGACGTAGACAGCAACATTTTCCGCCGGGTGACCGGGACCTATGAGGTCGAGCGCTACGTCAGCACAACGCAGCCCGGCGCGCGCATGATCCTCAATTCGAAGGGTCTCCCGCTGCACCAGGATACCCCGCAGACGGCTTCCTTCATCTGCAACATCCCGGGCGCCGCCCTCCCGAGCGCCGCCGGCCCCGCCGTCCCCGCGAGGGCATCGCTCTACGGGCATGGCCTCCTGGGGTCGAACAGCGAGGTCAATGCCGGCAACGTCAAGGCGATGGCCAATGAGCACAACTTCGTCTTCTGCGCGACGAAATGGATCGGCATGGCGGACGAGGACATCCCGAACACCGCCGAAATCCTTAAAAACCTTTCACTGTTTCCAACCCTCACCGATCGGTTGCAGCAGGCGGTGCTGGACCAGCTCTTTCTGGCGCGACTGATGATCCATAAAAACGGCTTCGTCACGGATCCGGCGTTCCAGGATTCGTCGGGTAATCCGGTGATCGATCGGAGCGCCGTCTTCTACGACGGTAACAGTCAAGGTGGTATCCTCGGGGGGACGGTCATGGCGGTGTCGCAGGACATCACGCGTGGCGTTCTTGGTGTGCCAGGTATGAACTTTTCGCTGCTACTCAGGCGCAGTGTGGACTTCGCCCCCTTCTCGGCGATCCTGGAGCCGCAATATCCTGACGAGCTCACGCGACCCCTGCTCCTAGCGCTCATCCAGATGCTGTGGGACCGCTCTGAGCCGAACGGGTACGCTCATCACATGACAACCGATCCGCTGCCGAAGACGCCGGAACACAAGGTGCTGCTGCACCTCGCGTTCGGCGACCACCAGGTGGCGAACGTTGCGACGGAGATAGAGGCGCGGACGATTGGCGCCTCGATTCATCAGCCGGCAATCGCGGCTGGGCGCAATCCCGACGTGACCCCCTATTTCGGCATCCCGGCCATCCCCACCGACCCTTTCGACGGCTCCGCCCTGATCGTCTGGGACAGTGGCGCGGATCCCGCGCCGACCACGAACCTACCACCGTCGACAGGGGCTGATCCGCACGAAGATCCGCGGAACTCGCCGCTCGGGCGACAACAGAAGTCGGACTTCTTGCAGGTGGGCGGCGCCGTGGTCGACGCCTGTGCGGGAGCCCCGTGCGTGGCCCCGTAGCCGCCGCCGACGGCCCGGTTGGGACCCGTCCGCTCCTAGGTCTGCGCCCACTTCGTAGGGCGGCTGGCGAGATTTGCGAAGCCGAGGCGCTGGCACAGAGTTCCATACGCCCTGCGGTCGACGCCGCGCCAGCGGAGATCGGGGAGCCGTTCGGGTAGCGGCGTATCGGTACGCAAAATCGCGAGCTGCTTGTAGAGCAAGGCCTCCGAGCGTTGCGCGTCGAGCGTCCGGGCGAGCTGTTGCGCGCCGCGCACTGTGAGGTTCCACTGGGCAGCGTCCCGGGGGATCCGTTCGATCGAGCGGTAGATGCGCAGCACCGCCGCCGCCGCTTTCTTCCCCCAGCCCGGAATCCCAGGGATACCGTCGGCCGGATCACCCACGAGGGCCAGGAGGTCCGGAATGGCGGCGGGTGGGACTCCGAACTTTTCTCGCACCGCGTGCTCATCGTACGTGGTGTCCCGGCGGCGATCGTACGTGACGATGCGCCGGCCCCGCACGCACTGGCAAAGATCCTTGTCGGGGGAGAGAATCACGACCTGGTCGACCCGGTCCGCGAAGCGGCGGGCAGCCGTGGCCAGCGCGTCGTCCGCTTCGAACTCGACCATCGGCCACACCACGACCCCGAGGGCGCGCAGCGCCTCCTCGGCGAGCGGAAACTGCTCGCGCAGCTCCCGGGGAACGCCCTCCCCGGTCTTGTAGCCCTTGAACAGGGCGTTGCGAAACGACGTGATCACATGGTCGGTCGCTGCTCCGATATGCGTGACCTCTGGCTGGCGGAGCAGAGCTAACGTCGAGCCGATCAGTCCCCGAATCGCCCCGACTTCCTGCCCCGCCGGGCCCCGTTCGTTCGGCAGCGCGAAGAAGGCCCGGAAGAGCTCATACGTCGCATCGAGCAGATGCAGCTTTGGCACGGTCCTGCCGCCCTGCTGGCGGCGCGCGGCGCCCGTCACCGGCGGAAGAGATAGAGGAGCACGCTCAGCACGACGCTGATGACGATGCAGGTCGCGAGCGGAAAGTAGAAGGTGAAGTTGTCGCTCCTATAGGACACGTCGCCAGGAAGCTTGCCGAGCCATGGGAGCTTGCCAGCGAGGTTGAGCAGCGCACCCACCACAACCAGCACGATACCGAAAATGATCAGGAGTCTGCCAAGATCACCCATCGTCGGTCGAGCACCGTCTGAAGCGTCTGTCTCGGCACCGGCAGAGGAAGATCCCGGTGCCGTTGAACGCAACGCGGTGCTGCCTGCCGGAATGTGCGCTGGCGGCACGCACAGCGATCACTTGCCGAACAAGCGTCCCTGCAGGGATTGGTGGCGCTGGGCCTTGCCGAAATGCGAAAAGGCCAGCGGCGTCGCCATGCGTCCCTTGGGAGTGCGGCTGAGGTAGCCTTCCTGGATGAGGAACGGCTCGTACACGTCTTCGATCGTTTCGCGTTCCTCGCCGATCGCCGCGGCGAGGGTCTCGACCCCCACGGGACCGCCGCTGAACTTGTCGATGATGGCCAGCAGAATGGCGCGGTCCATCTTGTCGAAGCCGCGGTGATCGACCTCGAGCAGCTGCAACGCCTGGTCGGCGATCGGGGCCGTGATGCTCCCGTCCGCGCGAACCTGCGCGAAGTCTCGCACGCGCCGCAGCAGCCGGTTGGCAATGCGGGGCGTCCCGCGAGCGCGCCGTGCGATCTCGACCGCCCCCGAGGCGTCGATCGGGACGTCGAGAATCCGCGCCGAGCGCTGCACGATCGTGGCAAGCTCCTCGGGGTTATAGAAGTCGAGCCGGAAACTGGCGCCGAAGCGGTCGCGTAACGGCGAGGTCAGCAACCCGGCCCGCGTCGTCGCACCGATGAGCGTGAACCGTTTCAGGTCAAGCTTGATCGAACGTGCCGAAGGACCCTGACCGATGATCACATCGATCTGGAAGTCTTCCATCGCCGGATACAGGATCTCTTCGACGACGCGGCTCAGCCGATGGATTTCGTCGATGAACAACACATCGCCGGCTTCCAGATTGGTCAGGATCGCAGCCAGGTCGCCGGGTCGTTCGATCACCGGGCCTGCGGTCGAGCGGATGTTCACCCCCATGTCGCGGGCGATGATGTGCGCCAGTGACGTCTTGCCGAGGCCGGGGGGTCCGTAGAGCAGGAGGTGATCGAGACTGTCGCCCCGCCCCTTGGCCGCGTCGACGGCCACGCGCAGGTTGGCCTTCACGCTTTCCTGACCCACGTACTCCCCAAGCGACGATGGGCGCAGGGTGGTATCGAAGACCACGTCTTCGGCCGCGGGCCGGCCCATGGGGAGGCGCGTCTCGCCCTGGTTCATGCACTCACGCGCGTCAGGGCGGTCCGGATGGCGGTCTCGAGATCGCGGGCGCCCCCGGCGCACGCGGTTCTCACCGCACGCTCCGCTTCCGCGCGCCGGTAGCCAAGGTTCACGAGGGCGGACACCGCCTCGGCTTCGAGGCCGGATGCGCGCTGCCCGTCGCGGCGCGCCCCGTTCATCAGGGCGACCTTATCGCGTAGCTCGACGAGCAGGCGTTCCGCCGTCTTCTTCCCGATGCCCGGAATCGCCACCAGGCGCACCAAGTCACCGGCTTGGAGCGCCGCTTCGAGCTCCTGGCTCGGCGTGCCCGAGAGGATGTTGAGGGCCAGGCGTGGGCCGATGCCCGAGACGCCGAGCAGCATGAGAAACAAGTCCTTCTCCTCGCGTTCAAGAAACCCATAGAGCTGCAAGGCGTCTTCCCGTACATGCGTATGAATCAGCAGCTGCACGCGCGCTCCGGGCTCCGGCAGGCGGTAGAAGGCATTGAGCGACACAGCGATCTGGTACCCGACTCCCTGCACATCCACGATGAGATACTCGGGAGACTTGTACGCCAGGGAGCCTACCAGCTGCGCGATCATCGGCGCCTACTGTAGACCTCGCATCCGCCCAAGGCGAGGGATTCCAGACGGCATTTACGATGGTCCCGCCGCAGCGCGGCGCGACCACGCCTGACGTACCGCCCGCGGCCGCCGCGCCCGGCCGGGCGCGGCGTCGCCCAGGCGCGCCACAAAGCCGTGCGTGTGCAGATGACAGATACCCGCGCCCAACGCGTCCGCCTCGTCAGCCGGCAGCCGTGCCTGCAGCGCCAGCAGCCGCGCGACCATCATCTGCACCTGCTCCTTGCCTGCCCGGCCGTGCCCCGTCACAGCCGCCTTAATCTCGGCTGGACTGTACTCATGCACGGGAACGCCCGCTTCCGCGGCGGCCACGAGGACCGCGCCACGGGCTTCGCCGAGGCGAAACGCGCTCTGAACGTTCTCTCCGACAAACGTCTTTTCCAGACTCAGACCACCCGGAACGAACTCACACAAAATGCGCCGCACGTCGCGGTAGACGTGCGCCAGTCGGCGCGCCAGCGGCCCGCGGGGCCGAATGACGCCGCCGGCCACATAGGTGAGTCCGCGGCCCGTGCGCTCGATCACGCCCCACCCGGTCGCCACCGTCCCCGGATCCACACCCAACACCCGCATGCGCTGCCTCCCAACGGGGAACCAGTTACGCCACTACCCCACCGTGTACCCTAGCAGCCCGTGCGCGTTGCAGCGACGCCTCGGAGTTTGTCAGGCGTCTCACGTGCGGCGTGTTCACGCACTCAACCGCTCCATCTCTTCCTCCGGAATATCGACGTTCGACGCCACGCTCTGGACATCGTCGTGATCGTCGAGCTCGTCGAGCAACTTCATGGTTTGCGCGGCGTCCTTGCCGGTCAAGGTCACCGTGTTCTGTGGTGCCATTGCCACCTCGGCGCTTGCGGTCTCGATGGCCGCGGCGTCCAAGGCGCCTTTGACCGCCTCGAAAGCGTCGGGAGGCGTGACAATCTCGAAGCTCTCACCCGTATCCGTGACATCCTCCGCCCCGGCATCGAGTGCGATCTCGATGAGGCGCTCTTCGTCGGCCTTCTCCTTGTTCACTGTGATCAAGCCGCGCTTCTGAAACATCCAAGCAACGCAGCCCGCCGCACCCATATTGCCACCGTGCTTTTCGAAGATGCGCCGTAGATCGGACACGGTGCGATTACGGTTGTCGGTGAGTGCACTCGCCATGATCGCGGCGCCGCCGGGACCGTACCCTTCGTAGCTGACCTCTTCGTAGTGGACGCCCTCGAGCTCGCCGGAGCCCTTCTTGATCGCGCGTTCGATATTGTCGTTCGGCATGCTGTTCGCTCGCGCTGTCGCCACCGCGGTGCGCAAGCGCGGGTTGGCGGACACGTCACCCCCGCCGAGCCGAGCCGCGACCGTGATTTCCTTGATCAACTTCGAAAACAGCTTGCCACGTCTGGCATCCTTCGCCGCCTTCTTATGCTTGATCGAACTCCACTTGGAATGCCCGGACATAGCACCTCCTGAACAACCAGGGGCTCACTCGCACAGCTAGCATATCGATTTCTGGGAGTAAACCGTCGTTGGAACTGCCACACTGTCCGAACCAGGACACGCAGGACGGAAGGTTGGGACCCCGTTGAGCAACGCCTTGCGATGAAATCAACCGGGCTCGCCCAAGAGCTTCCTCTCCCGCATTGCCCGCGGGAGAGGATTGAGGTGAGGGAACCGAGTTTGCGCAGGGCCTCGCATGACAAGGCCTCGCGCCCCCGCAAGCGCGAGATGGAACCCTCACCCTGACCCTCTCCCGCCGATGTGCGGGAGAGGGGATGTCGTTTTTGTCAAAGGGGGAGGCGGCAATAAAGGCCCGCTGTTATCGTCGGATTGAGGCTATCCAAGTTCTGGGTACACTTCGAGCCGGCGACTGGACGTGTCGCGCGCCGGCGTGACGCGTTAGGATTTCGGAACACCGCGCTCCAGCGACGGTGGCGATCTTCCCAGCGGGTGCCTAACGCAGATATTCCAGCACAGCCGCGCAGAGGAGGGGGAACATGATCTCGTGGTGTCCGGTGAAATGGTAGCCCCGTCCTCCACCAGCGGTTGGGCGCTGCACGACGTTCATCTGGGGCCGGTAGTGACGGATGAAATCCATGTCGATGGTCATCAGGTCATCGACGCGGTGGCCCACGTTGCGCGCCAGGTTGAGGGCCTTCACGAAAACCTCCGGTATCAGTACGGCGGAGCCGAGGTTGATGAAGACACCGCCGCGCAGGCCGGCGACGATGGCCCCCAGCTGGCGGAAGTCGCGCAGGCTCGTGGCACCGATCGCGGCACCGTCCGCGCTCGGGTGCATGTGAATGATGTCGGTACCGATGGCCACGTGGACGGTGACCGGAACGCCGAGCCGGACCCCGGCGGCGAGGATGCTCAGGTGCGCGTGGGGAAAGCGTGCCCGCAGGAGTGCACTGCCAACCGCGGCCCCGAGGCCTTGGTCGGCCGGGGCGCCGGCAATGGCTTCATTGAGAAACCGGCCTGTGTCCTCCGCCATGCCGAAACGGCCATCCGCGAGGCTAGCGGCGACGTCTTCCGAGGTCTCACCCGCATACGCCAGTTCGAAGTCGTGGACGATCGAGGCACCATTCATAGCCACTGCCGCCAGGATTCCGCGTTGCATGAAATCGATGATCAGTGGGCTGAGCCCAACCTTGATCGGATGCGCGCCCATGCCGAGCACGATGCGCTTGCCGGCGCGGTGTCGGCTGGCAATGGCCCGAGCTGCAGCGCGGAAATCGCGGGCGGCGAGGATGTCCGGCAGGCCCTGCAGGAAGTCGCCCATGCGCCGCCTCGGCCGAGCGGGTGCTCCGACCAGAGGTGCCGCCACGATGCTGGTCCGGCTGCGCAGGGGGTAGGTCCGCACCTTCGAAAGATCGAGGAGCTTCGGAGCGGCCGAGCGAGTCCGGCGTTTCGGCATCCTGACGCGGCCTCCCAGGGGTCTGCCGTGCCTCACCTGCGCCGCCTGGCCGCCTGCCCGCCACTGGGAAAGAGCGCCGCGTCGACTTGCTCGCAGATCACATGACCCACGAGGATGTGCGTCTCCTGGATACGAGCAGTGTCAGCGCTCGCGCCAGCGCGGAGCACGAAGTCGGCGGCGCGGGCCAGTTTGCCGCCGCTGCCTCCGGTCAACGCCACCGTATGGATCTTCGACCGCTTACACACCGCCACCGCGCGCAACACATTAACGGCGTTGCCGCTGGTGGAGATCGCCAGGGCAACATCGCCGTGCCGGCCGAGCGCCCGCACCTGTTTGGCGAAGACGTCAGCGTAGCCGTAGTCATTGGCGATGCTCGTTAGTGCCGACGTGTCGGTCGTCAGCGCGATGGCTGGCAGCGGCGTGCGTTCGATCTTGAAGCGATTGACGAACTCGGCGGCGATGTGCTGCGCGTCGGCGGCGCTGCCACCGTTGCCGAACAGGAGGAGCTTGTGCCCGCCGCAGAACGCCGCTGCGATCGTGTCGACCACGGCAACCAGGGCGTCAAGATTATCGCGCAGGAATTGGCGCTTTACCGCGATGCTGGCGGCGAATGTGCGATGGATCTGCTGGCGCACACGCCGCACCATACACGAACCGGCGGACGAGGTCCAAGGCATCCTTGCCAAGTTCGGCGGGGCTGTTTACAAGACCGCTATCACAGGACCGAATTGGGCAGGTGCAAATGAACGACAGGGAATGGCCAACAGCAAAA
>JBHHYR010000152.1:0-8921 GCA_046757585.1 Binatia bacterium | reverse complement strand
GCGCCCACGAACCGCGTATCGAACCCTGCTGCCGGTAGGATGTCCCCAACGGTGTGCCGGCCCGTGCCGTGGAGCGGTGTATAAACGATTAACGCCTGCCTGGCCGTCGGGTCGATGGATTTCGACAGGTTTTCGTCGATGTAGTGGGAGTGCAAAGTGGGGTTCCACCACCTGATGCGGCCGCGCGTCACGGCCGCGTTGAAGTCGCCCGCCGGTACGTCCCGCACGGCTTGCACCTCCGCTGCCAGCTCCTCGTCCTCGGGCGCGACAGGCTGCCCGCCGCTAGGTATATAGAACTTCGCGCCGTTGTCGTCGGGGTGATTGTGCGAGGCGGAGATGTTTAGTCCACCATGCGCGTGCAGATAGCGGATTGCGAAGGACAGCTCCGGTGTGGACAGAAAATAGTCGCCGTCACCAGGCACCGTGTACACTTCGACGTCGTTTGCCGCGTACACGGCACAGGCCATGCGGGCGAAGTCTTGCGAGCTGATGCCGAGAAGCGGGTTCGGCACGGCAGGATCGTACAACCCCCGCAGGTCGCGGAACACGCGCACGTCGAATGCGACGACGACCCGCAGGGACGTCTGTGCGAACCGCCGGCGCAAATAATTCACGTGCCCTTGGACCGAGGTGACGACGGTTTCCTGATTCATCCGGTTCGGTCCGATTCCGACTGGCCCGCGCCGCCCCCCGGTGCCGAACGGCATGACGCGGTAGAATGAGTCCAGGAGCAGCTCCCATCGCTGGCGTTCGGCGAGGCTCCGCAGCTGGGGACGAAACGGGGCGTAGCGAGAGTCGTTCCACCAGACCGTCAAGTTCCGCAGCGCCTGCGCGCGGTACTTTTCGTTGACTGCGACGCGCTGTACGCCGGCTCTGACGTCGTGCAGAGTCATGCGCTGCGTTCAGGCGACGGTCACGGATTTTGCCAACGACCGCGGTTTGTCGACGTTGCGTTTCAGGGCAGTGGCCGTGAAGTAGGCGAGCAGTTGTGCGGCGACGAGCGGCAGGAACGGGGCCGTGAACCGGCTGGTGGACGGCAAGACCAGACGATCGTCGAAGATATCGTCGGTGCCCTCGAAGGTGAAACCAAGAACGAACCCGCCGCGCGCTCTGACCTCCTCGACGCTCGACAGCGTCATGGTGTACAGGTCACCTGTGGCCGGCGGTGGCACGAACACCAACGTGTGCAGGTGCTCATCGATGAGCGAGAGCGTCCCGTGCTTGAGGAAGCCGCCCGGCATGCCTTCGGCGTGCACGTAGGTGACCTCCTTCATCTTGAGCGCGGCCTCCAGCGCAATCGGGTAAAACAACCCTCTCCCCAAGAACAGCCAGTTCTGGACGTGCGCGAAGCGATACGCAGCGGCCCGGATGAGGCCGGACTTTTCGTTCAGGATGGTATCGATTTCGTCGGGGAGTGCGGCCAAAGCCGCCTCATACTCTCGGCGTGTCGCGGGCGCCAGCGTCCCGCGGCGGCTGCCGAGCTCGATGGCCAAGCGGGCCAGCAAGATCATCTGCGCGAGCGCGGCCTTGGTGCTGACCACGCACACCTCCGGACCCGAACCTTGCAGGATGACCCGGTCGACCATCCGCGCGATCGAGGAGCCCACCATGTTGACGATGCCGGCGGTCTTGGCGCCACGTTTCTTCCCGTGCCGCAGGCTCATCAGCGTATCGTACGTTTCTCCCGACTGTGAAATGGCCAGCAGGAGCGACTGCGTGTTACTCTGATCAAGATGCCGGAACTCGTCTGAGCTGACGGCGGTGACATCCATGTCGGTCAGCGCCGCAAACAGGTATTGGCCCAGGAGCGCGACGTAATACGTGGTGCCGACCCCGAGCAGCGTGACCCGTTGCGCGGCAGCCAGCATGTCGGCCATGTTCGTGATCTCATCGCTGCCGATGGACACGGCTCGGCGCACCACCTGCGGCTGCTCGTGGATTTCCTTCAACATATAGTGCGGGTAGCCGCCTTTGCGAGACAGTTCGGGGTCCCACGGGACGACGGTGATGTGCTTGTCGATCACCTCACCTGTCTGCAGGCTTTTCACCGAGTAGCTGTTCTTGGCAATGATACCGTACTCGCCATCATCGAGGATCACCGTCTGCTTGGTGTAGTCGATGAACGCGTTGAAATCGGAGCCCACGTAATTGGATTCGCTCCCGACCCCGATGATCAGCGGACTTTCGTGGCGAGCGCAAAAGATCCGCGTGGGGTCATGGATGGAGACCATCGCCAACGCGTAGCTCCCTTCCAGTGCTCTGAGCGCTGCCAGCCACGCACGTTCCACGTCGCGGGATTCGTAGAAGCACTGCTCGATGAGGTGGGCGATGGTCTCGGTGTCGGTCTCCGAGGCGAGGCGGTGCCCCGCGGCGAGCAACGCGGCGCGCAAGGCCTTGTAGTTGGCGATGATGCCGTTGTGGACCACGGCGAACTCGCCGTGACAGCTCTGGTGCGGGTGCGCGTTCTCCTGGGTGACCTTGCCGTGGGTTGCCCAACGCGTGTGGGCGATGCCCACTTGCGCGCTGAGGTGGCGGAGACCCTTCTTGCAGTTCACCTCATCGACGGTGCCGATATCCTTGCGCACTTCAATCCGGTGCGCGTTGACGAAGGCGACGCCGCAGGAGTCGTAGCCACGGTACTCCAAGTGTTGGACGCCCTCGTACAAGCGGTCGCCAATGGGCTGAAAACTGACCACGCCGCTGATGCCGCACATGCGCTCGCTACCTCGCGACACCGACCGTCGCGTGATGCGGCACACAGGTTCCGGGCGCCAGCACCGTACCCGCGGCGAGCGTGTTCCCCGCCCCGACTTTCACGTTGTCGCCCATGAAGGCGCCAAGCTTGGCAAGGCCGGAGTCGATGGGCTGGTTGCGGACATCGACCCGCACCGACGCGCGATCCGTCCGTTCGTTGATCGTCATCGTCCCGGAGCCGATGTCCACGTTTTCCCCAATGACGCTGTCGCCCACGAACGAAAGCCGCCCCACCTGTGAATTGCCAAAGAGCACGCAGTTTTTGAGCTCGACCCCGTACCCGATCGTGGATCCGGCTCCTAGGGACGAGTACGACCGGATCAGCACGTTGTTGCCGACGTAACAGTTGCGACCGACGTAGCACGGGCCGGCGAGGACAGCGCCGGACTTGATCACCGAGCCGCCCTCCACATGCACGGGACCGGTGAAGGTGACGTTGCCGTCGACCGTGGCGTGACGCGAGATACGCGCTTCCTCCCACGTGTCCATCACCACGCGGTTGGCGGCCAGGATGTCCCACGGATACTCGACATCGATCCAGCCGCCTTCCCACAGTGACGCGTGGAGGCCCGGCGCCTGAATCAGCTGGTCAAACACCCGGGTCATGTTGCCGTTACTTTTCTCCAGCAACGACAACACGTCAGCGGGCAGCAGGAACACCCCCGCCAAGACGTAGTTGCCCAAGCTCTCGGTGGTTGGCTTCTCGACGATCTTCGTGATGCGTGTGCCGCTGAGGTAGACGTTTCCATAGCGCGCGGTTGGGGGGCCCGGCAGACAGACCTCGGCGATCGGTCCCTTGAAGGAGTTGAACGACTGCAGCGCCTGGTGAAACGGGTTGGACGAGGTGACGACGTCGCCGTAAACCAGGATCAAGTACTCGCCGGGTATAAAGCGGCTGCGCGCACGTAAAATCGCGTCCGCGATGCCCTGCGGCTCTCCTTGTTCGACGTACGTGAGATGCACGCCCGCATCATGCCCGTGCTCGAAGGCGCGACGCACTTTGTCGCCGTTGTTGCCGAGGACCACGGTGACGTCAGTGACGCCCACTTCGCGCAAGTGCGACAGGGTGCGCCGCATGAGTGAGCCCCCGCCCACGACCGTCATGGCCTTCGGCCGCGTGGCGGAGAACGGCACCAGATTGCGACCTGGCCCCCCAGTCAGTACCAACGCCTTCATCGGGACTCTAGCCTACTGCGGCTGTGGCGCGTTTCTCAAGAGCCGAGGCGTTGCGCGCCAGCCGCGCTGCCAGCTGCAGTGCGGCACGCATGCTGGTGGCAGCGGCGTGCCCCGTGCCCGCAATGTCGAACGCGGTGCCATGGTCGGGCGACGTGCGCACGAACGGCAGGCCGAGCGTGAGGTTGACGCCGTCGGCGAAGTGCAGGAGCTTGAAGGGTGCCAAGCCCTGGTCGTGATACATGCACACCACCGCGTCATAGGTGCCAGCGGCTGCCAGCGGAAATAAGCTGTCGGCCGCTACAGGGCCATGGACATCGACGCCGCGCCGGCGGGCCAGCTGGACGGCGGGGCGAATGACGCGCGCCTCCTCGCTTCCGAAGAGCCCGTGCTCCCCGGCATGGGGATTCAGGCCGGTCACGGCGATGCGCGGAGCGGGGATACCGAAGTTCCCGCGCAGGGCGCGTGCGGTCAGACCGATCGTCTGGAAGACGCCCGCGCGGCTCAGCTGGCGCGGAACGTCCGCGAGCGCCACATGCGTGGTGACCAGCACGACGCGAAGGCGCGAGCCCACCATCATCATGCGCACCGGGGTGCTGTGGCTCAGCTGGGCCAGGAGCTCGGTGTGGCCGGGGAAATCGTGCCCGGCTGCCACCAGATGCGCCTTGCTGATCGGCGCTGTCACCAGAGCGGCGGCCGCGCCGTCCTGCACGAGGCGAAACGCCCCGCAGATGGCGGCGTAAGCGGCGGCTCCGGCTGCCGCTGCGGCGGCGGCCGTCCGTGGCAACCCGGGCACGCGAGCGCGCCGCGGCAGCTCGGATGTCACGGCCAGCGCCACCGCGTGCGCCCGCTTGCGCTGGCCGTTCTCCGCGAACGCCAGCGACAGGCCGAGCCGCCGCGCCGCGTCGCGCCACACGCCCGCGTCTCCTACGAGCACTGGGTCGACCTGCTGCAGAAGAGTGCGCGACGCCAGCGCCTTGAGCGCCACTTCCGGACCGATCCCGCCTGGGTCGCCCATGCTGACCGCCAGGCGTACCCGCCGGAGCGGGCGTGCAGGGCCGCTCACTGGCGGATCTCCACATGATGGCGCGCGCGCAGGTCTTCCGACAGCCACTTCTGAAAACGCTCCTCGAGCGCGGCGTTGTACAGCTTTTGCTTGATCGCATCGGCCAGCGTGGCCAGGTCTTCGTGCGCTGGCGCCTCTCGTGCTTCCAGCTTGATGATGTGCAGCCCAACTGCAGTGCGCACCGGTTCGCTCACCGCACCGACATCGAGCTTATTCGCCACCGCCTCGAGGTCGTCGAGAAGCTCCCCTTGCTTGAACCAGCCGAGGTCGCCGCCATTCTTGCCACTGGGGTCCTGTGAGTATTGCTTGGCCATCTCGGCAAAGTCCGCTCCCCGCGCGATCCGCGCCCGCACCGCCTGCGCTTTGGCCGTCACCGCGGCAACCGTGGCGGCCGGTGCGTCGGGATCGAGGCGGAAGAGGATGTGCGCCACCTGCAGCCGTCCAGGGGTCGAGTAGTCGGCGAGGTGCGCCTTGTAATAGCGTTGCACCTCTTCCGGCGTGACGTTCACCTTGCCCCGAATCTCGCGTTCGATGAGTTGCGCCTTCTGAATCTCCTCACGCACCTGCCTCCGATACGTCTCCAGCGTCAACCCTTGAGCCTTGAGCGCCTCCGCCAACTGGTCATCGGTGAGGTGGTTCCGTTTTTTGACGCCATCGATGTAATGGTCGATGTCTTGGTCGCGCACGACGATGCCCTTATCGCTCGCCTCTTTCTGGATGATCTTGTCAGTGATCAACCCTTCCAGCAAAGTGGCCTGATCGGGCGCTGCACGGAGCCGGCGGCCGCGGACATTGTGCGCCGCGAATTTCTTGAGTTCATGCAAGGTGATGGGTTCGCCGTCCACGGTCGCCAGGATTTTGTCGACCAGCACCGCTTGCGCTGGCATGGCTCCGCACGGTAGGGCACACAGGCTGGCCAGGGCGACGAGGGCCGCGCTCCGTGCCACGGCCCTGCCAGCCACAACGCCACGCCGTCCAGCCGGGCTCGAACCCCTTGTGCCCTTCCCCGGGCGCACGGAACGAGCGCGCATGTGCCCCTGTGGCCACATGAGAGACGCGGCTAACATGCCTCCCGCAACTGGTGCAAGACGGCTTTCGTTTCGTCTACGATCCCGTCCCAGTCATGTGCCTGCAGGCTGAAGTCAAGCTGAAAATCCGCGGCGAGCTTGAACCGTCCCTTGCCTCGGTCCACCAGAGCAACGAGGCGGCCGGAGGTGACAGGAGTGTCGGGATGGAATCGCAACGTGACTGCCCCGTCTCGTAACGCCGCGCGCACAACCATGCTGTCTTTGAGCTCCCGGCGCAGGTCCATGATGCGCAAGAGGCTATCGACCATGGGTGGAATGGGTCCGTAGCGGTCACGGAGCTCGTTGGAGAGCTCGTCCAGGTCGCGCTGGCCCTTGATCGCCGCCAGCCGCCGATAGAACATCAGGCGCTGCGTTTCGTCAGGAATGTAGCTGCCAGGAATGAAAGCCGGAACTTCCAGTTGAATCTCAGGCTCGACCTCGGTGTGCACCGGCTCACCGCGCAACTCGTGGACGGCCTCGTCCATCATCTGCTGGTACAGCTCGAACCCGACGGCGGCGATCTGGCCCGACTGCTGCTTGCCGAGCAAGTTGCCGGCACCCCGGATTTCGAGGTCGTGGGCGGCCAGCTTGAAGCCACCGCCGAGATCGTCCAGCTCCTGCAACGCCCGCAAGCGCAACTGGGCTTCGCGTGAGATCAGCCGCTCGCCGGGAATCATCAAGTAGGCGTATGCGCGCTCATGCGACCGGCCAACCCGGCCACGCAGCTGGTACAGCTGCGCCAGACCAAAACGATCGGCACGATCGATGATGATGGTGTTGGCGTTGGGGATATCAAGGCCGGATTCGATGATCGCCGAGCACACCAGGACAGTCGTTTTCCGCGCAATGAAGTCAGCCATCACGCGCGCAAGCGCGGATTCGTGCATCTGGCCATGCGCAACCGCCAAGCTGGCTTCGGGTACCAGCTCGCGCAGCCGCCGGGCCCGGATGTCGATGGTCTCGACCCGGTTGTGGACGAAAAACACCTGGCCGCCCCGCGCCAGTTCGCGCAGGATCGCGTCGCGAATGATGTGTTCGTCGTACCGCGTCACGTACGTCCGGATCGCTAGACGATCGATCGGAGGCGTCTCGATCACACTCAGATCGCGAATCCCGAGCAGTGACATCTGCAGGGTGCGGGGGATCGGTGTGGCCGTGAGGGTCAGCACGTCCACGAGCCGGCGCATCTGCTTGATGCGTTCCTTGTGCGCGACGCCAAAGCGATGCTCTTCGTCGACCACCAGGAGGCCAAGATTCTTGAAGGTGATGTCCTTCTGCAAGACACGATGGGTCCCGATCACGATGTCTACCGCTCCACTGGCGACGCCGTTGAGCACCGCCTGGCGCTCGCTGCGGCTCAGGAAGCGCGACAGCATCTCGACCCGAACGGGATACCCATCGAGGCGCTGGCAGAAGGTGTTGTAATGCTGCTGTGCCAGGACGGTGGTCGGCACCAGCACGGCGACCTGCCGGCCATCGAGTGCGGCAAGAAACGCGGCGCGCATCGCGACTTCGGTCTTGCCGTAGCCGACGTCGCCGCAGATCAAGCGATCCATGGGCTTTGGACGCTGCAGGTCAGCGAGCACCTCGTTGATCGCCTGCGCCTGGTCCGGGGTCTCCTCAAAGGGAAACGCCGCTTCGAACTCCCGGAAATATGCGTCGGGCGTGCTGAAGCCCTTCCGGTCCATCACCTGCCGTGCAGCGTAGATTTCCAGCAGCTCCTTGGCCATCGCGAAGGTGGATTCACGCGTCGTGCGCTTCACCTTCTCCCAGCTGTTCCCCCCCAGCTTGTCGAGGGCTGGAGCTGTCCCGTCAGCACCGACGTACTTCTGCACCAGGCTGATGCGATCCACAGGCAGGTACAGCCGGTCACCACCAGCGTACTCCAGGTGGAGGTAGTCCCCTGTGGTCTGCGCGACACGCAGATGCTTCAAGCCACGGTACCGGCCGACCCCGTGGTCGATGTGCACGACGAAGTCATCCGGCTTCAGCTCGCTGAGGTTCTTGAGCAGTTGCGTCACCTCGACGCGCCGCGCCCGGCGGTGCTGCCGGACCTCACCGAAGATGTCTCTCTCGGTCACCACCGCCAGCCGCTCGTCGGGGAGCTGGAACCCTTCGCTGAGGTGTCCGACCATCAAACGGGGACGGACCGAGGTCGAGGCGAGTGTCTCCTGGAACGTCCCGTTGGTGCGCTCGGGGGTCACACCGTGGTGCTCGAAGAGCCGGCTCAAACGTTCCGCCTGGGGCTGCGTGCTGGCTACGATGACCGTCCGGCATCCCTCTTCGGACCACGCCCGGACGCGGTGGGCGACTGGCGCGAACGAAACCTCGTTGCGGCTGGGTCCGCGGGAGATTTTCAGATCACGTGTGAGGAACGAGCGCACGGGCAGGTGGCGCGGGTCCTCAGCGCTGGCGAGCAGGTCCAGTGGTTCCAACTCGACGGCCGGTAGGCTGCTGAGGGCGGCGCGCCACGCGGCCGGTGACAGATACAGCTCCTCGGCCGGGGCGAAGAACTGGTGCTGCGCCGCCCGCGCGCCGGCGCGCTGCTCAATCTGCGTCCACGCCCGCTCGACGGCCGCCTCGACCGCACCCGCATCGTCAACCCACAGCAGCGTGTCGGCGGGTAGATAGGCCGCGAAAGTGTCGAGCGCGGGATAGAAATACGGCAGGAAGAATTCCACGCCCGGGAAGAGCAGGCCGTTGGCCAACCCCTCGAGAATCTGGCTCCGTTCGTTGCGGCCCACTTCGAGATCGAAGGCGCGTGCCTCGATCGCGCGTAACGCCTCCCGGCTCGTGCGGCCGTGTGCGTCGAACTCTCGAACCGGGAGGATGAGGAATTCGGGCTGCGCCGCCTGCGAGCG
>JBHHYR010000151.1:0-8990 GCA_046757585.1 Binatia bacterium | reverse complement strand
AAAAAGTCCAAGGAGGAAATTGCCAAAATACTGGGCCTCTCGGACAAGAAGCCCCAGGAGTGCTAGGCATGTCAGTGCCAGCGATGTAGAAGGGCGACGAATCTCAGTCGCCCTTTTGTCTCGTCTTCCCAATAACCGTCAGCGCCGTCATCGAGTTGGGGGGAGTATTCAGGCAGTCCACCAGATATGCCGAGCAAGCGATCTTCTTCGATGTGCTGACAATACGTGCAGAGCCGTTCCGCACGCTCGCTGGCCCGAGCCCGGCAATCAAGAGATCCTCGTGGATCCCCACAGTGGTCCCCGTCGCAATCGTCACGGTGGCCCCAGGCGGCACTGGCAGGGCACCTTCAAGGGCAGGCAAGCCGGCAATGTTGAGTGGCGACCCGCCCGTTGCCGGGAAAACCTCCACGGCTATCGTGATCGTCTTGGCCTTCTCGAGCGAGGTACACGAAAACTCCGTCTCGATCTGATTGTCTTTGACAACACCGGGTACAATAAAGACTTCCCGCGTCCTGGCGCCTGTCTGCAGGGTGGGCAGCGGGCTATCAGCAACCCCAGCACTCAAAGGTCCGCCGTAGAAGTAGAAAAGGACCGCCAGCAGCACTGGCAAGCCGAGGTCGACGAACGCGGAGCGTCTCTTGGTCATTTTCCTTCCTCCTGAAACAGACGCGTGCAAGTGCGTTTGGTGTAGCAAGAGCGGGTCCACTGAGGCATGGGCTGCCAACACATATCCAGACGACACATCCGCCTCTGGCATTCCTCACCCGTCGCGCCTGAAATTTGACCCACTTGGGTATTTGGCCCTATCAGGTATGTGGTTAACCCACCGCACAAGCTTTGTCCACGGGAAAATGCTCACCGCGCCGTCTCCTGCAAACACTTGCACGGCGCTACCGGCTGTCAGGCGAGACCTTGCAGACTGGCGGTTTTACAGAGGCTGTGCGACGCACCATCACCGGGCCTGGAAACGCGACACCATCAGCGTGCAGGGAGGGCGTGCTGGTGCGATTTCAGGGGATTCTGCCTCGAAACAGGCCGAGCTCGTTCTTCTTGATCCGTGAACCACTGTAAGTGGCCTCCCAGCACACTGGTGTCTGGCTATTCGTGAGTTGCACGGTCACGGGCGGCGTCAGGGGCAATGTGGGGTCCGGGAGGCTTGCGCCCCTACCGAGCACGACTATCTTCGCCTTGGTTGCGGTATCCGGCCTGAGCAGGATGCGGCGGAGCCCGTCATGGGTACCCTTCAGATCGCGGTACCGCAGGCGGGTGCGCCGCACTACGCTCCAGGTCTGCGCATGCGCCGGCAACCGCGTGCTGGGGACAAGGCCATTCGCGTCGTACAGGCAGAGCGCGTAGCTCGTGGCGAGTCCGGTTGGGTCGCCGAACTCCAACTTGCTGGTTGCCTGTCCTCTTTTCCATCGCCAGATCAGTCCATCCCGATTTTCATTCGATGCATTCCGCCGGAGGACGAAGAGACTTCTGGCTGCGGTGCGGCAGCCGGCCTGCAGATTCGATGGACAGGCGGTCGGCACCGGCCCCCCGGCTTCGTCGGCTCCGACATCCCAGGTCGCGCCCATCGGGCGCACCTCCGCGTCGATGTCCGTGGCAAAGGCCGCAAGCGGTACACCGGCATCCTGCGCCGCGCTCCCCGGCTGAAGATGCAGGTCGGCTGTGCTCGCGTCGGCGAAGCGCGGGTCCGCTTCGCTACCGTGGCACTCCTGCCCTCGCGCCGCACAGAAGCCGGTGGTGGTGGTGTAGGTTGTTCCGAACCACGTCGCGACAGCAGGGGTGTTGCCCCAATACAGATTGTAATCCGCCGTCACGTGCCTGTGCGTGATATTGGAAGGGATCGAAATACCGCCGGCCAACTGACCCTCGAAAATGTTGTTCCGGATCCCGACGTTGGTAAGCGTGCTGACCGGATAGCCCGACGCATTGTCCGTATCGACGAAGATGCCCGCGGGGGCGGTGTTGGTAGGCGCACCGTAGCCCTTGAAGGCACGTGCCGAGTGGATGGAATTGTTCCAGATGGAGATTCCCTCGGCGGCGCTGCCGCCGGCGCCGAACTCCTGCTGGATGGCGACCGCGGCGCGTGCCGAGTAGCTGATAAAATTGTTGTAGATGCGGGCCCCGTAGGACCCGCTTGGCGGCGGCGGACTCGTGTAGATCACGATGTTCCCGTCGGAGCTGGTCCCCGCATCGGTAAACGAGCTGTCCCGTAGGGTCACGTTGTAATTCGACGTACAGGGGCACACGATGCCGGGAAACTCGTCGGGGGTAAACACGCGGTCGCTGAAGCCTTGCCCAACCCGCGTCACCGTCAAGTGGGCGTATTCGACGTCGTGGGAGACGTCGTTTTGCACGCCGAAGCCGGCGACGTCGGTACAGCTCAGCCCATCCACGACCACGTTGCGCGATTGCTTCAGGTCGAGGCAACTCCCCTTGCCGCCCGGCACCTGCGCGGTGTTCCACGGTGCGTCGCACCACGGACATTTCGCGACCCCACCGTGCTCGCCGAGGTGCGCGCCAATCAGGTTCGTCAGGACACCGCCGTCCACGTGAAACAGCCGCACACCGAAGGAGGAAATTTGCGCGGGACGTGCGGTAGGGTCCGTTTGCGTGCCGCGACCGATGTACTCCGTATCGACGTTGTTGACGACCAGGTTGACGAACCGCCCCCCTACAAAGCCGATTGCGCCGGTATCCTGAATCTGGACGTCCTCGACCCTGATGCCGTCGAAGCGGTGGATGCTGCCGTTGCTGTTAAACCGCGCGAAGATATCCAGCCCAGTCCACCGCCCGCCTTCGAGCCGGAGTCGTCGCAGCGTGAGGTGGTGCGCCCCAAGGCAGCTCACACCCGGCAGACAGCTATGGGGGCTGCCTTCGTCGCCGATGATGGCAACGATCGTCTTGTGATCCGGCACGTAGAGTTCAGCCCCGCGGTCCGTGTTGGGGTTACGAGCACCTACCGGGTTGACGTAAACGGTGTGTGTTGTGGTGTCATACGACCACGTGCCTTCGCCCGGCGTCTTGACGTTGTCGCCCGCGTAACTCAGGTGCGTGCGACTGGTTCCCTGGGCAATGAAGCCTGGCGCATAGTCATCGAGCAGGTAGGTCGCTGCGACCTCGTTGGCGCGGCTTTCCATCGTCCGTTTCCAGATCTCGGTGCCAGCCGCCTCCCAATCCCGGCGCTGGACGAGGCCGCTGAGTGTCGGGCGCTCATCGGCGCTGCACGCATCGGCGGGGCAACCCTCGATCACGCACGGCTGGGTCGCGGTGCAGTTGAGGTTCTTGCCGGGATACGCGTCCGTGTCCGTGCCCCAGATGCCAACGTATTCGTGGTACACACCGTCAAAGGTTCCATGCGCTCCGCGGACGTAGAGCGCGGTTCCAGGTGTCATGGCAGTGACGCCTTCTGAAATTGTCCTGAACGGACCCGTGGCACCGCAGGTCAGCGTCGTGCCGTCACCGCTGGTCGAGCAGCCCCCGTCGACGAATAGAACGAGCTGAGGCGCTGGGTTACTCGCCGTTCCGGCCCGCGGGGCTCGCATGAGGAGCGCGAGGACACCCAGGCACGTCAGTGCCCGCACGAGGCAGTGGCGGTGAATCACGACCCCCCGTCTGCTTTGTGCTTCCAATGCCGTCACTGCAGGTCTCCACCAACCTCCCGCGGGACCTCCCGGTCACCGCATCAGCACCTGACGGATCAGCGCTCCGCGCGGACCTCGATGTGCACTCGACCGCATCACACCGTGCGCCTCCTGCTCCGGGCCGCATGAGGAAAGCGCGGCGGCTACGCCTCAGGGATTTCTGCCTCGGAAGAGCCCCGAGTCGTTCCGTCTGATCTGGGTACCACTGTACGTGGCGCCCCAGCAAACCGGTGTGCTGCTATTGATGAGTTGCACACTCACCGGCTGCGTCAGTGGCAACGTGGGATCCGGCACATTCACGCCCCTACCACGCACGACCACCTTCGCCTTGGTTTCCACATCCGGCCTTAGCAGAATGCGCTTGACCCCATCATGCGCTCCGGTGCGGTCGCGGTACCGAAAACGCGTCCTACGGACGACACCCCACGTCTGTGCATGCGCTGGTAGCCGCTGGCTAGCGACAAGACCACTAGCGTCGTAGATGCAGAACGCATAGCCGGTTGCCAATCCGGTTGGGTCGCCGAATTCCGCCTCGGTCGTCGCTTGCCCCCTGCTCCAGCGCCAGAAGAGCCGATCCCAATTCTCGTTCACCGGGTTCTGGCGTATGACGAACCGGCTTCTCGCTGCGGTGCGGCAACCCGATAGCGGGCTCCCCGGACAAGGCGGCGGGGTCGGCGTCGGCGTCACGGTCGGCGTGGGGGTCTTCGTCGGAGTCGCCGTGGGCGTATCGGTCGCCGTGGGCGTCACTGTCGGGGTCGGGGTGATGGTTGGCGTCGGCGTGACGGTTGGGGTGCTCGTTGCCGTGGGGGTATCGGTCGCGGTCGGCGTATTCGTCGGGGTCGGGGTGATGGTCGGCGTGGGCGTAATGGTCGGCGTGTTGGTCGCGGTCGGGGTGATGGTCGGCGTGGGTGTTGCGGTCGGTGTAAGTGTTACCGTGGCCGTCGCCGTGGGTGTGTTCGTTGGTGTTGGGGTATCAGTCGGGGTCGCCGTCGGCGTAGCCGTTGGGGTTGGCGTATCGGTTGGTGTGGCAGTCTGTGCCCAGGCCGCGGTTGCTCGCAGTACGATCAGGCCGAGCACTACGGTCACGAGCGTACCTGCAACTTGCAACTGCATCAGGAATCTCCGCCCAATCACCTGTGCTGTATCTCCCCGGCAGCACCGACCGCCGCGTCTTCCCGACTACGAATGCCAGGGTGTACCGTTAAAATGCTACCCCTCCGCGCGCGCATCTGTCAACCGGAATTTTCCCGCACACTGCGGAATCCAGCGCCTCCCGACGCACCACGCCCAAGGCGACATTCGCTTGCTTCCCAACGCCGCTCCTCGGCTGCTCCCGGAAGATCCGATTCCACGCCACGCACCTGCGTGGTTCATACCGGAGATTCTCGTTTCCTCAGAATCCGATAGGTCCACATCTTGACCCCGTCGTTGAACACGAACCAGGTCAGGGCATAGATCCACATCCAGAGCGCGTACTGCCAACCAATGGGCGTGATCAGGAGACCATACACGGCGATCAGGGTGCCCACTATCTCAGTACCGAAGGTGGCACCGAACAGCAGCAGCGATGGCCAGGGGCGCCGCCAGAACCAGGTGTCGACGCGGGTGACGTACAGGGTGCTGTGCCCAGCTACGATGAGCTTCAGGAACAGGAGGGTTCGAATCATCTCTTCGGAGAACCCGTATTCCTCGAGAAGAAAAAACAGTAGGAATGATGAGATCACCCCGGCCACCCCCAATACGGTGGAAACCGTCAGCATCTCCGGCATGTTCCAGCGCACCGGGTCGCGATCCACCTTGGTGTTGTCGTACGCGATGGCGAGAATGGGAATGTCGTTGAACAGCGCCAGTAGGATGATCATCAGGGCCGTGATCGGATAGAAGTTGAATACGACAATACTCAACGTCATGAATAGGATGATCCGGATGGTCTCGGCGATGCGGAAGATGGAGTAGGACTTCATGCGCTCGAAAGTGATGCGCGCCTGCTTGACAGCATCGTTGATCACGGCAAGGCCCGGTGCGGTGAGGATGATATCCGCCGCTGCCCGAGCGGCATCGGTGGCGTTGGAGACGGCGATGCCACAGTCGGCCTTCTTGAGCGCGGGTGCATCGTTCACGCCGTCCCCGGTCATGGCGACGATGTGGTCCGCCTTCTGCAGCTGATCGACGATCAGGTACTTGTCTTCGGGAACGACCTCGGCAAAGATATCGAGTTGCTCGATCCGTTCGACGATGGCCGACTCGTGGGCCTTGATGAAACCGGGGGCCAGCTCGCTGGTGTCGAAGGAAGCCCGCACTTCATCGACGACCTCCTGCGCAAAGTGCTCGGCCGCCTCCGGCGTGACATCAGGGTGGAGGCGGTGATAGATGGCGCGCGACAGGACCGCGGCGAGGGCGAGCAGCTCCTCGCCTTCACTGCCCTTGAGTTCGCCCGAACGCGCGGCCTTGCCGTCCACACCCAACAACGCGCCGACCTCCCGCGCGATGGCGATGTTGTCGCCAGTGACCATCTTGACCCGTACGCCGTGGGCACGCATGTCCTCGATCACTGCCTTGGAATCGTCACGCGGTGGGTCGAACAGGGGGAGGAGGCCGGTCAGCTCAAACGCTGCGCCGTTTCGGCGGCCGACGGCGATGGTGCGGTAGCCTTTTTCCGCCAGCGCTTCCACGCGCTGCGTGACGTCCGCTGCCTCAGCGCCGGACAGGCCAGCCATGCCGAGCAGCACCTGCGCAGCACCCTTCACCGCCTGAAAGCGCTCGTCGCCGTACTGGATGTCGGCCTCCGTCCGCTTGCGGATCGGATCGAACGGCGTGAAACGGACCTGCCGGTACGCGCGCCAATTCAGATCCGGCAGATGGTCGGTGATATAGTGGAAAATCGCGAGGTCGATGGGATCCTGATCCTCGATCCGCGAGGCCAGCGCCGCTTGTAGGAGAAGTTCCCGCTCCGTATGCTTTCCCAGCACTACCGGATCGGCGACGACCATCTCGTTCTTCGTCAGGGTGCCCGTCTTGTCGCTGCACAGGACGTCCACCCCTGCCAGCTCTTCGATGGCCACCAGCCGGCTGACAATGGCCTTGCGGCGGGCTAAGTTCAGGGCACCCACGGCGAGGGTCACCGAGAGCACCGCCGGCAGCGCGACGGGAATCGCAGCCACCGTGAGGACGAGGCAGAAGCGGGTAATCTCCAGAAACTGCTCGTGGCGGAACAGCGCGACGATCAAAATGAGCGCGACCAGTGTAACGGTAATCAGGATCAAGTAGTTGCCGATCTGAATCACCATCTTCTGGAAGTGGCTGCGTTCCTCGCTCTGTGCCTTCGCCACCAGTGCGACGACCGCGTGGAAATTCGTGTGCATGCCGGTGTTCACCACGATCGCCAGCATTTCCCCCTGCTTGACTATGGTGTTGGCGTAGGCCACGGCGCCCGGCTTTTTGCTCACGGGTAAGGACTCGCCGGTCATCGCCGACTGGTCGATCGACAGGTAGTCCCCTTCCAGCAGCTGGACGTCGGCCGGCACGACGTCGCCGATCTTCAGCTTCACCACGTCACCGGGGACCAGCAGCTTCGCGTCAACAGTCTTGAACGTGCCGCCGCGCCGCACGATGCTCTGGGTCGCCAGCCGTTGCTTGAGCGCCTGGAGCGCGTTCAGGGCGCGGTGCTCCTGAAAGAAGTCCAGGAAGGCGTTGGCCAGCAGCATGACCATGATGATGGCGAAATCTTCCCACTTCCGCACCAGCGCGGACAGCAGCGCCGCCACCTCGATCATCCAGGGGATCGGCCCCCAGAAGCGGCGGAAGACCCGGTGCCAGAGCGGCTCTCCCTTCTCCTCGATCTCGTTGTACCCGTAGCGCTCGAGCCGTGCCTTGGCCTCGTCGTCACCGAGCCCCTGCGCCGGATCGACGTTCAGCTCGCGCGCCGTATCCCCAACGGGCTGGCGGGCATAGTCATCTGTGTGCCGTGCCATCTTTGAAGTCTTTCGGACCGGTTGATATTTCTCGCGCAGCGAGAGGAAAGGGGGACCACATGTTCGAGCTGAGCCTCACTGACGAAGAGCGGCAGGTGCTGATCGAAATACTGGAAAGCACCGTGTCTGACCTTGGAATGGAAATCGCCGATACGGAGGCGCGCGACTTTCGCGACAAGTTGAAAGCTAAGAAGGCGGTCGCCAGCAAGTTACTCGAACGCTGCGCTCAGCGAGCAGTTGAGCCTGCCCCCGGGCCCTGAAGCTCGTCAACGCGACGCTCATGGCCGTTCGCCTGCCGCGGACGCAAACACGAGTGCATACGTATGCCGGGCGATGGTCAGATCCTCCTGGGTGGGAATCACCCGCACCGTGCAGGGACTCCCCGAGGCCGAGATGGTATCGCAGTGGACCTCGTTTCGCTGCGGATCGAGCCGCACGCCAAGATACCCGAGACCGCGGCAGATTTCCCAACGTACGGGGGCTGCCCGCTCACCGATGCCACCGGTGAAGACCAGGGTATCGAGTCCTTCCAGCACTGCCGACAGAGCCCCGATCGTCTTTCGCGCCTGGTAACAAAACATCTCCACGGCCTGGGCGGCGTGCGGCTGGATGCCCCGGTGCTCCAGCAGCGTTTTCATGTCCGAGGTGAGGCCCGAGACACCGAGGAGCCCCGCTTGGTGGTTGACCAGCTGGTCGAGTTGGTGGCCGTCCAGTCCTTTTTCGTTCATGAGGTGGAGCAGCACCCCCGGATCCAGGTCGCCGCAGCGTGTGCCCATCATGAAGCCACCGGTGGGCGTGAAGCCCATCGTCGTGTCGAGCGTCCTCCCGTCCTTTACCGCCGCCATACTGGCGCCGTTGCCCAGGTGGGCCATGACCACCCGTCCCTGGAGAGAGGGGCCGAGGGTGTGCGCAACATACTCGTAGGAGAGGCCGTGAAAACCATAGCGCCGCACGCCCTCGTCCCAGAGTTGGCGCGGCAACGGGAAGCGCCGTGCGATCTCCGGCATCCGGGCGTGAAATCCGGTGTCGAAGCAGGCCACCTGCGGCAGGCGCGGAAAGTGGGCTGCGACCGCGTCGATGGCCCCGATCTCACTGGGAGGGTGTAACGGCGCAAAGGGAACCAGCTGCTTCAGCTCCGCTCGCAATCGTGCGTTGATGCGCTGCGGGGCCTGGTGCGCAGGGCCGCCATGGACCAGGCGGTGCCCGACCGCATCCGGCGCCGGCAGCTGGAGGCGCGCCAGCGTACGGAAGGTGCTGCGAACCGCGTCGGCGTGCTGCGCAAAGTCACGCACGATCTCCTCGAGCGTCTCGCCGTTACCGTCCCGGGCCCACAGCCGGCCGCCTGTGAGCCCGATCCGCTCCGCCGCCC
>JBHHYR010000150.1:0-9205 GCA_046757585.1 Binatia bacterium | reverse complement strand
AAAAACGCGACGCGGCTCAAGAAAGCGGTAGCGCGTAAGGGGTATCGGGCCCGAATTCGTACGATCCGGCACGGCCGGCGACATTGGTACCGGGTTTCGATCGGCACCTACGCGAGTCGCCGCACGGCGCAGCGGGTGGCAAACCGTGTGAAGAAGGTCCACAGGGGTCTGGCCCCGCTGATCGTTGCCAGCAATTGAGCCGCACCGGCCGGCGAAGCGCCGCACTTCACGGCAGCCCCATGGTTTTTCTGATCTCGCGCAGCAGCGCAATGTTATCCGAATGGCCGGTCTTGCAGGCGGTGATCATGCCCCGAATGGGACGTCCCAAGAGGTACGTATCTCCCATGAGATCGAGGATCTTGTGGCGCACGAACTCGTCGGGAAACCGCAACGTCGTATTGACCACCTTTTCATCATCGATGAGGATGCAGTTGTCGAGGCGCCCGCCGCTCGCCAGCCCCATGGTCGCGAGCTGTTTCATGTCACGAAGAAAACCGAAGGTCCGGGCTGGGGCAATGGCCGTCCGGAACGAAACGGCGCCTTCATGGACGTACGTGTAGCGTTGCACGCCAACCGGATGCGGGTAGGCAAGCGTATACGCGATACCGAAACGATCGGCGGGTTCGATCACAATCGATTCCCCGTCCTCCTCGCCCACAGCGATGCGCCGATTGATGACGATCTCCTCAACCGTGCGGCCCTGATCGACCAGGCCCACGTTCTCGATCAAGCGACAGAATTCGATCGCGGAGCCGTCCATCGTGGGTACTTCGCCCTGCATTTTCACCAGCAGATTGGTGACGCCGTAGGCATGGAACGTCGCCAATAAGTGTTCGATCGTCCGCGCCGTCACCCCATTGCGATGTAAGGTCGTGGCATAGCCGGTAGAGTCAACCCAGTCGAGGTGCGCCGGCACTGTTTCATCGCTTGACAGGCTGGTGAATAGAATGCCGCTCCGGGGAGGCAGCGGCTGTAGGATCAGGCCGGTTTTGATCCCGCTGTGCAAGCCCGTGCCGCTGACGACGACGCTGCGGGCGATGGTGCGTTCGCTCCACCGTCGGGCGTACAAAGCGGGCGCGGCCACTGCATCCGCGGCCCGTGTGTCGGCACGGGGATGAATATCGACCACAGGGATGGTGTCGGCACGGCGGAGGACTGCCGCCTGGTGGTCCAGAGCGCGGTTCACCACTCGCAGCAGGCCGTCGAGCGAAAACGGCTTTTCGATGAAATCAAACGCCCCCAGTTTTGTCGCCTTGACCGCCGTTTCAATGTTCCCGTGGCCCGAGATCATGATCACCGCAGGTGCCGGACCATCATCGCGCAGCCGTTGCAACAGCTGCAAGCCGTCCATCTCCGGCATCCAGACGTCAAGAATCACCAGCTCGGGACTTTCGCGCTCGATGAGAGCGAGCGCCTGGCGGCCATCTTCGGCCTCCAAGACCCGTAGGCCCTCTTCCGCGAGGATGCCGCGCAGGGAGGCGCGGATCTCGCATTCGTCATCGACGACCAGAACGGTTGCCATGTCGCCCCTCCTCAGACCCGTGCGGTGAAGTGAACCGCCTCGCGGTGACGCCGTAACGGGAAATCGATGACGAAGCGGGTACCGCGCGGCGCATTGTCCCGCACACGGACGTACGCCTGATGGTCTGCAACAATCGACGCCACGATGGCCAAGCCGAGACCGGTGCCCTCCTTCTTGGTCGAGAAGTAGGGCTCGAACAGGCGCATCTTCACGTCGCGACTCATGCCGCATCCGGTATCCGCCACTTCCAAACGGACCACGCCACCCGCCTCTAGGTGGGAGGTCGTGATCTCGATCCGGGCTCCATCCGGCACGCCGTGGCACGCGCTCACGGCGTTGTCGAGGATGTTGATCAGCGCGCGTTTGATCGCTTCCCGGTCCAGCTCGACCAAGGGCAAGCGATCAGCCGGGTGAACGGCGAACACGATATCGGCGTGCCCTTGCCGAAAGAGGACGAGGGCTTCTTCAACGACCTCGTTCAGATCATGCGGCACGAGTTCCGCCGCAGGCAAACGCGCAAACGTGGAGAACTCATCTACCAGCCGTTTGAGTTCCTCCACCTGGCCGATGATGGTTCGCGTGCATTCGTCAAACACCGCTCCGTCGGTTACCGACAGTTCGTCACCGTAGCGCTTGCGCAACCGCTGGGCGCAGAGCTGGATCGGCGTCAGCGGATTCTTGATTTCGTGCGCCAGCCGGCGGGCAACCTCCCTCCACGCTTCCATGCGTTGCACTCGCATCAGATGGGTCACATCTTCGAGAAACAGCATGATGCCGCGCGGTGCCCCCGCCTCATCCGCCAGCGGCGTCGCGCTTACCAGAACGGTCACGAGGTGATCGCCACCGGTCAGCTTGATCTGTCGTTCTACCACCCGCTGCGGTAGTGCGAAGGCGTCTCGGATCACTTCACCGACCTTCCGCAGCTGGGCAGTGCGAAACACCTCCGCCCAGTGCTTGTCGCGCACGTCCGCCAGCCGTACACCGAGCATCCCCTCGGCTGCGCGGTTGAGCATCGTCACGCGCCCAGCTTGACTGAGCGACACGACCCCGGCGGCGATCTTGGCCAGGATATTTTCGACGTACTTGCGGCGCTCGACCAGCTCGGAGTTGATTTCCTGCAGATCAGCGGTCATCTGGTTGAACGAATCGACTAGCACGGCGGTCTCTTCGTCACCGCCGGCTTCGATGCGATAGCGCCAGTTCCCTTGCGCCACTTCGCGGGTGCCTTCCGCCAGGCGTTGCAGGGGAATGGTGATGCTCTTCGCCTGTTGGAACCCGAACCACGTCGCCGAAAAGAGTACAACCAGGGTGATCAGCGCCAGGGTCAGGATGTAGCCGTTCTTGATAGGCTGCTTCATGCTCACCAGTTGGCGGTATTCACGGTACGAGCGTGCGATGTCTCGCGCCCGTTGGCTGACGTTGCGCGGGACGATGTAGTCGACCGTCACCGCCCCAATGAGCTGCCCGTCCGGCGCGCGCACCGGGACGCCAGCGCGGACAATGTCGCCCTTGCCGAACGGCTGGGTACGTGCAGTCTCCTCGCCGCGCAGCAGCTGGCTCAGGGTATCGCCAGCCTCCGGGGGCAACGGTTGCGGCAACGTTTCTCTGTGCGCATGAGCCACAGTGGCGCCGTCGGCCGTGAACACGTTCAGCCCCACGAGGTTCCACTCGGCCACTTTCCGCTCCACGAAGCGCTGCAATGCCGGCCGGCGCGGCGTGGCCCACAGCCCGCGCTGCTGCGTTTGGCCTTCGACCTGCCGCGCGAAGTACAGGGCGTTGTTGGCAGCGAATTGATAGTAGCTCTGCGCCACGTCGAGCGAGCCCTTGAGGGCGCTCTCGACACGGACATTGAACCAGCTCTCGAACGCCGCCGAGAGGAACCCCTGCGCCACGAGGAACAGCAGTGTGGTGGGAATGAGCGTGAGGCCGACGAAGGCGAGGACGAGTCGCGTGCGCAGCCGCGATCCGAGGATGCCGCGGCGGCGCTCGAAGACGAGCTTCACCAAGTTCCGGGTGACGAGAAAGATCAGGAGGATGAGAAGAATGAGATTCAGGTTGATGAGCAAGAAGAAGATGATGTTTCCCCACAGCGACGCGCTGCTGCTCAGTTGCGGTAAGCGCGTTTCGAAGACCGCAAAGACGACGAACACGAGCGCGGTGGCGGCGATGATCACTGCCTCCCGCCTGCGCCGCCGGATCTCTGTTGCAGGGAGAGGCGAGAGCCGCCCACCCCAGATGTGCCGCCAGCGGGCCATGTTCGTGGGCGGCATTCTAGGGGCCAGCTATCAGGGGCGCAAGGTTACCTCCACCGCCGCTGCTGTCCTAGGACAGCACCCCCAACCAGCCACGTCGGTCGGCCGCGCCCGCACCCCTGCCGGGCTCATGCTGTGCGGTCCCTTGTCTTTCTGCGCGTTGCCGCGCTACCGTGAGTCGGCTCATTATGCCTGGCACGCTTCCATTGACCGGTCTTCGCATTCTCGACCTCGGCACGCGGGTCGCCGCACCGTTCGCAGCGACACTGCTGGGGGATTTCGGAGCTGAAATCATCAAGGTCGAGTTGCCGGGCCGCGGCGACTTCATGCGTACGATCGGCCCCTTCGTGGATGGCCATTCGCTGTGGTGGGCGGTCGAGGGTCGCAACAAGAAGTCGATCACGCTCGATTTGCGCCAGCCGCGCGGGCAGGAGCTGCTCAAGCGCCTCGTCGCTGTGTCGGACGTTGCGGTGGAGAACTTCCAGCCGGGAACGTTGGAAGCATGGGGACTTGGTTATGAGGCCCTGCAGGCGGTGAACCCGGGGCTGATCCTCACGCGCGCTTCGGTCTATGGCCAGAGCGGACCGTACCGTGACCGCCCCGGCCTCGATCGCAACGGGATCGGCTTCGGCGGCCTGCTGTACATCACCGGCTACCGCGACCGGCCCCCCGTGCGGCCCGGCGTAATCATCTCCGACTACCTCACGGGCGTGTTCAACGCCTTCGCCATTATGCTGGCCCTGTATCACCGTGACGTGCACCACGGCGGGGGGCAGTGGGCCGACCTGACCCTGTACGAGTCGATCTTCCGCATCCTGGAGCACACCGTCGCCAGCTACGATCGGCTCGGCACGGTGCGCGAGCGCGAGGGCAATCAGCTGCCCAATTCGGCGCCACTCGATAACTGGGAAACCAAGGACGGCCAGTTCATCTGCATCGTGGCCGCAGGCGACGGCCTGTTCCCCCGCTTGGCACGAGCCATGGGGCGCGATGACTTGCTGCGCGATCGCCGGTTCGCGTCACTGAAGGCGCGCGTGGAGCATGCAGACGCGATCAACGCAATCGTTGGCGCGTGGGTGAAGCAGCATACCGCCGCGGAGCTCGAGACGATTCTCGTGGCCGCGCAGGTGCCGGTGACGCAGGCGCACTCGATCGCCGACATCATGGCTGACCCGCACTACGCCGCCCGCCATGACATCGTCACGGTCGATGACCCGACCATCGGACCGGTGCGCATGCAGGGGGTGTACCCGCATCTGTCGGCGACGCCGGGACGCATCGAGCGCGGGGCACCGAAGCTCGGGGCACACAACGTTGAAATCTACGGTTCGTTGCTCGGCCTGAGCGCCGCCGAAATCGCCGACTTGCGGGCGGCCGGAGTCATCTGAACGCGGCGCGGTGTGACAGGATTGAGGCACGACATGCACGAAGATCCGCTGCTCGAGGCCATTGCGACCCAAGCCCTCGCGTACGTCGCCGACGCCATGGTGGTCGGTCTGGGGTCCGGTCGCGCCGCAACCGCCTTCGTGCGGGCGCTCGGGACACGCGTCCGGGAGGGGCTGCAGGTCACCGGTGTGCCGACTTCCGAAGCGACAGCCGCGGTCGCACGAGAGTGCGGCATTGCGCTCGCAGGCTTGGAAACCGTCGAGGTCATCGACGTCACCGTTGACGGCGCTGACGAAGTCGATCCGCAGCTGGACTTGATCAAGGGATACGGCGGCGCCTTGCTGCGCGAAAAAGTTGTGGCCGCGGCGTCACGGACGCAGATCATTCTCGCGGGCAGCGAAAAGCTCGTTCCAGTGCTCGGAAGCCGCGGGGTCCTGCCCGTTGAAGTGATCTCGTTCGCCCGTGCCTTCTGCAAGAAACGCCTGGAGCCTCTTGGGTGCCGACCAGTGTTACGCATGGCGGATGGCTGCCCGTTCGTGACCGACAGCGGCAATAATATCCTCGACTGCGGCGTCAGGCCGATCCCAGCGCCCCGAGAGCTGGACGATGCCATCCGTACCATTCCTGGGGTGGTCGGCACCGGCCTGTTCCTCGGCATGGCGGAGCGGGTGTTGGTGGGTGCGGGAGGCACTGTGAGCGAGTTGCGCCGCCAGCGCTAAGCACATCGCGCGCCGCGCCCACACACGGACCCCTGTCTCCGCCGGATGACTGCCATCGTGCCGCGACTTGGCCATACGAAGAAGTGATGTCGAAGAGGCAAGCAGTTCTCGTTGGTCTGAGCACAGCCGTGCTCGTGGCCGGGTACGGTTACGCCACCGAGCCCGGCGGGGCTGGCAGCGAAGCCAATCCGGTCGGGCCCGTGTTGATCGAGTTCGTGGTCATTCTGCTCGCTGCCAAGCTCGGCGGTGATATCGTCGAGCGGCTCCGTCAACCCGCGGTGCTCGGGGAGCTCCTGTTCGGCGTAGCGCTCGGCAACCTCAACTTGCTTGGTTATGACCAGTTGCTCCATCTCAAAACGGACCCGGCCCTGGCGCTGTTCGCGGAGGTGGGGGTCATCCTGCTGCTGTTCGAGGTCGGGCTCGAATCAAACGTGCGGGAGATGCTCTCGGTTGGTCTGTCCTCCGCCCTGGTCGCGCTGCTCGGGGTGATTGCGCCCATCGTCCTCGGATTCGGCACGAGTGCCTGGTTTCACCCGGCCGAATCGATCTATCTGCACCTGTTCGTGGGGGCGACCTTGTGCGCGACGAGCGTTGGCATTACCGCCCGTGTCCTGCAGGACCTGGGGCACATCCAGACACGCGAGTCACGGATCGTCCTTGGGGCGGCGGTCATCGATGACGTGCTGGGTCTGATCGTCCTGGCCACGGTCACCGGGGCCATTGCGGCTGCCGCGGGCGGCGGGCCTGGCCTCTCGGCGGGGACTATCGCGGTCATCACCGCCAAGGCCTTTGCGTTCGTCCTTGGGGCGGTCGCCGTGGGTTACGTCGTCTCCCCGCCGTTGCTGCGGCTGGCTGCACGGTTCCGCGTGCAGGGCATGCTGCTCACCACGGCGCTGTTGCTGTGCTTTCTGCTATCATACCTTGCGGACGCCGTGGGTCTGGCGCCCATCGTGGGAGCGTTTGCGGCAGGTCTGATCATCGAGGAACGCCATTATCACGTTTTTCGGGAGCGCGGCGTCCCCAGGCTGCACGAGCTGCTCAATCCATTGGTGACGTTCCTGGTGCCGTTGTTCTTCGTGCGCATGGGCGTGCTGGTCGATCTACGCAGCTTAGGTGATCCCCGCGTTTTGGCATTCGCGGCCGCCCTCACGGTGGCAGCAATCATTGGCAAACAGGTCTGTTCGCTCGGCGTACTGGAACGTGGTCTGGACCGCCTGTCCATAGGTTTCGGCATGATCCCGCGGGGCGAGGTGGGGCTGATCTTTGCCAACATCGGGGCCGGCTTGGTGCTCGCCGGGGAGCCGGTGATCAATGCGAACGCTTTTTCAGCGGTGGTGATCATGGTGATGGCCACGACCCTCGTGACGCCGCCGCTGTTACGGTGGTCGCTGGCGCGCCCACGCAAGCCCGCGCCAGACAGCTAGCGCCCGCAGCGCTCAGCGTACCGCTCTTGCAATTTCGCGCGCCGAATCTTGCCGCTTTCCGTGCGCGGAAAATCCGCGACCACCTGCAGGTGTTCGGGCCACTTGTGCTTCGCCAAGCCTTTCGCGGCGAGGAACTGGGTAAGCGCGACGAGGTCCAGGCGCATGCCCGGCCGCAGCCGCACCACGGCGCACGCCCGCTCGCCGGCGGCCGGATCGGGCCGTGGAATCACCGCCACCTCAGCCACCGCCGGGTGCGCCGCGATCTGATCCTCGACTTCCTTGACGCTGATTTTCTCACCCTTGCGGATAATGATGTCCTTCAGCCGCCCCGTGATGCGCAGGTAACCGGCGGCGTCCAGAATTCCGAGATCGCCCGTTCGAAACCAGCCGTCGGCTGTGAACGCATCCGCATTGAGGGCGCCATCGCGGTATCCGACACAGCCCTCGGGCCCGCGTCCCTGCACCTCACCTGCCACGCCGGGGGGCAGGCTCTCGCCGGCGTCATCGGCGATGCGTACCTCTGCCGGCCAGATGGCCCGGCCTTCGGTGTCAATACCGTGACGGGACGCGTTCGCGGCGTCCGTGGTGGTCAGCGTCGGAAACTCCGTCGAGCCGTAGACCCGTTTCGTCACGCAGGTTGGAAACCGTTCGCGTGCGCGCCGGACGAGTGCCGGCGACACGCCAGCGCCTCCGCAGGAGAACAGGCGCAGTGTACGGAGATCGCCCCCGTCGCAGTCCTCGGCCTGGGTGACGAGATCTTGCAGGAATGTGGGCGCCCCAACCATGTACGTCACACGTTCACGGGCGATGAGATCGAGCGCCTGGCGCGGCTCCCAACGCTCCATCAGCACCGCACTTGTCCCGAGCAGCGCCGGCACGAGCATGCCGTGGATGACCCCGGAAATGTGGGTCAGGGGTGACGGCATGAGCGTCCGATCCTGCGGTGTAAGCTGGTGCACCCGAGCCAGACTCATCACCTCCGCCGCCAGGGTGTTATGCGTGTGCAGGACCCCTTTGGGCTCGGCCGTCGTGCCCGACGTGTACATCAGCAACGCGACGCTAGCCGCGGCAACGGGCGGCCCGGCGGAAGCATCATCCAGTGCCCGCTCCGGCGCAGTCGCCAGGAATGATTCCCAGCTGTGCATGCCAGGGCGCGGGGCGTCGCGTGCGACGAACACTGCGCGCAACGCAGGCAGCTTCGGGCGCAGTGCCGCAAGGAGATCGCGGTAATCGCAACCGCGCCAGACACCGGGAATCACGAGCGCCTGCGCACCCGACTGGCGCAGGGTGAAGCCCAGCTCCGACTCGCGAAACATTGGCAGCAGCGGGTTGACCGTCGCTCCCATGCGCACCGCGCCCAGGAAAACGACGACGGCCTCCCACCAGTTGGGGAGCTGATAGGCAATCACGTCCCCGGGACCGAGCCCGAGGGAACGAAAACCGACCGCTGCGCGTTGGCTCAGCCGGTCCAGCTCCCGAAAGGTCAGGCGCTGCGCGTGGTCGATGATCCCTTCACGGCCGGCATGCTGCCGCACGGTGCGGGACAGCAGGGCGCCCAGTGGCTCCTGCCGCCAGTGTCCCGCAGCGCGGTACTGGCGCGCAAGAGGCGTCTGGAAGGTTGGCGCGATTGCCACAGCTGTGGCAATAGCGCGCTGCCGGCGGATTTGGAACCCCGCTGCTACTCCTTCTTTACAGGGCCGCCGGTTTCAATCAGCGTGGCACGCGAGATGAGCACCTTCTCCCCCCGTTGGTTGGTGAAAGTCGTCTCGACGACACCGAACGTCATGGTACCGCCCCGGGAACCGGCCTTTTCGAAAACGTCGGCGACGCGACCCATCGCGGTCAGGACGTCGCCGGCGTGGACCGGGGCAAGGTATTCGAATTCCTGTTCCCCGTGCAACA
>JBHHYR010000149.1:0-9272 GCA_046757585.1 Binatia bacterium | reverse complement strand
GGGGGACTGGCCAAGCAGGTCATCACCGTGCGGCAAGGGATCGACACGGAAAAGGCCAGACAGATCGTGAAGCTGCTCAAGGACAGTAAGCTCAAGCTGCAAAGCCAGATCCAAGGGGATCAAGTGCGCGTGAGTGGGAAGAAGAGAGATGATCTGCAGACCGCCATCCAACTCTTGAAGGCGCGGGAGCTCGATATCCCCCTGCAGTTCGTCAACTTCCGCGACTAACCTGGCGCGTGTGGGCTGCCGCTGGCTGGACTATGCCACCGCGGAGCGCGCTTCCACCCGCGGTTGGAGACGTGTGAAGATGCTCCACCGGTTGCGAAACGCTGCGTAGCGACCGCGGTACCGGTCGCAGGCACCGTGTAAGCTGAAAGTGGGTCCGGTGATTGCACTGGACGGGATCACAAATATCTCGTCTGCCGTACGCCGGTGTTTCGCGATGCAAACGAAGACATCGCAATCTTTGCGCTCCCACCGCCCGTGCCGGTGGAAATTGAAATTCCAGCTGCGATAGTCGTACGCGTAACGCCGGCCGTTCACGGTTACCGTGTGCGCGTAGCGCCCGGGGAAAGCCACCCGCAGGGCCACCCGCACTTCACCATTGACCAGAAGATCGTACTTGCCGTTGCGGTGGGTTTCCTCTACGCCGAACCCCATGCGGCGCAAGCGGGCTGCCACAGCTCTGCGTTCCATCTGATGTTTCAGCTGACGGTTCATACGTGCCGGCTCTGAACCGTGAAAGCCAGAGGGTCTGACCGTCACGCCCACCCGATGTTTCCCAGCACCACACAGCCGAACTCAGCAGCCAGTGCATATAATATACCTTGCGGCGCCGGATATGGCAATCGAAAATTTTCACTGCGCCGGCGCCGTCGAGGGTAACCGCGTGGCAACGAACACCGTGCCGTTGGCACCGTAGGGGCCCTCCCAGCCGGCCCGATGGCACGGGGGCACCGTTTCACTCGCATAGAAGCGGCCGCCAGGAGCCAGGAGCGCGCGGTAACGCGGTTGCTGCGGGCCTTGCGCGTCCTCGGTCTCCATGCCTGCATCATGCTTCCACGGGCCGACCGGGCGCCACTGGCCTGCCTCGGCGTCGAACACCCACGGGCGTGCATCGTAAGTGACCTCGTGTTGTTTGCCCTCCGGTGTGCTCACCGTGCGGTACCGCCGTTTCCGGACTTCCTCCACGTGATAGGACCAACAGTGGGCGCTGGCACGGGCTGCTTGCAACGACGGAAGACCGCGCGGGGCCAAGGCCGTAATGTTCCATCTGAACTCCTGCCTCAAGCGCGTGCGCTCCGTCTCCGTGACAGGCAGCTGCTCCAGCTGGGCGCGTATGGCAGGTCCCTGCCGCGGGTCGATCCTGACGGCCTCGCGCAGAGCCTCCACGGCAACACCGGCGTTCCCGGCTTTGGCCGCAAGCGTGGCCAAACGCAAGTAACGGGAGGCCGCCGCCGCCGAGGTCCGTTCCCCCGGGGGCGCACGATAAAACGCGTTGTCGATCAGCCAGCGGGCATCCGCTGCCGCCTCGACGTACTTGCCCTGTCCCTCGTGCTCGGCGAGCAGCGACTGGCGCCGGTCCCACGCCGACGTGCATCCGACGACCCAACAGAGCAGCAGGAACAAGCAGCAGCGGCGCACCGCCGCACTATAGCGTGTTGGTGGCGAGATGTCCCTGGTTGACACTCGTTGAAGGTGCGGTGTAGGCACAGCCATCACCGAGTAACGTGGAGGTGTCGAATGGCCGGTGCTGCAGGTTGGGCTTTTCGCTTGGGAACCGCAGGGCTCGTGGCGTTCGTGGTCGGACCATTGCTGGCGCATTTCCGGATCGTCCGCGCCGTGATCGGGTTCCTAGTGTTTGACGTGGGGGGATTCCTTGGCATAGCGGCGCTGGTGGCTGGAATCGTCAGTATGGTGCGTGGCCGCGGTGCCGGCCTGGGACTGGCGCTCGGTGCCGTGGTCACCGTCGCGTTTCTGGCCATCGCCTTTCCGGCCGGGAAGTTCCCACCGATCAACGACATCACGACGGACACCGCAACCGTGCCCAAATTCGTCGTGGCCGGCTCGCTCGACGAGAACAGGGGACGGGATATGCGATACGCCGGCGCGGCCCTGGCCCAACGCCAGCGCCAGGGATACCCTGATCTGAGGCCCCTGCCGCTCGCTCTTCCACCCGACGAGGCGTTCAAACGGGTCGTGGCGGCGGCACAGCAGGTACCAGACTGGGTCATCACCCGAACCGACGCGGCCAGGCATGCCTTGGAAGGGGTCGCGACGTCACGCGTGTTCCGGTTCAAGGATGATTTCGTCGTCGAGGTGCGCCCGCACGACGGCGGCAGTGTCGTCCATATGCGTTCCAAATCGCGCGATGGCAAAGGGGATATCGGCGCCAACGCCACGCGCATCAAGACGTTTTTTGCCGCGTTGCGGTAGGGTGGGGAGCACGGCGGGAACCGGCGATAGCAGCGGTGTTCCGGTGCGGGGGATGGCCAGCATCCGCGTGCGGTCAGCGGCCCACCCAGCACGGCGTGCGCTTTTCGATGAATGCGCACATACCCTCCTGCGCGTCGGCAGCGAGCGTGTTCATACTCATGATCTCCTTCGCATACGCGTAGGCTTTCGGCTAGTCGAGATCAATCTGGGTGTAGAACGCCTGCTTGCCGATGCTGACCGTCAGCGCGCTGGCGTCGGCGATCTGCGTCGCGAGCAGCTCAGTCGTTGCGTCCAGATCACCCGCGGGCACGACGCGATTGACCAGGCCCCACTCCAACGCGGTTGGCGCGTCGATCGCCACGCCGGTGAGGAGCATTTCCAGGGCCCGCTTGCGGCCCACCGCGCGCGTCAGGGCAACCATCGGTGTAGTACAGAACAGGCCGATTTTCACGCCCGGGGTTGCGAACCGCGCCGTCTCGGCAGCGACGGCGAGGTCGCAGGTGGCGACCAGCTGGCAGCCGGCTGCCGTGGCGATGCCGTGCACGCGTGCGATGACCGGCTGGGGAATCTCTTGCACGGTCCTCATGAGCTGCGTGCAGACGTCAAAGGTTTGCCGGTAGCTGTTGATGTTTCCACCGACGAGCTCGCGCAGATCGTGGCCGGCACAAAACGCCGGCCCGTTGCCCGCTAGGATGACGGCGCGCGTGCGGGGCTGTGCCGCGACCGCGCGCAACGCAGCCATGAGTTCGTACATCAACGCTAGCGACAGTGCGTTGCGCTGCTGCGGTCTGTTCAGTGTGATGGTGGCGATCGTCCCTTCTCGTACCAATAGATGCTTGTAGGTCACCGTGGATCCTCCTCGCGTGCGCTCTAGCGTAGCACAGTCTGCGCACTGCACGGGAGCGCTGCGGCCGCTTCTGTCCGCTGGCGCGGCATGCTAGACGAGCACAGAAGGAGGGGTCCTAATGAGCGCTGAAAACGAAAAGGTGGTGCGCGATTTCTGTGCGGCGTGGCGGCGCAAGAACATCGATGAACTCCTCGGATTCCTGGCGCCCGATGCCGTCTACCACAACATGCCGATGGAGCCGCTGCACGGCATCGACGCGATCCGCCAGACCCTGGACACGTTCATGGGGCCGGCGGAGGAAATCGAGTTTGAGATGCTCGGCCTGGCGTCAGCAGGCGACCTGGTGTTCACCGAACGGACCGACCGGTTCACCATGATGGGCAAGACGGTGGTTTTGCCGGTCGCCGGCGTGTTCGAGGTGCGGGGCGGGAAGATCGTGGCCTGGCGCGACTACTTCGACATGCAGACCTGGCTGAAGCAGACGGGTGCTGCGTGAACCGTGGTCCCGGGTGCGGCGGCGCGCGCCGAGGCGCCTGTTGCGTCGGTGCACCACTTGTCATAAGAGGACGAACCGTCAGGAGAGAAACGAGCTAGGTGTTGGCAGCCCGGGCGTGCTAGGCGCCGAGCCGCTGATATGGATCGACCGGGAATTCACGACATTCCGAAGCGCCGTGTTCTGGCCCGCCTGCGTGCGCTGGACGTCTCCGTGCGGGCAATGAAGGGGGCGGCACGTTACGACTTTCTGTTGAACGGCAAGGTGCGCGTGGCGCTACGCACGGCTTTTCCCAGCTCCTACCGCCGCCGGGTACGGTTGCGGGGCCGCGAGTACAGCTACGTGTACCGGGCGTGGAACTTCAATTTTCACCATCGCGGCCGCATCACCGAACGGTACTGTGACTTTTTCATCTGCGTGCAGCTCGGCGCGCGCCAGCTCGATCTGAGTGCCGCGTACGTGATTCCGTGGGAGGCGCGCAGCGGCAAGACCTTCTACTTGCCCGATTCGCAACGGCCCTATTCGGGGAAGTACGCCATCTACCGTGGTGCATGGGAGCAGCTGCGACAACGCAGCTGCGCCGCCGCGGTGGCATGAGCGCACACTGACACGGCAGCCCACCGCGGTGCCCGGCGCCGCCAGGTCGGCGCGGGACGCTTTACTTCACCTGCTTGCGGAACGTCAGGCTGGCGATCCCCAGGACCACGATCCCGTACACGAGCAGGATGCTCGCTTCGCCCTTCAAGGCCTGCCACCCGACCCCTTTGAGAAAGATCCCTCGCACGATGGTGATGTAGTAGCGCAACGGTACGAGGTAGGTGAGCTTCTGCACGACTACGGGCATGCTCGCAATCGGAAACATGAAGCCGGAGAAAAACATGTTGGGCAACAGGAGAAACTGCCCTGCCATGGATGCTTGCTGCTGCGTGTTGGATACCGTGGACACCATCAGTCCCATGCCCAGGCAGGTGAAGATGAACAACCCTGTCAGCGCGAACAGCAGCGGGAGGCTGCCGGTGATCTCGACGCCGAACCAGAACCGTCCTGCCGTCAGCACGACGGACATGTTGACGTATCCAAGCCCAATGAATGGGATCGCCTTGCCGAGGATCAGCTCATGGGAGCGGATGGGAGTCACGATCAGCTGCTCGATGGTGCCCCGCTCCTTCTCGCGCACGATGGCGACCGCTGTCAGGATGACCAGCGACTCCATGAGCAGGACGCAAATGATGCCCGGTACCATGAACCTGACACTGCGCAGGTCGGGATTGAACCACACCCGGGGCTCGAGCCTGACCACCGGATGGTGCGCTCGCCGGATTGGCCGGCCGTGGTCGGCGAACTGCACGTCGACGGCCTGTGTGAGAGTGATCCGCTCCAGGTAGCTTGCCGCGATGGTCGCCGTGTTCGAGTTGCTGCCGTCAAGAGCCGCCATGACCGCGGCCGGCTGCTGCCGCTTCAGCTTGGCGGAAAAATCCGGCGGGATGGTCAACGCAACCTTGATTCGCCCGCGATCCAGGAGCCGGCGCACGTCTGCCATGCTGTGGCACGGGGCGGCGATCCGGAAGTAGCCGCTGCGCACGATCTGCGTCACGTACGCGCGGCTCTGCGCCGACTGGTCGTAGTCGCAGACCGCCAGGTCGATGTCGGTAATGTCCGTCGCCACGACGTACCCGAAGATGATGAGCTCGAGCAGTGGCATGATCAGGATCATGCTGAACATGCGCCGGTCGCGGCTGATCTGGATCACTTCCTTCCAGACCACGTGGCCGATGCGCGAGAGGGAAGCGGTCATGCACCTACCCCAGCTTCTCCTGGAAGCGACTGGCGCTGAGCCACACGATGCCGGCGCTGAAACAGAGCAACAGCACCGCTTCCGGCCACAGGACACTCAAGCCCACGCCCTTGAGATAGATGCCGCGGATGGCAGTGACGAAGTAACGCCCTGGAAAGAAGTAAGTGAGAACGCGGATGGCCACCGGCATGTTTTCGATCGGGAAGACGAACCCGGACAGCAGCACGGACGGCAAGAGCGACAGGAAGATGGCCGCCAACATCGCGGTCTGCATGCTTTCAGCGATCGTCGAGACAAAGACGCCGGTGCCCAGCGACGCGATCAAGTACAGCAGAGAGAAGATCCCGAGCTGCACGAGACTGCCCTTGATAGGCACGTGGAAGACGAGATAGCCGGCGGTGACGACGATGACGAGGTCGATGAAGGCGATGAGCACGTACGGGATGATCTTGCCCACCATCATTTCCAACGGGTGGATGGGTGAGACCAGGATCTGTTCGATCGTGCCGCGTTCCTTCTCCTTGACGATGCTCAGGGCGGTGAGGATCGCGCCGACGATCATCATGATGACGGCGATGATGCCCGGCACGATGAAGTTGACGCTCTTCAGTTCGGCGTTGTACCAAATGCGACTCTTGAGCTCGATGGGAACGGCGGCGCCTGCCTGGGTCGCGCCGCTGCCGGGCATCGGGGCAGCGCGCGTGGTGGCAGGCGCGCCTGTGGCCTGGTCGGCTGCCGCGCGGGCCGTTGCGGCCCCGCCCGCCGAGTAACGCGCAATCATGGCCAGGAGGTAGCCCTCCGCGATGGTTGCGGTGTTCGAGTCCGAGCCATCGATGAGCGCTTGCACCGCCGCCGGTTCACCCGCGTGCAGGCGGGTGGCAAAGTCGACCGGAATGATGACCGCCGCCTTGCTGGTCTCGGTGGTCAGGTCATGATCGATGTCGCGCGGGGTGCGCGCCTGCCGGACGAGCTGGAAGTAGCCGGAGCGAATGATCGCTTCGGCGAGATCGCGACTCTCGGGCGTCTGATCGTAGTCGAGAATGGTCAGCGGCACGTTGTCGACGTCGTAGCGGATGCCGTAGCCGTACATGATCAGCATGCTGATGGGATACAGGAATGTGAGGATGAGGCTGCGACGGTCGCGCAGCACGTCGATGAACTCACGCCGCAGGATGGCGCGGATGGTACGCCAGGAAAACCCGTGGCGCGCTGGTCGCGCCGGCGCAGGCGGTGGTGTCATGGCGGGCCACTCTCGTCTCCGCTGCGCTCGATGATCGCCACGAAGGCATCCTCGAGCGAGGGCTCGATCCGCTCGAGATTCCGCACCATGATCCCCTGCGCTGCGAGCCGGGCGGTCACCGCGGTCCGTGCCGCGGCCTCGTCGCCCGTGCTGAGGTGCAGGGAGGTTCCGAACAGGGCAACGCCTTCCAGCAGGCGTTCGGATTTCAACGCCGCAAAGGCCCGCATCACGTCGTCGCAGTCGAGCTCGAGCAGCGTGTGCGACACGTAGCGCCGCTTCAGTGTCGCCGGGCCGCCCGTCGCGACAATCGTCCCGCCGTAGATGAGGGCCAGCTCATCACAGTGCTCCGCCTCGTCCATGTAGTGTGTCGTGACGAACACGGTGATCCCCCGCGATGAAAGCTCGCCGATCATCTCCCAGAAATTGCGGCGCGAGGCGGGATCCACGCCCGAGGTTGGCTCGTCGAGGAACAGGAGCGGCGGTTCGTGCAGGACGGCGCATCCCAACGCCAGGCGTTGGCGCCATCCTCCCGCCAAGTCCGCCGTCCGCACGTCTTCGCGGCCCCGCAGTCCTGCCATCTCCAGCGCCCACGCGATGCGCGTACGGCGTTGCGCCCCGCGGACGTTGTAGACGCCGGCGAAGAACAGCAGGTTTTCGCGGACGGTCAGGTCTTCGTACAGCGAAAAGCGTTGCGACATGTACCCGATGTTGTTTTTCAGCTGCTCGCTCTCGCGCAGGATGTCGAATCCGCCAACGGTGCCGTGGCCGGCGCTCGGCCGTAGGATGCCGCAAAGCATGCGGATGGTCGTCGACTTGCCGGCGCCGTTCGGACCGAGGAAGCCGAAGACGGTGCCGCTCTGCACGTGCAAGTCGATGTGATCGACGGCGACGAACTGGTCGAAGACGCGCGTCAGACCGGTAACCGAGACTGCGAGGGCGTCCGTCATGACGTCGCTCGCTCGTGTGACGCGTCGGAGCCGCGGCGGATGTACGCGAGGAACACGTCTTCCAAGGAAGGTTCGCGAATCCGCCACTCGCGGATGTCCACTGCTGCCGCCTGCACCGCGTCGACTGCCGCTTGCACGTCGAAACCCTCCCTGGGAACCGTGACGTGTACATGTTCGCCGAATGCCACGGCTTCACCCATGCCCGGCACCCGGCGCAACGCATGGCGCGCCGTGCGCGGGTCGGCGCAGCGCAGGTCGAGGATCACGGTGTTCAGCGTGCTTCTGAGTGCCGCCGGGCTGCCGCACGCGATCAACCGGCCGTCCAGCAAGAAGCCGATGCGGCCGCAACGCTCGGCCTCGTCCATGTACGGTGTCGACAGGAAAATGGTGGAGCCGGCTTGCAACAGGTCATAGAGGATCAGCCAGAAATCGCGGCGCGAGATGGGATCGACCCCGATCGTCGGCTCATCCAGGAGCAGAATCTGCGGCTCGTGGACCAGGCACGCTGCCAGGCTGAGCTTTTGCTTCATCCCCCCGGACAGGTTGCGGGTGAGCCGCGCCTGAAACGGCCCCAGGCGGCTGAATTCGAGCAGACGACTGATCCTCCTGCGCCGCTCGCGCCGCGGCACGTGCCAGACTTCGGTGACGTACACGAGGTTCTCCGCCACCGTGAGGGTCTCCGACAGACTGAAGCGCTGCGACATGTAGCCGATACGCTGCTTCACCGAAGCCGGATCGACGCTCACATCAATGCCGTCAATCAGCACCGTGCCACGCGACAGGCTCAGGAGGCCGGCCAGGATGCGCAAGAACGTCGTCTTGCCGGCGCCGTCCGGCCCGACGAGCCCAAACAGCTCGCCACGCTCGACGGTCACACTGACATCGTGCAGCGCACGTGCCCCGGCGTACTCCTTCGCGACATTGACCGCTTTGATCGCCGCCGGCTGAGCCATACGGGATGTCAATCCCCTTCGTGGTTGTGGTCGAGCGGTATGACGCCGTCCGCGGGCATACCGGGTTTGAGTGCCTGGTCGCGGTTCTCCGCCTCGATCTTGACGCGGTAGACGAGTTTGACCCGTTCGTCCTGTGTCTGGATGTTTTTCGGGGTGAACTCGGCCTTGTCTGAGATGAAGGTAACCTTGCCAGGGAAGGGGCTGGTGGGAAACGAATCGACGGTGACGTACGCCTTCATTCCCAGGGCGACCTTCCCCAGGTCACGTTCGCTGATGTACAGGTTCAGCCACGGCCGGGTCAGGTCGCCCAGGGTGACGATCGAGGCGCCGGCCGGCACGGTTTCACCGGCCTCTCGGTTCTTCGACAACACGCGGCCCGCGGTGGGTGCGAAGAGCTGGCAGCGCGCGAGGTTCAGCTGTGCCAAGGCCAGGGCCGTTTCGGCTTCGTGCAGCCGCGCCCGCCCTTCTTCGACCTCCTCGGTGCGGTAGCCCTCCTTGAGCATATCGAGCTGGGCATGCGCCTTGTTCCATGTCGCCTGCGCAGCGGTGAAGGCCATGTTC
>JBHHYR010000148.1:0-9326 GCA_046757585.1 Binatia bacterium | reverse complement strand
ACACACTGGTGGAGCTAGGGGGCTGGGGCGCCGGTACTCGGCTGGCGCAGGGCGCCCAGAATGAGCGGGTGGTGGCCCAGCCCCAAGGCCTCGACGATTTCCGGCTCTAGCAGTCCGGCGCGGCACGCATTCCTCAGCAGATGCGGCACGCGCTCCCCCGACACCGCCGCCGCTGCCTCGACCCGATTGACGGCCTGCTGTTCGCGCAGCAACGCCGGGCCAAGGCGCTCAGCGTCGTCGACGCCCGCCTCACGCATGCGTTGCAGCACGCGCCCCAGCATGATCGGACCGGGCTGATCCATGACCACGGTCAGGATCTGCCCCAGCCACCGGCGGGCAAATGCGATGCGATCGTCGAGGGAATGCTGCCGCATCCATTCGCTGACGTACAGCACCCCGAAGCCCATGTGCCGCCGCTCGTCCCGGGTGATCAGGGTGACGATGCCACGCAAGAGCGGATGGCGCGCATGGTGTTGCAACCGTTCAAAGATGTTCATGGCCAGGCTTTCGAGGAAGAACTGCTCGGTAGCGATCAGGGCCAGAGGATCCTCCGCCTCGAGCAACGCGTCGAACATCATCTCCGTGCCATGGTCGATGTCTTCGGTCTCCTCATGCATCTTCTCGATGAATCGGCGGTACGCGAGGTGGTGGCGGGCTTCGTCCATGGCCTGCGCAACGGCGTGATTGCGATAATCTTCTACCCGTACGCGCAGCGCGATCTTGGCGCAAACGTCCTGTGCAACGCTCTCGCCGACCTGCAAGATGTTGAGGATGCGGCCAAGGCCACGCCGGGTCACCCGGTTCTTGACAGTTTCCGGTAGGGCCTTGAAGGTCGGGGTGTGGGCAAACGCGCCCCACTCGTGATTGACCAGTGGATCGTCCGCTTCGAGCGGCACCGTCCAATCCACATCCCGCTCGATGTCCCAGTCGGCGGAGTGCGCCTTGGCGAACAAGGCGTTGATCCCCGGGTGCCCCGTATTGTACAACTGCAGCAGTTCGCGCGTCTTCATCCGCCGCCCTGTTGGTTCGTGCTCAGGGTGACATGGCTCGCGGTGTATGGCAACCGGCTGCATACCCGCCGGCGGTTGCAGGCCGGCACACAGCGTGTACCCCGGGGTTCCCACAAGGCAGGCTGCGCCGCCTGTCTTAGGGCGCCGATGTGTGTTCTGAGGCCGGAAGGATGGGGCCCATGGAGGAGACTTATTTCCATTCCGACGAAGTGGTCGTCAGAACGGCAGCGCGGTCGTGTTACGAGCTAGTGCTGGCCGTTCGGCGCTACGGCCAGTGGTGGCGGGAGGTGCGGTGCGAGCCGCTCGGTCCTGAAGCGCAGCTGCGGGTTGGCAGCCGCTTCCGGTTCAGCGGAGGGCCGATGAGCTGGGTCATCGAGGTCACCGGCCTTCATCCGTGGCGCCGGATCGATCTCCGCTACGCCGAAGGCGCCTTGCTAGGTCCCGTGAGCTGGGAGTTCCTGCAGCGCGGGGAGTCGACGCTCGTGCGTTACGCGTACCGTGGCGTGCAGCCGAACAGCGACTACACGCGACGGTCGTTCGCCAGCGGCCAAGCTCTCAAGCGCCACAGCGACGCGATGCAGCGTGACGCCTTCGCCGGCATGCGGCGACTGCTCGAGACCGGGTGCGACGTGACCGGAGGCGACCTCTTCGAGGCGATGCATACCCAACGGAGCGTCCGCCGGTTTCGTCCCGATCCGGTGCCGAACAGCGTGCTGCGCCAGGTCCTGGAAGCAGCGACGCGGGCACCGAGCGCGCGCAACGCGCAGCCCTGGTACTTCGTCGCGGTACGTGACAGGAACATGCGGCGCACAATCGGCGAGTTGTATCTGCAAGCCTGGCAGTGTGCCGAGGCATACACTGCTACGACCGATGCCGACGGGGACATCAAGGACCGGCCGGGCTACGCGGCGATGATGCAGGCCGTCGACAAGCTCGCTCGGCACCTCGACAGCGCACCGGTGCTCGTGCTGGCGTGCCTCGACACTACGCAACTCGGTCCGATGGCCGATCGCTCGGGTGGTATCGTGGCTCCGCTGCCTGCTTATGCGTCGATCTTTCCGGCGGTGCAGAATTTGATGCTTGCCGCGCGCGGGCTCGGGCTCGGCTCTACGCTCACCACCCTGCACGCCATCGTCGAAGCGGAGATCCGTGCGGCGATCGGTATCCCCCCGCACGTCCACATCGCCGCGCTCGTACCGCTCGGCTACCCCATGCGCCCTTTTCGCACTCCGCGACGGAAGCCCGTCGACGCCGTCGCTTTCCTGGACCGCTGGGGCGCTCCCCTCTCTTGAGCTGCCGGGAAGATCGCACCGCGGGGCGTCTGCCCGCCCCTCACGGTTTGCGGCCCAGGGTATCCAGATACTCCGCAAACCGGCGTGCCCTACGCTTGAGAACGATGGAATCCTCCTCGGTGGTCAACAAGAGTTCATCGCCCTCCCGGATCCCGAGTGCTGCGCACACGCGCCGCGGCAACGTCAGCTCACCTTTCCGTCCAACCTTGAGGACGTCCGTCATGGCTGCTGGAGCTTTGCCCATCGAGTCTGTAAAAGCAAGGTGGAGAGCGGTTCCCGGCGGGCTTGCAATGCCGGCCCCCCGGGGAAGGTGCTTTCGTTGACAGCCAAAGAGGACCCACGTTTAATCGGCACGCTGCAATGGAGTTGGAGGACTTTGCCGGCCGCGAGCTAGCGCAACGGCGGGCGCTGGGATTGACGAGGCGGCTGCGGTGGCTCGACGGGTCACAACAGCCCTGGGTCAACGTGGACGGCCGCCGCGCACTGCTGCTGTGCTCCAACAATTACCTGGGCCTCGCGACACATCCGGCCGTGTGCGAGGCCGCCCGCCGCGCCGCTGAGGAGTGCGGCGTGGGGGCCGGCGCGTCACGATTGGTTTCCGGTTCCATGCGCCTGCACCAGGCTCTGGAAGAACAACTAGCGGCGTGGAAAGGTACTGAGGCGGCGCTCCTGTTCAATTCAGGGTACCATGCCAATGTCGGTGTCATCCCCGCGTTGGTTGGCAGCGACGACGCCGTCTTCAGCGACGCACTGAATCACGCCAGCATTGTCGACGGCTGCCGCCTCTCACATGCCCGCGTCGTGGTGTATCCGCATCGAGACGCCGCAGCGTTGGAAGCGCGGCTTGCTCGCAGCGCCGCAAGACGGCGGCTTGTGGTGACTGAGTCGATATTCAGCATGGACGGCGACACCGCCCCGCTCGCGGCAATCTGCGACGCCGCGGAGCGCCATGGTGCCATGGTTATGGTCGACGAGGCACACGCGACCGGCATCGTGGGCCCGCATGGGGGCGGCGTGGTCGAAGCGGAGGGGCTGCAGAACCGGGTCACCGTCCAGATGGGAACGCTCGGCAAGGCGCTCGGTACCTTTGGTGCCTTTGTCGCGGGCCGTCGCGGCGTAATCGATCTGCTGATCAATACGGCACGCAGCTTCATCTACACCACCGCGCTCCCACCACCCGTGGTCGGCGCCGCCCTGGCGGCGCTCCGCATCGTCACCTCGGACCCAGCGCCACGGCAGCGGCTGGCCGAGAACGCAGCGACCCTCCATCGTGAACTGCAGCGGCTCGGTCTCCAGGCCGGCGCTACACCGGCACACATCATACCCGTGGTGATCGGCGATCCCAGCCGGACCATGTGCCTGTCCGAGCGCCTCCTGGCGCAAGGCGTCTTCGTGCAAGGCATTCGCCCTCCCACCGTACCCGCTGGTACCGCGCGGTTGCGGGTGACCCTCATGAGCACCCACACACCGGCGGACCTGCGCTTTGCCACTGAAGCATTCCAGCACGTGATGACGGCGGAGCCCCGATGACGACCAGCACGGCCGAGCTCGTCGCGTGGGACCACGCGTGTCTGTGGCACCCGTTCACCCAGATGCAGGACTGGCTGGCGGAGGAGCCGCTGATTATCGCTGGCGGCGAGGGTGCGTACCTGATTGACAGCTCCGGGCGGCGCTACCTCGATGGCGTGTCCTCCCTGTGGTGCAACGTGCACGGCCATCGCCGACCCGAACTCGACGCCGCTCTGTGCGCACAGGCCGAACGCGTTGCGCATTCTACGCTGCTTGGACTGGCGAGCGTGCCGTCCATCGTGCTGGCGAAGCGGCTCGTGGAGATCACTCCGGCCCGCTTGACCAGGGTTTTCTACTCCGACGCCGGCGCCACGGCCGTGGAAATTGCGTTGAAAATGGCATTCCAGTACTGGCAGCTGCGAGGCGACGCACAGCGGACCCAGTTCGCGGCCCTCACCGAGTCCTATCACGGGGACACGATCGGTGCAGTCAGCGTCGGTTACTCCCAGACCTTTCACCGCTTCGTCAAACCGTTGCTCTTTCCCTGCCATAAACTGAATCCTCCGCACGTCTACCGCTGGCAACGGCGGATGAGCCAGGACGACGCGCTGCGGGCAGCAGTCGGCGAGGCGGCCGCGTTGCTGCGGCGCAAGGGCAAGGAGCTCGCGGCGCTGATCGTCGAACCCCTCGTGCAAGGCGCGGCAGGCATGTGGGTGCATCCAGCCGGCTATCTGCGTGCTCTGCGCGACCTGACACGGCAGTATGGCGTCTTGCTGATCTGCGACGAGGTGGCCACCGGGTTCGGACGAACCGGGACGATGTTTGCCGTCGAGCAGGCCCAGGTGGAGCCCGACCTGATGTGCCTGGGCAAGGGCATCAGCGCAGGCTATCTTCCCCTCGCGGCTACGTTGGTGTCGGAAGAAATCTTTCAGGCATTTCTGGGCCGGTACGAGGAGTTTAAGACCTTCTTCCATGGCCACACGTATACCGGCAACGCCCTCGCGTGCGCCGTGGCCCTGGCCAGTCTCGACCTATTCAGGCGGGACGCGGTTCTGGACGCGGTCGCGCAGCGCCGCCAGGAGCTGGAGGCACGGCTGCTCCAGGAGTTCGCTCCCCTGGCACACGTGGGTGACGTGCGGCAATGCGGCCTCATGGCCGGTATCGAGCTCGTACACGATCCCGCCACCCGGCAGCCCTACGCTCCGGCCGCGAGGATCGGCATGCATGTAGCCGTAGCTGCCAGGCGCCGCGGGGTGATTTTGCGGCCGCTGGGGAACGTCATTGTACTCATGCCACCCTTGAGCATCACCGCACAGGAGCTAGACCTGCTCTGCAACGTGACTCGCGATGCCATCGCTGCGGCTACCGGCGGGCTCTGAATCGTGACGACCCGCCCACGCTACACCTAGCCGGTACGATTGCCGCCACCCGGCATGCAATATTCGCGACGAATGTAACGGTTTTTTCGCACTCCTAGCATTGACTCCTTCCAGTTTTCAGCGTATATGGACTTCATGTATTAACGGCATGGCGATTGCTGCCCGGGTGGATGAGAGGTGTGGTGATGCAAGCGACGTACGACAAGATCGGGTGGGTAAGCAGTGACGCCGAGGAGTTCGCGCCCGAAGAGACGCGCGACATGCCATTTTTCGGCTTCGTCGCTGGTATTTTGTTGAGCCTTGCGCTTTGGAGTATCATCGCCTGGACGGTGTGGGCCGTTGTAGACTAGCCGTTCCCTTGGTGGGTGACGTAAGCGGGGGGTGCGGGCTTGCTTTGCCCGCCTCTTTTTCCTCAGGTAGACAGGATCCGCTGGCGAGGCGGGTCGGTTGAAATTCAAGAGTATCGTCGTTACGGGCACTGATACGGGGGTTGGCAAGACCACCGTGGCGTGCGGTATTGCGGCAGCATTGAGCCGCAACGGCTGCAGAGTGGGTGTTTTCAAGCCGGCGGAGACCGGTTGTGCCCCGGGGTCTGCGGGCCCCGAGTTGGAACCCGCGGACGCTGTCCGGTTACAGTTCTTCTCCGCTTGCCGCGTCGAGTTGCGGACCATCTGCCCGCATGCTCTGCGCGCACCGCTGGCCCCGCTCGTTGCCGCGCAGCAGGAAGGCTACTGCATCGACTTCGACGGGCTCCTCAGATGCCACGACACGATCGCTGCGGACCATGACGTCACGCTGATCGAAGGGGCTGGAGGTTTACTGGCACCGATCACGCCGGCCCGGACGCTCGCTGAGTTGGCGCAGTGCGCGGGCTTGCCGGTGGCAGTCGTCGTCGGCTCCCGTCTTGGAGCCCTCAATCACGCGCTGCTCACCGTGCGATACGCGCAGTCCATCGGCCTGCAGGTGCTGGGGTACATCGTCAATTTCCCCGCAGCTGGCGCCGACGTGGCGGCGCGTACGAACGTCGAGGTTTTGACGAACTGGATCGGGCCGCCGCTTGGCGTCGTACCGTATCTCGGGGAGATCACGATCACCGCGGCGAGCCGGCAGCGCCTCGCCGAGATCTTCGCGGCACGCGTACGGCTCGACGAGCTACTTGTTCCTTGTTGACGGGTCCGCTGCGGCTGCCAGTGCCGCCTGGTACACGAGTTTGATTGGCACGTTCTGCGCCTGTGCGGTCCGCTTGCAATCTTCGTACTCCGGGGCAAGGTTTTCGCGACCGTCCGGAGTCAGAGCCACCTTGACACGGATTGGGCCGTAGCTTGTGGTCACGGTTCTGCTCTCGCGTGCCAGGATGTGCCGCCGGACCGGATAATACCGAACCCCGACGGCCGAGGTCTCGCTCAAGATGACGGCCGACAGATCCTCGCGGTTGCTGTCGGGGCTCAGGACGCTCAGGACGATGCCTGGCCGGTTCTTCTTCATCTGCACCGGGGTCAGATACACGTCACGCGCCCCGGCGCGGAACAACTGATCCATAACGTGCTCATAGAGCTCAGGGTTGAAGTCGTCGATATTGGTTTCGATCATGGTCAATGTGTCATGTCCGGTGGCTGCAACACGTTCTCCCAGCACGAGCCGTAGCAGATTGGGCCGGTCCTTGAGCGTTCGTTCTCCGGCGCCGTATCCGACGGCGCGGATGCGCAAGGCCGGCAGTGTCTCCGTGCTCGCCAAGGCCGCGACGACCGCCGCGCCGGTCGGGGTAACCAGCTCACCTTCGCCGTCACCGGGGCGGGTGGCAAATCCGCGCAGCAGCTCAACCGTCGCCGGGGCCGGGACGGGCAGCGTCCCGTGCGCCGACCGAACCAGTCCCGAGCCAAGCGGCAGCGCTGACACGTAGGTGGATTCGATGCCCAGCCACGCGATCCCGACGGCCGTCCCAACCACATCGACGATCGAGTCGATCGCACCCACCTCGTGAAACTCGACATCGTCCGCTAGAAAGCCGTGCACGTGTCCCTCAGCCTCAGCCAAGCAGGTGAAGATGGCAAGCGCCGTGCGCTTGACGGCCGGCTCCAGCGTGCTCGCGTCGAGGAGGCCGCGAATGTCTCGAAACGGGCGGTGCGGGTGCGAGTGGGTCGAGAGGCGGACGGTAAACTTCGTCGCGCGGATGCCGTGGACCTGGCACGGGTCGGCGCTGACCGTGTAGCCGCTGAGCCCGAGTCGTCCGAGCTGGTCCTTGAGCCGTTCCAGCGGCAGACCGAGGGCCAGCAACGCCCCGACGCTCATGTCACCGCTGATACCCGAGAAGGCGTCGATGTACAGAACCTTCACCGCACGCTCCGGCGAGCCCGGTTGTCGGACCCGCGCCTACGGCGCAGGGATGTTACCTTGTACGCTGTAGTACTTCAGTTGGATACGCATGGCCGTCTCACTGACGCGGAACAAGCGCGCCATGTTCTTCACAACATGCTCAGGGTACGGCCGTTTCATGCGATAGGGGACGTGACGGTCAAGCATCCACAACGGCATCAGTAAGGCGGCGGCACCGAGATCCGCTTCGCGCTCGAGCAGGCTGCGCCGGCCGTCGCGGTGATGCTCCGAGGTCCGGCAGGCAGTCAGTTGCGTCACCTGGCCCGCGGCAAAATGCAGTTCAGCGTGTGTGATCTCATGGGCGAGCGTGAAGCGAACGCGGGGCCGTGGGTTGTCCTTGCGGAGGTAGATGGTCTTTCGCTCGCCGTCCGGGCTCCAGAAGATACGGCCGTCGAGCCCCAGAGGCAGCTCGACTTCAAACACCTTGTACGCATCGTATTTCGCCAGAAAGTCCTCGAAGCGGAAGGGGGGGAACCGGAAATTCATCCGGCGGTGGATGCAGCTCACGACACCCAGAATTTGACGGCTGCGCCGTTCTTCCAATACGCTTCTTTGCATGTAACCGGACGGGCCCGCTTTGGCTTGACGCGGACGTGCGTTCTCTTACCACGACCTTGCCGCCGGGGTAAAGGGGAGCCAGTGCGCCTGTCGCTGCATGGGGGATCATCCCAGAATCATCCCTGAGATCAGGAGCTCTGAACTGACGCTTAGGCGCCTGGGCGAAGCCGGCGGAGTCCCACATCCGCAAGAAACAAGAGCATTGCCAGCGGGAGCAGCACCCAGTCGAGCGGATGGTCCCAGCGGCGGCTGCCCGGCTTACGGCCAACGAGGGCCCGGATGGGAGCATCGACAGCGCCGCCGGTGCCCGCCGCGAGGCGGGCCAATAATGCCCGGTCGGGCTGATCGGCGGCAAACTCTTCTTGCGGCTCTTGATCGTGCTCCGGTATCACGATCATCTCCGTGCGTTGACTGACTTGCCGGCTGCCGCTCCGCTTGGTGATCGTCAGCGGGTAGCGGCCAGCCGGCAGGGACGGCAGAACGGCGGTGAACTGGCGCGGGGCTCGGGGCACCAGCCGCACATCAACTGCGTGATCAGGGTCGGAAAAGATGCGCGCCCCCAACAGACCGCTGCCGCTGTTGCCAAAGGAGTGGATCGTGAGGGTGGTCCGTCCATCGGCGCGTTGCACGTCCAACGCGTAGTCCCAGGGTGTCTGCGCGCGCGCCGCCCACCGGACCACCTGCGACCAGAACTTCCCGAATCCCTCCCAGCCGACCCAGGTCTCGGCACCGTCGTTCAGGCTGGCCGTGAAAGCGACCACGCGGCCGAGCCCGTACTGCCACACGGCAAGGATCGGATCTTTCCTCTCACGCGCCAGCACCTGGAGCAGCACCTCTGCCCCTGCCTTCGGGCGCGAATACGCGTAGCCGCTCAGGTCCGGAAGACCGTTGCGCTTGATGCCGCGCAGGACCTGGCTGGCGCTCGCGACACGCGGGACAAAACGGTCCCCGCGCTGCGGCGCCTGCGCCAGGGTTTGGGTCGTGTCCTTGAGCAACAATTGCGGCAACGTCTCGACGTTCTCGACGTGGTAGAACGCTCCTGCCGTTCGGCTCGAAATGTCGTGCAGCAACTCCAGGTTGACCGTGTCGTCACCGATACGAATCGTCGTCACGCTGATACCGGCCTGCTCCAGTGCCGCGATGAGCGGGTAATGATCCGCCGCGCCGCGGTTCGTGTCACCATCGGTGAGCAGGATGACGTGCTT
>JBHHYR010000147.1:0-9448 GCA_046757585.1 Binatia bacterium | reverse complement strand
CAGATGGCCGATCCCGAAGCCGAGGACGACGATGCTGACCTGAAAGAGCTCCGGATCTCGGGCGCGCGCGATCTGGTGCAGGAGGCGCGGCAAGACCCACCGTGCCGCCACCCAGATGAGCACGAGGACGGTGATCGCTTCGACCAGGAACCGAAGCGTAGCTGCAAGGGCAAACGTGGTCGTGCCGGCAAACAGAGGAATCGCAAGTAGCATCGGCACGATGACCAAATCCTGAAAGATCAGAACGCCGAGGGTGAAGCGCCCGTGCAGAGCGTCGATCTCCGCCCTCTTGTGCAGAATCTTCAAGACGATCGCCGTGCTGCTGAGGCTGACAAGCATGCCGCCGAGAGCCGCGCGCGGGAAGGTGGCACCGCCGGCGAAAAGGAGTACGGCCACCGCTGCCAAGGTCGCGGCCATCTGCGCCGTGCCGCCGATCAGGACTACTCGCCGTAAGCGCGCCAACGTCCCGAGGTCGAACTCGATGCCGATGGTGAACAGCAGGAGGACGACACCGATCTCTGCCAAGGCCTCGACCTCGCGCGCCGCCGAGATCAAGCTGAGGCCGTGGGGTCCCGCCATCACGCCCACGAGCAGGAAGCCCACAATCGTCGGCAGGTGCAGACGATCGCAGACGAGCAGCGTGAGAGCGGAGAGGCCAAAGACGATAATGATCTGTGCGAGTAGAGCGTGCTCCATCCGGCGGTCGAGTCCTCCGCCAACACAGTAACAGTATAGGGACTGCTACGGCACGACAAAGGAGGGGGCCCGTACCGGACGGATCAGGCTGACGATGGTGAAGATCCACGCGCCTCGCATGAACGTCGACCCCGCAGTAGTATTGGCGCGGCTTGCTGTCGAACCTCATCACCTCCCCCTTTCGCCCCCTGGTTGGAGGGGGCGAGCCGGGATCTGGGCGTTGCTGCCCCTGAGGGATTCTAACACGCCGATCGAGCTGGCCATCCCCGCAGGCTGCCGCCCAAGAACCGAGTCAGCACTTCTCGGCTCTGTCAGCTCATCGCCAAACCGTTTGGCGCGCCGGACGTCAGCCGTCCAGGCGGGCCGTCAGCAGGGAGACCATCGCGGCATGCAAGCGGTCGTTGGTTGCCAGCGTCTGCGCCCCGTAGAGGTCGAACGGGCCGCCGCGGAAATCGGTAACGCTGCCGCCGGCTTCGCGGACGATCAGCGCCCCAGCGGCGGTGTCCCAGGGGTGCAGCTTCCACTCCCAGAAGCCATCGAACCGGCCGCAGGCCACGTAGCACAGGTCGAGTGCCGCAGACCCGCTGCGGCGGATTCCCTGCGTGCAAGCCATGAAGTCAGCGAAGAAGCTGAGATAGAAGTCCACGTGCTCCTGCCGGTCATAGGGGAATCCCGTCGCCAGCAGGGCACGATCGAGATCAGCAAGTGGTGAGACGCGAATCGGTTGCCCATTCAGCCTTGCCCCTCGGCCGCGACGAGCGGTGAAAGTCTCGGCGCGCACCGGATCATACACGATTCCGAAGAGCAGCTGCGAGCCGCGGCTCAGCGCGAGTGAGACACAAAACTGGGGATACGTATGCGCGAAGTTGGTGGTACCGTCCAGCGGGTCGAGGTACCACACGTAGCGGTCAGCAGCGGGCGGTCGTGGCGGGGTCGTTGCCGAGGCTTCTTCCGCCACGATGAGGTGAGCGGGAAAAGCCCGTTGCAAGCGCTCGACGACGAGCCCCTCCACGTCACGGTCCGTCTCCGTCACCAGATCGATCGCACCCTTGTACGCCACCTCTTTCTTGCGGTGCTGCCACCGCGAGCGAACTAGCATACCGGCTTCGCTTACCACGGCACACGCAATACGTTCGAAGTCTTCCACGACGTTCAGCGCCCGGGACACATGCGCTCCGCTTGCGTACCCGATACGCCAGTCGGGTGCAACGCAGGTGCACCCTGCCGGAGACGGCAGCGACCTCACGGCGGGGTGCTGCCCACCATCCAGGCCGCACCGTGGAACTAGGAGTCCTCATTGAGGGTCGCGGGGTTGCGGCCTGCAGCCGCACATTCTAAGCTGGGCGTCCCCCTTGGTGCGCCACGGTTTGGGGGGGGAACTGCCATGCACGAAATCGAGAGCGACGAATTCAAGCTGGCAGCGGAGACCCCGCAGTTCTGGACGCGGGACACCCTTCGTGGGGTAGTCGAACGCGCGTTGGGCCGCAGGCTCTTCATCGTGGTGTCGAACCGGGAGCCCTACATCCATCAGCTTGATGGCGAGGAGATCGTCTGTACGCGGCCGGTAAGCGGCATGGTGGCAGCGCTGGAGCCGGTCGTGCGCGTGTGTGGCGGTTCGTGGGTCGCTCACGGCAGTGGCACCGCCGACCGGGACGTGGTCGATGAGCAAGACTGCATCGCCGTCCCTCCCGATAGTCCCGAGTACAAATTACGGCGCGTGTGGATCAGTAAGGCTGACGAAGACGGCTATTACTACGGCTTTGCGAATCAGGCCCTGTGGCCGTTGTGTCATATCGCGTACCGGCGCCCAGTTTTCGAGGCCAAAGATTGGGAAGCCTACCGGCGCGTGAACCGGCAGTTCGCCGGGGCGGTGCTCGAAGAAGCTCGCGGCCTGGATGCGATCGTTCTCATTCAAGACTATCACCTCGCGCTGCTATCGAGCCTGTTACGGCGTACCAATCCAAGGATGCTCATCGCACAGTTCTGGCACATCCCCTGGCCGAACCGGGAGACCTTCCGAGTCTGTCCGTGGGGCGGACCCATCCTCACAGGGCTGCTCGGCAACGATCTTCTCGGCTTCCACATCCGCCACCACTGCCAGAACTTCCTCGAGACAGTGGCAACGAGCATCGAAGCCCGGGTGGATTACGAGCGTTCTGCCGTCACGCGCGCCGGCCATATGACAATGGTGCGTCCCTTCCCCATCAGCCTGGACATCGACGCGATCACCGAGCAGGCGATGTCTGAGGCAACGGCCGCGCGCGTCAGGCAGCTGCGGCAGCAGCTCGGCCTGACGAACCAACGTGTGCTGCTAGGGGTGGACCGCATTGACTACACGAAAGGCATCCCGGAACGACTGCGCGCTTTCGACCGGTTGCTCCAGCGCCATCCGGAGTATATTGGCAAGCTGCGCTTCCTCCAGATAGCCTCGCCCAGCCGCACACGGCTGCGACACTATCAGGCGCTCGCCAGGGAGATCGAGGCCTTGGTGGAGGAAATCAACTGGAAGTACGCCCAGCCACACTGGTTCCCAATTACGTATCGCGAGGGTCACCACACGACCAAAGAGCTGCTGGCGTTCTACCGCCTCGCTGACGTGTGTGTGGCAAGCTCGCTGCACGATGGCATGAACCTGGTTGCCAAGGAGTATATTGCCGCCCGCAGCGATGGAGACGGGGTTCTCGTCTTGAGCCGTTTTACGGGATCGGCTCGCGAGCTTGACCAGAGCCTGCACATCAATCCGTATGCGGCGGACGAAACCGCCGCGACGTTGCACCAGGCGCTGTGCATGCAGGAAACCGAACGGCGCAGGCGTATGGCCGGTTTGCGAAAGGCCGTGGCCCGCAACAACATTTACCGCTGGGCGGGCAAGATGGTGAACGAGCTGGGCCGTATCGCGGCGCGCCGGCATCTCGAAACGGCGGCGTGATGGGACCGCGCCCGCAGCAGGCGGCAGCAAGGGGGGCGAATGGTGCCCAGCAAGGTAGGGACCGCTTCGCCGGTGCCGCACCGACCGGCCTCTGTAGCCATCTCATCCGGCGCCCGTGACCGCATCGCAACACCCACAACGGTGTCACTGCTCGTTGAGTCTGAGGGCAGCGCTGCCGGCCGTCATCGTCATCGGGGCGCTGCGGCTGCTACCGCTCGTTCTTCTCTGTGCTTGCCGGCCCTCCCGTGAGGCACTGACCGTTGCGGCGGCGTTACTGCCCAGCGAGCTGACGGTCTACCGCACCGTGGTGGCGGACTTTGAGCACCGGACTGGCCTGCACGTGGTTGTCGTGCCGCAGCAGTATGCGGACATCCGCCGCGCCTTGGCTGCCGAGGCGTTCGCGGGTAGGGGCACTCTCGACCTGGTCGAACTGGACGTGTACTCCCTGGCCGTGGTGAAGGACGACGTGATGGTGCTCGACCCGGAGCGGCTGCGCCCGGAACTGGAGGCGCTCGAGCCGCAGGCGGTACAAGCAGGCCGGATGGATGGTTTACGGTTCTTGCCGCACCGCCTGGCATGGCAAGCGCTGATCTACAACCACGCTGTACTCGGCAAGCCGCCCGACACCTGGGACGAGCTGTTGGCGGTAGCCCGCGCCCATCCCCAACAGATCGCCGTCAAGGGCGCGCTCTACGAAGGATTGACCTGCGATGTCTTGCCGTTCGTGTGGTCGGCTGGCGGAAGCGGCGACACGCTCGATGATCCCGGCGCCGTGGCGGCGTTTCGATTTTTTGCCGAGCTGGCACCTTACCTCAACCCGCACAGTGCCACCTTCAAGGAAGCCACGGTGGCGGAAGCCATGGCACGCGGGGAAATCGTGCTGCATCTCAACTGGCCTTTCGTCATGTCGCTGTATGCCAGCCAGGGCCTCGCGCCCGGCACGATTCGGTCGGCGCCGTTGCCGCGCGATGCGCGTGGACCCGCAGGAGCGAATCGGGTAACAGTCCTCGGCGGCGGCTACATTGCAATCCCGCGGGGTGCACCGCACCAAGCCGCCGCGATGCAGCTAGCCCGCTATCTGATCAGCCGGCCGGCCCAGCAACGGCTGGTGCGAGAGCTGGGTTGGTTCTCCGCGCGGCGCGACATCGCACTCGGCGACTCTAGCGGGCTGCTAGCCGGCTTCGAGGCCATGCGCTCCCGCGTTCGGCCGCGCCCGGAGCGCCCCGACTACCTGCGCCTCAGCCACCTGTGGCAGCAAGCCTTCCGCGCTGTCGCCTTCGATCATGCTGATCCCGCTGCGACCCTGCATGCTGCGCAGAAAGAACTAGCCCAGAGGCACTAGTGTCGCCTTGCAGACGTCCTGCGCGGACCGTGGGGGCGGCTCTCGCAGCGCCGCTGCTGTTCTACCTGGTCTTGTTCCTAGCCTTCCCGACGGTGTACGCGCTGAAACTGGCGTTCACGGATGCGCTGACCGGCACGTTTCCCAGTTGGGCGAACTTTCACACCTTGTGGCGTGACGCCCTCTTCTGGCGTGCACTGTGGGGAAACATCATCCTGCCGGTGCTCGGCGTGACCGTCGAGCTGGTCGTGGGGTTGGCCCTGGCCCTATTGTTCGCAACCCGCTTCCCCGGGCGGCGGTTCTTACGGCCGGTGGTCATCGTTCCGTTTGCACTGCCCGAGATCGTGTTCCTGACCATCATGCGGTACGTGCTCGCCCCGCGCGGATATGCCAACGCAGCGCTCATCGCCGCCGGGCTCAGCAGCGTCGACTGGTTGCTCCCGGGCAGGGTCGTGACATTCCTCGCCGTGGTGGCCGTCGACGCATGGCACGTCACGCCGGTTGTCTTCTTGATGCTGCTGGCGGCGCTGACGTCCATCCCCGAAGAACTCACCGAAGCTGCCAAGCTGGACGGCGCTCGTGGTTGGGCGCGCTTTGCCTTCATTACCTTGCCACTCTTGCGGCCTGCGCTGGCGGCCGCGGTGTTGCTGCGCGGCCTGGACGCGCTGCGGCTCTTTGCCACACCGCTCGTGCTGACCGGCGTCGAAGGCATTCCCGTGCTGTCGACGTATGCGTTCCACCAGTGGTCCGACTACGGGAACGACGGCGCCGCCGCTGCGGCCGCCAGCCTCCTTGCATTGTTAAGTGTGACGCTCAGCATCCCACTGCTGCGCCGCCGGGTCGCGCCATGAGACGCACATGGACCTTGCCGGCCTTGGCATTCGCCGTGGCTGCCATCGACCTCTTACCGCTGGCGTTGATTCTGAAGCAGGCCTTCACGCCAGAACGCGAGAGCTTCGCCTGGCCACCCACCTGGGTACCGCAGCATCTGACCCTGGAGAACTTCCACACGTTGGGCGCGACCATCGAACTTGGCAACGGCCTGTGGCTCAGCGCGCTCGTCGCGCTGTTGACCGTGGTGTCGACCCTGTTGCTGACGCTGCCTGCCGCGTGGGTGGCCGCGCGCCAGCAACGCATGGACCGGCCGCTCGACGCGGCGATGATCGTCACGCGGCTTTTCCCGTCGATCGCGCTTGCGGTGCCGTTGGCCGCGCTTTTCGTATACGCGCGGCTGTACAACAACCCCGCCGGCTTGGGCCTCTGGCTAGCGCACACGCTGCTGGGGATCCCCGTAGCGTTTCTGATTTTGCGGACGGCATTTCGCGATGTACCGGTGGAGCTCGAAGAGGCGGCATTACTGGACGGGGCCACCGGCTTCGGCGCGTTCTGGCGCGTCAGCTTGCCCCTGGTACGCCCGTCGCTGGCAGCGGCGGGTATTCTCGTCTTCCTCGTCTCGTGGGATGAGTTCGCGTACGCGATGCTCCTGCAGGTCACCAATCGCTCGTTGCCCCCGCTGCTGTACTACCTGGCTGCATTCGGCTACCCGGGCCTGGCAAGCGCCGTGGCGGCGATCATGCTCGCACCGGCCCTGTGTATCATCGTCGTGCTCGAGCCCGCGCTGCGTTCGGGAGGCTTGGCTGGGAGCGGACGCTGATGGGACGGGTTGAGTTTGACCGGGTTGGCAAGCGCTTTGCCGACACCGCCGCGGTGACGGACTTCAGCCTCGCCGTCGAAGACGGCGAACTTATTACCGTGCTCGGTCCGTCCGGCTGCGGGAAGTCGACGTTGCTGCGCCTTACGGCCGGTTTGGAATCGCTCACCCAGGGCACGATCCATCTGGCAGGCCGGCGCATCGACGGCCTGCCGCCGCAGCAACGCGACGTCGCGATGGTGTTCCAGAACTACGCCTTGTACCCGCACATGAACGTGCGTCGCAACATCGAATTCCCACTCCGCATGCGGGGCATGGCGCGAGCGGAGCGCCGCCAACACGCCGAGAACGTTGCCAGCCTTCTCGAGTTGAGCCACCTCCTGGAGCGGCGTCCGGGCCAACTCTCCGGCGGCCAGCGCCAGCGCGTGGCGCTCGCCCGTGCCCTGGTCCGCGAGCCGGCGCTGTTTCTGCTGGACGAGCCGCTGTCAAACCTCGATGCCCGGCTGCGACATGGCGTGCGGCAGTACATCCGCAACGTGCAACGTCAGCTGCGCGTGACGACGTTGTACGTCACACACGATCAGACCGAAGCGATGACATTGGGCGATCGCATCGTCGTCATGGATCAGGGCCGCATCCAGCAAGTGGACAGCCCGGTCGCAATGTACGAACGCCCAGGCAATACGTTCGTAGCCGGCTTCATCGGAACCCCCCCCATGAGCCTGTTGCCGGCGGACTACGCCGCCGGCACGCTGCGCATCGCTGATCAGTCCTTGCCGGCGCCAGCAGCGCTACGCACGAGCCTTGGAGCCGGTGCTCGCCATTTGACGATCGGCATCCGGCCGGAGGCGTTCGTCGCGGCAGGCCCCGACAGCAGCGGACTGATAGCGCGGCTCGACCACGCGACCAGCGAGATCCTGGGCAGCGAGACCTTGGTGCGTGGCACGATCGGGGCGACTCGGGTTACGGTGCGTCTGTTGGGCCTGGCACGTGACCTCCCCACGAAGGTCGTGGCGCCACCGGCTGCGTTCCACGTGTTCGCCGCCGATAGTGGTGAACGCCTGGGCCCGTAGCCCACACGCCGGCCAGGCTCGGCTCCGCCGCGGGCCCGCTCGGCCCTACTCGACGGGCCGTGTCACACCCTACAGATCCGGGGCTGCAGCCAGCGGGCGCTTTACGGAAGGAGCGTCCGGGCCTCCGTCCCTATGCGCGCAACGGCCTCGTACTGTGTGGCAACGAGCGGCAGGTGTTTGTCGAGTTCTTCGAACTCGGCTTGGTTAGCCACGGCGTTCGTTGCAAGCCTGATCTGCTGCGCCTCAGCCTGCGCGCGTTGTGTGATATCACCCAGCCTCGTGGCAAGCGTCGCACGGGCGGCATCCCGGGTTGCCTGCAGCATCCCGTTCACCCACGCGATTTGCGACGTCACATCTGCCGGGATGCCTTCGCGCTCCAACGTCGCGAGGCCGGGCAGGTACCAGCGGTGCCAGACGGCGCGGCGGACCCATTGCCAGCGGCCGCTCGCGGCCCGGTTCACCTGCTCCTGTGCCGCGAGCTGCTCAACCGCGAGCACGTGAGCAGCTCGTGGCGCGAGGGTCGGGGATGCGCCAAAGTTGTTGGCAGCCCCCTGCAGGGCACGGATCGTCGCCTCGTTCGCGGCCTCGGCGGCACCGGCATAGTCACGGAGTGCGGCTGTGATGGCGGCTTCCAGGGTGCGGTAATCGCCGCCGCGCATCCACCGCCGCCGCGCGCTACGCAAGTGCCGGCGAAGGTTGTCCGCGAGCTGCGACGCGCCCGCCGTCGCATGCTGACCTATGCGGGTCACCTCCGCATCAAGATCTGCTAGCCGCTTGCGTGCCGTGACCGACTCGGCATCCGCCGCGGCCTGCACGGCCTGGATCCGCGTGCGGGTATCCGTGAGCATCCGGTCAAGCGTGGCGTGGCGCTCCGTCAGACAACGGTGCGCATCATTCAACGCCCGGCTGCTACGCTTCGCTGCCTCCCGCAGGGCCGCCACCTGGCGCCCACTGGACGAGATAAACCGCCGCAGAGCGGCGATGAGCGCCGAGAGCCCACTGGCGATACTCCCCGCCCCATCGTCGGCTTGCATGGCACGGAAGCCCGCTCGGGCATCCACAAGAAATAGTTCGTGCGCCCCGGACACAGCAGCGCTGAGTACTTCGGCGTGCCGCCTCCGTTCTTCGGGCGCCAGCTCGACACAATCGGCGTCGAGATTCCACACCACAAACAGTTTGCCGATGTCTGCCCGCAGCCCCGTCGTGAGATGGCGGGTGAACTGTGTGAACAAGGCGGGATAGCGCACGACCAGCACCACGGCATCCAGACCGCCGAGCACTTCGGCGCTGACTGCGTCGAACTGCGCGGCGTTGCCGACGCCCGGCGTATCCACCAGGTCCACCTGGCCACCCAACTGGAGCAAATCGAGCGGCGTCTCGACCACCACCTCGCGGGCACCGTTGAGCGCCGCGTCGCGGGCGTCGGTCCGCATGAGACGTTCGAGTTCCTCGACGCTGTCCAGGCGACACTCCGCGACGTGCCACGCGGTGCTCGCTCCGTACGTGACACGGACTGGAACGGACGTCAGCGGCTCAAAGGCTACCGGCGACAGTGCTGCGCCGGCGATGGCATTGAGCAGCGTCGACTTGCCAGCCTTGACCTCACCATAGATTGCAATGCGGATGCGGCGTTGCGCGCACTCCGCGAGCAGCGCGTCGAACGCAGCCAGCAGGCCGTCAGGCAACCTCGCGGCGTGCGGCTCCAGCGCCCGACGAGCCTGCCCGAGGGCGTCGTTCAGCCGCGTAGCCAAGGTGCCGAA
>JBHHYR010000146.1:0-9512 GCA_046757585.1 Binatia bacterium | reverse complement strand
TGAAATCACAGGGTTGGGAGCCATTTCAATTTTCAACTAAGAATAGCTCACCTTCGACTCAACGTCAGCCATGGTTCCAAGAATCTAGCCGACTTTCCTTCGCTCGCCAAGCCGAATCGGGATAGGGAGGAGCCTCGCGGCCCACCCCCTTCCACACCACCGCACATACGGATCACGTATGCGGCGGTTCGGTGGATTCCGTGATTGGTTCCTCCCTCTACCAGGCTTGGTGGCCCGAGCTATGGCCGGTCAGCTTCATCGCCTTGTTGGGCGGCAGCGCGCACCTCGCCGTTCCAGAAGTAGAGAAACAGAAACCCGGGGCTGAGTGCAGTGAGCACGTGCCAGGCGGCATGACCTTGGAGGAGGGAACCTGGATCGCAGAGCGGGCGGCCTGAAAGAGAGAAGCGCCAGAGGACAAGAGCCGGTACGTACAGGCCGAGGCTTGCCCATAGCCACCTACGCCGGAGTACGTGACGATCGAAGCGTACAGTGCGGGGAAGAAGGGGCCTTCCCGCGTTCGGTTGGAGGGCCTGGCTCCAGCGGTCCTGCGACGTCGGCTCCAGGAGTACCAAGCGATCGCAAGTCCGACGGCTACGCCACTTAGGCAAGACCAGGTATTGGCTGGCTGCCGGATCCACCCTTGGCGCGCGGCTTCGCAGTAGCAGTTTGAATTGGACAGACACTCGTGCGGAGCTCCCGGCCATCCCTGGCTGGCGACCACGGCGAAAGTGATCGCTCCGATTCCGAAAACAGTCGCCGGTGCCGCAACTTCGATATGGTTAGCCAGAGACCTCAAGATGTGTCCGCACTCACTCGTTCTCTGCCACCTAGGGACGGCGGCGGTTCTTCTTTCCCTTGGGCAGAGATACCCACGCGACGCCGTCAAGGGCGGCCAGCAGCGCCTGTACTTCGGCGCGTGTCAGCACCACCGGCACGCGCTCGGGGGTCCCTTGCTTGTGATCACCGACATCCAGCCAACCGGGGTCGAGCTCGAGCACTTCCTTGTACGGGAAGAGGATTGCCGCCAGTGCCTGATTCTGCGTTGAGGCCGCCACGCTCGCAGCGAGGCCACGCCGAAGACCTCGAAGAGCAGCCGATCGATTCGCCTGTTGCCGGACGTGCGCGACGTGTTGCGCGACTTGAAGCCGCTGCACGCCGGCGTGCGCTCAGTATGCGGCCGCGCAAGTTCCAGTTTCTCCCGAAAACCCCTTGAAAATTCGGACGTCCCCGACGGGATTTGAACCCGTGTTGCCGGCGTGAAAGGCCGGTGTCCTGGGCCAGGCTAGACGACGGGGACGTACGCAGTGAGACCGCCACAGTCTCGGACACGGCGCGCAAATACATCCAGGCCGCGTTTAGGGAAACAGTGACCTTGCGTACCCGGATTCGGCCAGCAAATCAAGTGACGTGGAGAACGGCGAGATCGAGGTTGCGAGCCCATGTCTCCTCTTCAGAACTCAGTGCGGGCGCGCAACGCAGCAGCGGTCGCGGCCTGCTCACGTTGCAGCGCGCTGCTGATTCGCACCGGATACTGCGCCGCGCCCCGCAACGCTTTGTACGCTACCGGCAATCGCCGGAATTCAGCTGCAAAGCGCCCCCGGATGGCATCCAGGGTGGGCAGCGGTTGCGTGATACGCCCGTTGTGCATCACTGGCAGCAACTGCGGTTCAATGTGCCCTCCCGCGCCACCCAACTGCGCTGCGATCGTCTCGGCACCTTCGTGTCGCAGGGCCAGCAGGTCCGCCTCAAACTTGCCGTCCCCGTCCCACGCACGCCAGACCTGCTTGCGGCCTACCAGCGTCTCCTTGTGCGCGCTCAGCTTGAGGCGCGGTCGCCCGGCGTACTCGACCAGCTTGTAGGCGCAGTCCAACCACGGCGCATCCCCCGAAACTCCCATGTCCGTGCCCACCCCGAACGCGTCGACCGGCGCACCGCGCTCGACGAGATCGGCAACTTTGTATTCGTTCAGGCCGCCGCTGGCGAAAACCTTCACCCCAACGAGACCCGCATTGTCCAGGATGCGGCGCGCGGCGTGGCTGAGCTCGAACAGATCACCACTATCCAGTCGCACCCCGCTGAGCTGCTCGCCGCGTGCGGCCATCTCTTTTCCGACGCGCGCCGCCTTCCGCAACCCGGACGGGGTATCGTACGTGTCGACCAGAAGCGTGCTGTTGGTCGGGAACTGACGCGCGAAGGCGCGGAACGCCTCGACCTCATCCGTGAAACTCTCCACATACGAGTGCGCCATGGTGCCAAAGGCCGGGATGCCGTACCGCTTCTCGGCCAGCACGTTGCTGCTGCCTCTGAATCCGGTGATGTAACTAGCGCGCGCCACTTTCATGCCCGCGTCGCTCCCCTGCGTCCGGCGCAACGAGAAGTCCACCAGGTCGCGGCCCTGCGCGGCGTGCACACAGCGGGCTGCTTTGGTGGCAATCATGGTTTGCAGATTGACCTGATTAATGAGGTAGGTCTCCACCAGCTGTGCTTCGATGATTGGTGCCGTCACCTCGAGCAGCGGCTCGGGTACGAAACAGATCGACCCTTCGGGAAACGCCCAGACGTCACCGCTGAAACGCAGCTGCTCGAGGTAGTCCAGAAAGTCGTCGCGGTACAAGCCGGTCCGGCGCAAGTGGCGCAGCGAATCATCCGTGAAGCGAAAGCTCTCCAGATATCGCAACACGTCCTCGATACCCGCAGCGACCAGGTATGCCCGGTCGGCGGGGTACTCGCGAACAAAGAAGCTGAACGTGGCCGGAGCAGTCATGCCTTCCGCGAAATACGTCGCGGCCATCGTCAGCTGATACAGGTCGATCAGGAGGGTCAGATTTTCGACAACCTCCCGTTCGCTTGGGATCATCGCCCTCCCCTTCCCGAATCGGTTGCGGCCGGCAGTCGAGGACGGCTGGCAACCTGGCTCGCCATGATGTATACACGGTCCGCGTCATGCTGGGAAAGCCGGCACGCGCGGGTACTGTGCTCGAATTTCACTGGCACGTTGCTCCCATTGAACGCAGCCAAGTTGACGATGCTGTTTTTCGTTGGCATCTTCTTGAGTCCTGGTACACCGCTGCAGCAGGGGAGCGCAACGGCCTGGAGAGCACGTTGGCTAGCGTGACGGCAACCGAAGCAGGTGAAGGGGACGCAACAGCTGGGAGTCGTACAGGAATAGTCAGAGTCGCTGCGGGTGAGCTGCCGCTAACACTTGGCGGTCTCAGCGGCACTTCATACAATCAAGTTGAACGTTCTGGGAGGTGATGACGAGATGGCGAAGAAAGCCACAGCGAAGAAGAATCCGAAGAAGAGTGCTGCAAAAAAGCCGGCGTCTCGGCGGGCGGCGAAGCCGAAGGCCCAGGCGAAATACGACCAACCCGGCGCTCCGTGGTGGAAGAAGTTCCGCCCAGCTTGAGGCTGGCGACCCCATGTCAGGTGAGAGGGGATGCCACGGCTCCGCGGAGCCGTGGCGCCCGCCTATGGCTTCGCAGCTCCCGGCCTTGTAGCAAGAAGCAGGTCCCTCCGGTATCATAGGCGGTGATTGTTGCAATGTCACCGATGAGGTACGGAATCCGATCACTGCCTGTCCGGAAAAGGAGGCCTATATGAGCGCGGAACAAGTTGAACTGAGCCGTGATTGCGATGCGCTACAGATTCCCGCGGGCCATGCTGTTACGCTGGCGAAAGGCACCAAGGCGATCATCACGCAGTCGCTCGGGGGCGCGTACACGTTGCAGGTACCGAGCTACGGAGGGCTGTACCGCATAGCCGGCCAAGATGCCGATGCGATCGGCAAGGAAGTCGCCGTCGCGCCACTCGCCACGCCGAGCCAGGGTGCTGGCGAATCCACCGATCTCGAAGCGCAGGTGTGGGAGCAGCTGAAGAGCTGCTACGATCCCGAGATCCCGGTCAACATCGTTGATCTCGGTCTCGTGTACGATATGCAGATTTCGCCGTTAGCGGGCGGAACCCACAGAGTCGATGTGAAGATGACGCTTACCGCACAGGGGTGCGGCATGGGCGCGTCCATTGCGCACGACGCCCGCCGGAGGTTGCTGAGCCTCCCGAACGTCGCGGAAGCGGAGGTCGAGGTCGTGTGGGATCCACCCTGGAGCCCGCGGATGATCTCACCGGAAGGCCGGCAGTTACTCGGCATGGAGTGAGCGGTTTCGCTGGCAGGGCGACTGCGTCGTCTCTGCGCGCTCACCGGGCGCACGTGCGGAAACCGCCGAACACGTCCCGTCGCTCTGCCGTATAGAAGTTCCGCCACGTATTCCGGAGCAAGCGGGCGCGGGTGGCCCAACAGCCGCCCCGCAACACCTTGTGGCGTCCGCCGAACCAGGGAGCCGAGTAGTCCTTGTAGGGATCGAGAACAAACCCCGGGTAGGGCTGGAAGTCCGTCGCGGTCCACTCCCACACGTTGCCGAGCATCTGCCGGCAACCAAAGGCGCTGTCGCCAGCGGCGCAGGCACCGACATCAACGCATCCACCCGCGAAGCCATCGAGGTTGGCTCGTGCAGGGGTTGGGGGATCATCGCCCCACGGATAACGGCGCTTGCGAGTCTGCACTGCCCGGCCATCCGGGCGCGGTTCCGCGGACGCGGCCATCTCCCATTCCGCCTCCGTTGGCAGTCGCCGCCCCGCCCAGCGGCAATAGGCATCCGCTTCGTACCAGTTGACGTGGATCACGGGGTGATGCGGTTCGAGCCCCACCCACGTGTCATAGCTGCGGCGCAGCCACCGTCCCGTAGCGGGATCTTTCCGCCAATACACCGGGTGCTCAGCGCCAGCAGCCTCTCGCCACGTCCAGCCTTCGGGGCTCCATAGTGCCTTCCGCCCATAGCCGCCGTCCTCGACGAAGGCTTCAAACTCCCGATTCGTGACCGCCGCTCGTGCAATCCGGAAAGGCGCGACCTCCACACGGTGACTCCACTTCTCATTGTCGAAGACGAACGGCATGCCGGGCGTCGCCCCCAACCGGAACGTTCCGCCTGGAACCGACACGTCACCGGGGAGTGCCCCCGCTGGGCGTTCGGGGTCTGACGCGCCGCCCGTCGCCGTCCGGGGACGGAGGTAACGGAGTGTTTGACGGGTGTACGTGAACGCCTCGCCGTGCATGTCCTCGTGGAAAACCGCCAAACGGTGGAAATAGATTTCCTGCTCCGTAGGTTCGCGCTCCTCCAAATGGACCAGCACACGGTCGAGAATCGTCTTCGCGTACTGCAACGTGTCGGCCCACGACGGCAGTAGCAGATCCCAACGCGTATCATGATGGACCTTCATCGAATCGTACAAGCGGTCTTCGTCTTCACGCACCGGAGGCTCACCGCGGGCGTGCCGCAACACCCAGTAGCACTGAAACCAGCCCACGTGCCCGGTTTCCCAGCGCAGCGGGTTGACGATCGGAAGCCGGGGGCCCATCAGCTGATCATCATCGAGGTCGCTGACGAGAGTGAGCGTCCGGGCGCGAGCGTCAAGCAGCCAGCCGGCCAGCTCGCGCGCGATGGCAGAAGGAATCCGTGCAGCGTCCTGGTGCATACCGTGCAGTTCCCTATCACGACTCTTGATCGTGTGGAATATTCTGGTACGCGTCGTTGCACGCAATTTCGGAGATGATGGTACTCGCGATACGTGATCCCTAGGTTGCCCCGGCATGACGATCCGGATCATTTGCCCTGCCGGCGCGGGTAGCCGGTCCGGCAACAGAACGACCGCCACACGCTGGGCGCGCATCCTGCGCGTGCTCGGGCACCGCGTAAGCGTTGCGACCGGCTACGCCAGCGAACGCTGCGATCTACTGGTTGCGATGCACGCCCGTCGTAGCTTCCAGAGTGTGCGCGCGTTCAGCAGCTTGCACCCTCGGTTGCCGTTGATTGTGGCCTTGACCGGGACGGATCTCTATGGCGACATCCGAAGCAGCCGCCGGGCGCGGCGTTCCCTCGAGCTCGCAACTCGCTTGATCGTGCTGCAGCCGCTCGGCGTGCGAGAGCTGCCCCGTCGTTTGCGACCCAAGGTGCGGGTCATGTATCAATCTGCGGCACCGCTGACGAAGCGAGCCGGGCGCACCGGCAGCTTCGATGTATGCGTGATTGCCAACCTCCGGGCGGTCAAGGACCCGCTGCGCGCGGCGCTCGCTGTCCGGTACCTGCCGCCGACTTCCCGGATACGTGTCCTGCACTTCGGAAGAGCAATCAGCGAGGCGCTGGGCCACAAGGCGCGAGCGGAAGCGCAACGCAATCCACGGTATCAGTGGCTCGGCGAGCAACCGCATTGGCAAGTACGCGGCGCCCTGGCACGGAGTCAGCTTTTAGTGTTGTCGTCGCGGACCGAAGGTGGGGCGAACGTCATCTCCGAGGCACTCGCCGCCGAGGTGCCGATCCTCGCAACCCGCATTCCTGGAAACATGGGGCTCCTGGGAACGCGCTATCCCGGCATGTTCCCCGTCGGAGCTGCGCAGGCCCTCGCGCGGCTGATGTGGCGCGCCGAGAGCAACAAAAAATGCTACGCCGAACTCGCCCGTGCCTGTGCGCAGCGAGCATACCTGTGCCGGCCAGAGCGAGAACACCGCGCATGGGCTGAGCTGCTAAAAGAAGTTGCCGCCGCCCCACGACCGGGTCGTCAAACGACCGCTTGACGGCACGTGTATTCGCCCGCTACAAGCAGGCATCCGCCGCGCAGCGCAGCACTGGGAACGGCGGGCGACGCAGGCAGTGTTGTCCGGAGCCACACGGCACCGGGCCAGCTGGCGTCGGAGGAGTTGGGGTTCCAAAAGACGGGCCGCTAGCTCAGCCTGGTTAGAGCAGCTGACTCTTAATCAGCGGGTCCGGGGTTCGAATCCCTGGCGGCCCATTTCCCCCGCCCCTGAGTAAAATCTATCAGTCTGTAAGCTCTGTGCGGGCTGACCCCCGCAACCCAACCCATGATCCCTGTTCCGTCATTTTCCGTCATGCCGGCTATCTTCAAAGCCTGCCCCCCTGCGAAAGCGTGGGACGGGAATCCACCCCGCCCTCCCCCACCGTCATTCCCGCAATCTTCTAGCGGGAATCCACTCCGTCCCATCTGGATTCCCGCCCGCGCGGGAATGACGAGACTGAAATTCGCGCGTCACGCCAAGATTCTCGGAAGTAGTAGATCAGGGATACAGCTAACCTCAATCCGAAGATACCAGCGGGCCGTTATCCCTGCCTCCCCTCACTCAGCAAAGACGCCGTCCCGTGCCGAACTTGAAACGGTTGCAGAGCCCGCGGGGGCCCCGTTGCCGGGCGGCAGCGGCTTCGGATCAGCCGGCGCAGTCAACGGGGCAGTTGTTGATTTCCTTTTTACCTTCGCAGGTGCCGTTCCCGCAGCACGACTTCGAATTGTTCTTGCCGCTCCCGCCGCAATCGTCCGGACAAGTGATGCAGTCTTCGCCTCCACCCTCGCAGACGCCATTGCCGCATACCGGACCGGGCTGGCAGCCCTGTATCGGCGTGTGAACGCAACCCGTCGCGGGATCACAACTATCGGCGGTACACGCATCAGCGTCGTCACAGTCGATCGGAGAGCTGGCGCAGCCGGTGACGGTGTCACAGCTATCGGCGGTGCAGGCATCGTTGTCGTCGCAGCTGATCGGCGAATGGTCGCAACCGCTTAAGGGATCGCACGTGTCCGTCGTGCACACGTTTGCATCGGCGCAGCTGACCGGATCGTAAACACACGCGCCCGTCGAGCTGTCACATTGATCGGTTGTACACGCGTCTCCGTCGTCACAATTCACCGGCGTGTCGGCTACGCACGTGCCGCCCTGGCAGGTTTCGATCCCATTACACCGATTACCGTCGTCGCAGTCGGCATCGATACTACAGGCCGTTGGCGTTCCACATTCGCGAAGCTTGAAAGATCCGACGCGCGTCTGCCAGGGCGCGCTCCCCACGGTCGCGTAGTATTCCTGAGTGTACCAAAAAGTGCAGTCGTCGATCGGATCAACCACGAGACTGCTGTAGTCTCCCCAGCGGCCGGAGCTGTGGGTCTGGTAACCGGTGCCGCCGATGATCTCGCCTTCGCCCTGGGTCATCTCGCCCGGCGGATCCGTATCGAGGCGCCCCGTGAAGCGGACCGACGGGAAGGTAGTGTCGCTCGACACGGAGTAGCCCAGGGCGATATCGCCGTTCTGGTTCATGGCGACGCTGCCCATCCAGCGGTGATCGAAGTCCGGTGCGTACGTTCCCTGCTGATAAATGCTCCAGCCGCTCGCGGTGTTTCTCAGTTCGTACCAACGGATGCCTGCGTGGTCCAATCCGTCCACATCGACGCTATGATTGACCACGAGGCTGTCGTGGGTGGAGAAGGTGCGGAACTGCAAGCGATACATCAGACGATCGGAGAGAGCGTCGACCCGCGTGCCACCGGGCTGCGGGATGCAGTTGCGGCTGTAACCGCATAGGTTGGTATCGAAAGCGGCCGTGGGCAGGAGTGCCGTTTGAGTGAAGGTGGAGCTGCCCGTGTTGCTCCAGTCGACGTGGAATTCCCAGATCTGAAGCTGGTCTGCGGGGTAGCCCCACGCGTCGTCGTCGACCTCGGAATAATAGTTCGATGTACCGGCCGGAGGCGAAGGGCCCTCCAGGCTCGAGGGAAGCATGCCGCCCAGGTTGGGGTCGAGCCTGAACAGGTCGAAGTACACCGCCCTTGCCGACAGGCCAGCCAGCATTCGGTCTCGTTCGAAAACGGCCACACCCTGGCCGGCCCACGAGAGGGAACCTGATTTGAACTGGTTGAAGCTCACGTAATAGCCGTCCCGCCAAACGCCGAACTTCGGGTAATCGGGCATCTTCTTGAACCGGTAGGCATAGCGGTGATACGCGCCGGTGGGGTCCGGGCCCACCGATACGGCGATGCACAGGTAAAAGGGACCGATCGGGAATCTGGGTAACGCGAACTGGGCCAGCAGCCAGCGGTCCGCAAGATGGTCGTACAGCACGATCGGATCGCCGTCGTTCGAAGTCTCGCACGCCCCCCCGAACCCTTGCCACAAGGTATTGATGGACGTTGGCCCGATGAGTTCAGTGCCGCTGCGGTCAAAGATGGCGAAAGAGAGGTTGACCATCTGCACGTAATGGTCTGGGCCGAGGGCGCCGTTGGTGTCCGGCGGCAATACCGCGTCGACGTTGGGCACACCTTCGAAACTCGTGCCGGGCACCGCTGCGCTCACCTCGCCGAATGATCCCTGTAGCACCGGGTCAGGACCCGATGGCCCCACGCTGCCCACTCGTCCGGGCAACCTCTTTATCGGCAGGGTCCGGACCTCGCCAACCACACGCGGCAAGGGTGGCAAGCTCCGCAAAGGAGGCGTGGTGTCGCTGACTCCGTAGAGTACGGCCGGGCGGGCCGCAGCCCCCTGTGACTGCGCTTGACTGTTATTGCTGGAAACGGCAAGGCCGGCGGCGACCGAAACCGCGGCCGACAGAGTCAAGAAGTATCTCCACCACTGACCCTTGGCACGGTGGCGCACTACGTACATCGTCACCCCCCTTGGTTCTCTGTGC
>JBHHYR010000145.1:0-9609 GCA_046757585.1 Binatia bacterium | reverse complement strand
AGAACGCGTGCACCGGATGTGGACAGGGTGGATGCCACATGAGCCTGTAATGGAAAGTCAGAGGAGGCGTCTATGTCGATGTGGAAGACCGAATCGAAGAATGGCGTAGTCGTTGCGACCTACAGCAACCCCCCGATGAACTACTTCCGCGCGGACGGCACGCGCGAGCTCGCCGGCCTGATCGAGCGGTGGAAGAGCCCCGACGTGCGGGTCGTGATCCTCACGGGCGGCATGACCGGCAAGTTCATCACGCACTACAGCGTCGAAGAGCTCGCCGCGTACGCGAGCGACCGCGAGGCGCTGCGCAGCATCGGCATCAGCCTGACGGCCGGCTACCACAAGCTGCTGGACGACCTCCGCGCTCTGCCGAAGCCGCTGATCGCCGCCATGAACGGCGACACGATGGGCGGTGGCTTCGAGCTCTCGCTGTCGTGCGACATCCGCATCGGCGCCACGGGCGATCATCGATTCGGGTTTCCCGAGGTCAAGCTCGGCATCATCCCCGGGGGCAGCGGTACGCAAAAGCTCCCGCGCCTCGGCGGACGGCGGTGCTCCGAGCCCCGCGACGAGCCGCTGAGCACGGCACCATCCGAGGTAGGAGCAGCGTCGGTCGCCGCAACGCAGGCCCTCGTCGAGGAAAGCAGCGGCAGAAGGCAGGAACGTTCATTCACCAGGAACGCGCCAACCTCACCCGCCTGACCGGCGATCACGCCGGTTGCGAGCGCGAGCTCCGCGAGGCGCACCGCCTCTTTACCGAGATGGGCGCGACCGGGCACGCGCGGCCACTGGCGCGCGAGCTTTCGCAGGCTCCTTCGGGGTAATAATATATGCAATGTTATAAGACTAGAGGAGACGTTGCTATGGCTGTATCCACAGCGATACCGAAAGGGCAGATCGTGATCCCGGCGGAATTGCGCCGTAAGTACAAAATCACCGCGGGTACGAAAGTGGCGGTGGCCGACGCTGACGCATACATTGTGATCCGGCCGCTCGGACGCGTTCGTGCCGGCGAGTCATTCGGGATTCTCAAACGCTTCGCGGGACGTTCTACTGTCAAGGCGCTACGCAGTGAGCGAAAAGTGACCTGTACCCCATTCGTTGGACCACGAAAAGCGGTCTTTAAGTTAGTGTCCTGAGCCGGAAGCGCTCTGGTTTTTTCTCTTCCGTCTTCTTGGTTTTGATTAAACGTCCTTCTTTTCGCATGCGCGTAGTTCGGATGGTCGATGATAGCTGAAGCTGCTGCCCACATTGTGGACGGCGAAGTCGCACCGAGTAACGGGAGGGGCAGGCTGTTGCATTTCACGATGTCCCCGTCGACATTATGGGCAACTGCTCCGACGCGCGTGGCAGGACCTCCGGCCGCGCGGTCGATGTGGAAAAAAACCGCGTGCTGTCGTGCGTAGGTCAGGCTGTCCGCCGCCTCGATCGTGGCTCCTGCGGCCTCCTGATGCGTCGCCCGCGGGCGTGACGGCCGCCCGCGCCGGGGACCCGTCATCGACCAGCGCCATACACCGCCGCCGGCGTGCGATAGCCCAGCGCTTGGTGCAAGCGGTCGTGGTTGTAGAACTGGAAGTAGTGGCGCAGCCCCGCCCGCAGCTCCGGCTGCCGTAAAAGGGCGTCCGGGTGTACTGCTCGTCGAGCAGGCGCATCAACGTCAGATTCTCGGCGCTCTCCGCCGCCGCACACTCAAGCGGCCATGATCCCAGTCGATCCATCCGCGCTTCTCGTCACTCGGTGGCGCCGACTTTTTTTCAGCCACTCCAATTCCATCTTCAACCGCCCGATCTGCTCGAAGAGCTCCGCCTTCTCCCGCATCGCCGCCCGTTCGGCTTGTCCGCGGCGATCCGCAAATACTCGGGCCAGTTCCTCGACCGCCTGCTTCTTCCACTGGAAGACCTGCACTGGATGCACCCCGAACCGGCTGGCGATCTCGTTCACTGTCCGCTGTCCTTTCAGCACTTCGAGCACCACCTTCGCCTTCAACTCGCCACTGTACCGCCGCCGCTGCTTCGCCATCGCCTCCTCCCCGCCTCCGGGCGCAGCGACTCTAACTTAAATCGTGGTCCAAAAACGGGGTACACCTCATCGTTCTGGACTCGCATGCGGTGCTCGCGTAGTTTGAGAGGGAGAGCGGTGGACAAACCGTTCACGAGCTGATTCGCGACGCCGAGCCCCGGCGCACGCGGCTGTATCTGAACCTAATCAATTGGGGCGAGGTCACCGAAGGGATGGCCAGTTGTTAGGTTGTCCGCTACTATGCTAGTAATACAAGTATTATATCGTCGTATATATCGTATTACTTGTGCTACGCTTATAATATACATATTGAGCAATGATAGGTACTGTATCAATAGGATGCCGCAAAAGTGACCTGCTTGCAGCAGGGCGGATCAACGTCACCATCCGCCAGTCGTTCAAGCGATGCGCAACGCTTCCTTCTTGATGCGCACAAAGAGGGGATGACCCGCGCGCCATCGCGCCTCGAAGGTCCGCGGTGGCAGGACGATCGGTTCCACGGGCAGATCCGTCCGACGCAGGATTTCACCGACGCGATCGAACACCCTGCCGGGTAGCTCGCCGAGCACGAGCAGGTCGATGTCGCTCGCCTCGTGTTCCTCGCCACGCGCAAACGAGCCGAACACGTAGACCGCCTCCACCGGATAGTCCCGTCGCAATCCGGCAGCGAGCGCTTTCAGCTCGCGAAGAATGGCTTCACGCGAGCGAGGATCGAGCGAGCAGACCGTAGACATTGCTCGGCATCGCTCCGTTCGTAGTAGCGAGTCGGCGGGACCTCTTCATCCAGGCCGTTCGGATAGCGCGTCGGGATATAGTACTGGTCCAGCAGCCGTCCCTCCTCGACGAGGGCGCTGAAGGACGCCTCCACGCGCTCACACTCCCGCAGCAGCCGCCTGAGGCTGTGACTGATCATAGACGTCATGCCCTGGGCGTACAGAAAAGCCTTGAGCGCCTTCTCGCCCGCCTGCTGGCATTGAAAGCAGCTCCACTCATAGTGTTCCGCGATAGCGCTGTCCTCGGCGGCCCGGAGATCGGCTTCGGCTTGTTCGAACCACGTACGCGCCAGCGTACCACGACCCGCCATGAAAACACGATGCCACGCCACATGACGGGCCGCAAACGAAGGAGTGCTAGCTTCAGTTGAAATCACATGGGGGAGCGTGCGCAAGTTCGGACACTTGGCGAAGGAAAATCGCCAGGCACTCCAGGACGCTCTTCGCAATATCCTCGGCGAATATGGAAGCGATTCGCTTAACAACGACGGTCGACCCCGATGGCCAAGTGCATATCGACGCTCCGTGCGGCCTCCCGCCTGGACCCGCGGAGGTGGTCGTGGTGATCAGCGCGGCTGGCGGCCGACCATGAACGCCTGCGTAGCCTCATGGCATGGCCATGGATCGTTAGTCTCAACTTGAACGCTACTTAGAATTAGTGCTGCTGGTCGGAAGTACGATGACGGATCCACCCGGTACAACCTCCCCCGGCCCCTCGTTGGTAAGGAGGGGAGATGTGCTGGCCTTTCCCCGGGGCTCTGGAGGCGGCCAGGCGAAGGTTGAATGCAGGACGATAAACGCGGCGTGCTAGCGGAGATCGCCCACCCAGAGCCGCTCGAGGAAGGCTTCCTACGGATGGATGGTGATCGATCCCACCCGACGGGTGCGCGCCTCGAGGCTGACGCAGATCAGATTGCGGAACGCCCGCTCCTCGCCGAGCGCGTGCAGCGAACGCAAGTCACGGTTGCTCACCGTAGCCGTCGCTTTGACCTCGATCGCCGTGTGCCCGGCGAGCAGAAAGTCGACCTCGAACCCGGAGGTTGAGCGCCAGTAGGCGAGCGGCTCGCCGCTGATATAGTCGCGGTAGCTCATCAGCTCGTGCATCAGGCAGGTTTCCAGCGCCTCACCGAACTCGGGCGTGCGCGGCCGGAAGTCGCGCTCTTGCAGGGCGCCGACGACTCCCGAGTCGAAGAAGTGAAATTTGGAGGAGCCGAGGGGCTTGCGTTTCTTGGACATCCGTCACGCGGGCAGCTCATGGAGGAGGAGCGTGTCTTTCAGAATCTCGCAGTACTCGTAGACCGTGGTGCGCGGTACCTGCGCGTCGTTGGCCACCTTTGTGAAATTGACGATCGTGCCATTGCAATACGCAGCGGCCTTGAGGAAGCGGCTGAAGGCGGGGACATTGCGCATCGCGCCCTCGGGGACAATCTCCTGCTGCAGGTACGTGCCGACATACGCCCGCAGGTCGGCCTGCGGCTCGTCGGAGAAGTTGATCGAGGGCAGCAAACCGTCGCGCGCGGCGCGCGTGCCATCGTAGCGCGGCCCCAGCTCATGCGAGGTGAGCGGGTGGAGGTACACGGTACGCGCCCGACCACCGAGCAAGTTGACGCCGCCACGGCGCAGCGCGCGCGCGCTCGATCCGGTGAGCAGGAAGCGCACCTTGCGGGCCTCGATCAAACGGTGCACTTCGTTCAGCAGCACCGGCAGGCGCTGGATCTCGTCGATGACCACCACCTCGTCGCCGGTGCGGATTTCCTGCGCCAGCCGCCCTGGATCGTGGCTCAAATCGAGATATACACCGCTGTCGAGGAGGTCATAGTAGCGCGCGCCTGCAAGCGTGCGGCCGATGAGGAACGTCTTTCCCGTCTACCGCGGGCCGAACAGGAAGTGCGACTTCTTCCGGAGCAGCACCGGAAGATCGAGCAGCCGCTCGACGATCGGTTCCGCCGTCGATGCCATCGTCATTTGTTATGACAAAGGATGATCCGGTCGTCGAGTGTGTCGATGCCGACGTGTGCAAAGCGTACGCCAATATTGCGACGAAGGCCGGGTGAAGCTGGTGAATCCTCCCCGATCTGGCAGTAGCTCCCTTGAACCGTTCGCCCTCCGGAGCGGCCATCGTCTCAGGCCGCGCCTCGACGGTCGCTCTGCCTGCCATGGCCTCTCCCGCACCGCGCAACCCGGGAAACCGGCTGGAAGGAACGGATGTCCATCCCCCGCAACTTCGACGCACCGCTCCCCGACGAGCTCCAGAAGGCATTCGAAGGGCGGGATTGATGCCTGCCGTCCGACTACTCCTCGACACCCACGTGTTCCCGTGGTGGCGAGCTGCTGACAGACGGCTACGCGCGGCCGTGCGCCAGGCAATCGCCGAGGCGGAGATCGTCTTCGTCAGCGCGGCCTCGGCCTGGGAGGCCGCTATCAAGGTGGCGCTCGGCCGTCTGCGAATACCCGACACGGTCGAGGCCGGGGTTATCGATAGCGGTTTCGAGAGGCTGCCGATCAATTCTCTCATGCAGAAAGCGCGGTGCGACTCCCGGCGCATCACAACGACCCGTTTGACCGCATGCTGATCGCGCAGGCGACCGAGGAGGGCCTGACTCCGGTGACCCACGATCGGCGCCTGCAGCCCTATGACATCCAAATCATGTGGACCTGAGCTAGGCCGTCAGCCAGGAAGCAGTCGCCCAATGGCTCGAAGACGCCGACGATCTCGAGCTGATCGTGCTGCTGCGCAACCTCATCGATCACCTTCAGCGCGCGTAAACGGGTACCAGGATGCGCGCGGATCTGGGCCGCTGGCTGGGGATGGTCTCGTTCTTGACAATCGCCTGCGGCGCGTGGGCCACCGCCGCTGAAACGGCCTCGCGCGCCGAGAGCGGAAAGAGCTTCAGTCGGCCTGCGCGATGCCGGATGAGGGCCTTCATCGCGTCGGGGTTTGCCAGGATCTCCATCGTCTCGACGATCGCCTCCATCCGCTCGCGAGAGAGCAGGACGGCCACAGTTTCGGCCCTGCGCTGGATGTGGACGGGCTCTCCCTCCTCGGCCTTCCTGACGAACCGGGACAACTGGCTCTGCGCCTGTGTTACTGAATACGTAGAAGACATCGGTTATCGTTGGCACCGTCGAGTCAACTGACGACCCGCTGTGAGGGTAGCACGCCGGCGTGAAACGAAGAGTCCCGGGCCTGGCCAATGGCCGCTGGGCCGATCACCGAGGGACGCTCGGCGAGCACTGTGGCTGTCTCCGGAGGATCCCGAGCTCCTGCTGGGCATGTTCCGTCTGGGGGCGATGGCCGGCGCATCTCGTACCGCCAGGCCGGTCACGTGAGCGTGGCAGCGGCTTGAACGGACGGAGACCATCGCGCCCGTCGAGAAGCGCGAAGGCGCTGCGTATCAGCGTGTCGCGGGGGTGTACGTGCGCACGAATCCCGTCCGGGCCATGCGCGCGAAGTCCGCGTCCAGTGACCAGACCGCTCCGGCGCGCTCCGCCGCAATCGCCCCGATCAGGAGGTCGGCGACACCGAAACGTTGACCGGCACGGACCGCCCGTTCGACCCACGATTCCATCCGTCGCCACGTGTCGTCGCTCGGGTAGAAAACGGGCAGAGCGGAGAGAACTCTTCTCAGGCGGGGCAGAGCGGCCTTGGATGCGCCGCTCAGTAGCTCGACCCTCACCGGTGCCGCCAGTGCCACCTCGTCTCGGTCCAGCAAGGCCCCCAGTTGCCGCGCCTCCGATGACGATCCCTTGCGCAGAGCGGCAATCCAGACCGACGTATCGACGAAGATCATCTTCGCCGAGACGGCCGGCGCCGTGAGCCCGGAATGTCTATCTCCAGGTCGACCGAGCCCATCATGCTCTTGAGCTCCTCGATGCGCCGCCGACGGACCAGCTCCTGAAGCGAGAGAATGACCGCGTCGGTCTTCGACTTGAACCCCAGTAGACGCCGGGCCTCTTCCAGCAGCGGCGCGGGGATGTCGAGCGTGGTGCGCATACAAAGTACCCTAAATCATATGCTCCTGTACGTCAATGAATGACGATCCCGCGCACCCCACTCCCGCGCCACGCAACCCGGGAAACCCTCTCCCAGCTCGAAGGGCACAAGGTCAACCTTCCCGTTTGACCCTTCCCGTCGCCCGCCGCTGCGGTTGGCCTGGGGCCGTCCTTGGGGGACAAAGGGGGCAGCAGGTAGGAACGACGTCGTGACTGACTCCAAGCCCCGGTCGGACACTCGAGCAACTGCGGGCGAGCCTATCGTTCAACCGTCTGGTGAAGAACCACCCGTTCGTCGATGGCAACAACCGCGTGCGCTTGACGTGCAGCCTTGCCTTTCTCCGCCTGAACGGCATTCGCATCCGCGCCACCGACGACGAACTCGTCGACGTCGTGGTGAGCGTGCCGGAGGGCCGGCGCTGGGAGACTCCGGACCGGCGGGAGGAACGGGAGACGCCCGATCGAACGCAGCAGGAATCGGGGAAGAGAGGGGAAGAGCCGGATGAGCCTTGTCGAGCTGCCCGAGATGCTAGGTTGCATATTCATGTATGGTGTTATATGTTTTTATATATACGGACCACGATCGAGTTGAATGATGAGATTTTCCGCCGCGCCAAGCAGCGCGCTGCCGACGAGGGTGTTCCCTTACGGTACATCGTCGAAACGGCACTGCGGGACCACTTGGCACGCCGCCGGTCGCCGGCGCGGAAATCTGGCCCACGACGCGTACATCACCGGTCTTCTGATCGAACACGGCGTAAAGGAGCTGCTGACCGCGGATAGCGACTTCGCGCGGTTCCCGGGCATCCGAACGCGAAACCCGTTCCGCCGTACAGCTTGATCGCGCGCTGAGCCTTGATCAGAAAATAAATGGGAGATCGAATAGGAAGTTCGCTCAGCAAACACTGGCGTGGCAACCACGTGTCCCGTCCTTTCGCAAAGGAGAGTCAGGGAGGCTTTGATGCGGCGCGTGAATTCGTGGTCGACGAGCGTCCCGAGCCGAGCTATCTGCGCCTCTTGCGGACGCGAGAGCTCGAGCGGCGAGTGACGGTTGCTGTGGCTGAGCTGCAGGCGTGTCGGGTATGCCCGCGCAATTGCGCGGTCGACCGGCTGCATGCGCTGCCACCTGAACGTCGCGGCGATAGCGTGCACCTGCGCCGCGGCGGCCCTACGACGAAGCGGGTAGTTCCGGGACACATTTCCAAGGGGACAAGCTGCTTCACGGGCCGCTACGCGCGGGGCGCCTCCGCGTCTCCTCACTTCGGCGAGGAGGACTGTCTGCGCGGCTGGCGCGGTTCCGGCACCATCTTCTTCTCCTTCTGCAACCTGCGCTGCGTCTTCTGCCAGAACTGGGACGTCAGTCAGGCGGGGGACGGCGTGGAGGTGCACGCTGAACAGTTGGCGGCCTTGATGCTCAAGTTGCAATCCGAGGGCTGCCACAACATCAACTTCGTGACCCCCGAACATGTCGTGCCGCAGATCCTGGAAGCCGTGTGGCTGGCGGCGCAAGGCGGGCTGCGGCTGCCGCTCGTCTATAACACCAGCGGCTACGACTCGCTACGCAGTCTCCAGCTACTCGACGGCGTCGTGGATATCTACATGCCGGACTTCAAGTACTGGGACCGCGCGCTCGCGCGACGCTACCTCAAAGCCACGGACTACCCGGAGGTGGTGTGCCAGGTCGTCCGCGAGATGCACCGTCAGGTTGGGCCGTTGCGCTTCGCGCGCGATGGGCTTGCCGTGCGCGGGGTGCTGGTCCGGCATCTGGTAATGCCTGGGTGCGCAGAGGATGCGCACGCGATCGTCCGGTTCCTGGCGCACGAGGTCTCGCGAGACACCTATCTCAACGTGATGGAGCAGTACCATCCCGCAGGTGCGGTAGAGGAGCGGAAGTATCCGGAGCTGTGTCGACGTCCTGAGCAACGCGAGATTGACCAGGTCATCGAGTACGCACGCGCCGAAGGCTTGTGGCGCTTCGATCATCGGTGGCGTTGAACGTTCGGGTGACTGACGCGGCGCTCTTGGAGCGCACCAAGTTTCGGCTCTTAACTGGTTGTACGCAGAAGCAGTTCTGTGTAAGAGTCGCCACAAAGGGGGGCTCAACCGTTGCGACTCGACGCGCGCGATACCAAACGGTTCGAAGCGGCAGAGGCGGTGGCCAACGGGCCGTTTTTCACTCCCGCAGGACGGCCCAATCCGTATTCGCTCTACGATCAACTCCGCTATCCGAACTTGCAGGAGAGCTGATCGTGCGAAGGACCAGAATGACACCAAGGACCCGAAGGGGAGACACTACTAGAAATCGTCCTCGGAGCCCTTGCCGTCCCCTTCGTCCTTTCCCCTCCAGCAGCCGCCCATGAGCCACGGCTTCATCCCCCCGCATGGTGGCTACAAGAAGCTGCTCTCCTACCAAAAGGCAGAGATCGTCTACGACGCCACCGTCTATTTCTGCGACCGCTTCATCGACAAGCGCAGCCGCACGCATGACCAGATGGTCCAGGCGGCGCGCTCCGGCAAGCAGAACATCATCGAGGGCAGCATGGCCTCGGCAACCTCCAAGGAGACCGAGATCAAGCTCACCAACGTGGCGCGCGCCAGCCTGGAAGAGCTGCTCGAAGATTACCGGGATTTCCTACGGCTGCGCAACGTCCAGGAATGGCCCAAAGACGACGCTTACGCGCGCCGCCTGCGGGAACTGAACAAGATCCCTGGCACCACCTACGAGATCTTCCGCAAAGGCATCGAGCATCGAGACCCGGCCATCTCCGCAAATGTGATCATCGGCCTCATCCGCGTCACCAGCTACCTGCTGGACCGGCAGCTTCGG
>JBHHYR010000144.1:0-9680 GCA_046757585.1 Binatia bacterium | reverse complement strand
CCAGAGAGCGCCAGCCCATTATACGTCATCGTATTTATGTCCAAGGGTACTAGTCAAGACTACGGAAGCGTCCGCCACGTGCGCGGTACGACTCCTCGGAAGAAATCCACAGCGCTGGTCCTGGTGTTGTACAGAATCTTCCGCCCACCGGGTCCAATCCGCAGCACCCTGCGCTGCAAAGACCGCGTACTGGGGAACGTGGGATCGGTATCGAAACTGATGTTCAGGAACCCACCTTCATAGCGGTTGAAGCTACGCGCCACAATGGGGATGCACGGAGGAAACACCGCGTTATCCGGGACCCGAATCGACCTCAAGGCTATGACATCGATGAGCTTGTCCTTGGGAACTCGCAGGCGTTCCCTCCCCGTGTTATCCCGAAACCCCACCGGTAGACTCGCCACGTCCAACGGGAGTGACAGGAAATACACGTGGCGTGTCCCCAAGAGCCATCGCGGAAGGAATCGTGTCGGCTGCCCGACGTTGATCATGTCAGGCACAGATGGGTTGTTGGCACCTCCCGAAAGGCCCATCTCGAAGTCGGCGTCTGACATGTCAATCAATGTCGGATGAATCGGCCTGTGGTCGATCGCCGCCACCGCCACCGTACGTGTCTCACCCGGCCCAATCGGGTGCTCCATGCCGGATCCCGGAAACCGCAGGAACCCAAGTGCATGGATTCCTTCGGGATCGGTCCGCACCGCCTGACTCTCAGAGCACTCGCTGCCCAAAGTCCTGCCAGCGATAAACAGGTTTGCCATCCCGAACAACATGCCGTCCAGGTACATCATCTTGTCGGAGTTGTTGTAGATCTCGAAATAGTAGGCCAGTTGGTAGCCGGTTCCGCCAGTTTCCCACGGCACCGGCGCCCCGTTTCCGATCTCGCTGATGACAAGCGACCGCGGTCGGTCGGCTATCATGGACAACTCGAGCGTCGTTTCTTCCTCAACTGAAACTGAGATCGTCCGGCCGTCGCCGAATGCCCGTACTACACCTCCCAGCCTAGCCGCCTCGCCGTCTGTAAGCGTCCGGGCTCCATAAACCCGGTACAGGCCCGGAATCATGTTCGTGAACCGAAACGTGCCGCTCGAATCCGTCAGTACCGTACTCCAATCAGCAGTCCCATTGCGCAGGATGTTGATCTCCGCACCCGGGATCCCATCCCGCCAGCCCAGAGAATCGGCCAGCGCCCTGTCGACCGAGTCCACTGCCGCATGCACCGTGAGCGTGGTTCGATTCACTTGAGGAACATCCGGAGCGTCAGCGTTAATATCGCTGGGATCCACCTGAGTCACCTCACCCGGCTGGCAGGCAGCCAGGAGGGTCGCGAGCCCGAGCAGAGTCCCAATTAGCTTATTACAGTAGGCCATACGCCTGACTCCTTTTACTCTGCGTGATACACAGTGCGGCGCCACACGGTCCGAGCGAGCACCTCGATGCTCCGTAGCCCCGTCCGGCCGGTCATAGCTAGTGCCGCACGCACGATCGGCGCACCCCTGGCGCCTATGCAGGCGCCAGGGGTTAACTTCAACTTCGGTCAGATCGCACACTGGCAGCAACCCGCAAAGCACTCCCCGCCGCTCCAGAACAGCTCAACGCACTTGTCGTTGCAGGAAGTCATAGTAAACGGCGGACAGGTTCCGATCTGCCCAGGCTCGTTACAGGCCGTGGCCGTAGCCGCAAACGCCTGCGTGGTGCCGAAAGTGAGTGCCGCTACCACCAGGGCCGCGCTCACACCGCGAAGTAACCGTTTCACTGTAAACATGATGATGCCTCCTTGGAAAATGACTCTACATCAAACACGAAGCCAGCCTCGGCCAGCCCACACGAACCTTCAGTTCACCTAACTCAGCGCATAGAGATCGGCCGCGCAGCCAGCGCACTCACCGCCTCCGTCTCGAGCAGCGAATCAATCGCCGCCTGACCCGTCAGAGGCCCAGCTCTGGAATAGACGACCCTGCCCTCCTCGTTGAGCACCATGACAAGAGGAACGCGCCGGACACGATACAATTGCGCCAACTTCGCCTCGGGAAACATCACGACCGGGAAGCCCAAATCGTGCTCTTTGACAAATTCTCGTACGAGGTGCAGTGAATCGAGCGCTATACCGTATACGCTCGCGCTACCTACGGCTTTGAGGTGTGACGCGACTTGCTGCCACGCAAGAAGCGACTCCCGACAGTACGGACAAGTGGTCGTGAAGAAGAACAGGACTTGGCCCCCGCCCGCCCCCGCAGTGCCGACCGTGACGGAATCGCCGCCTAGAGTGGCGGTATGGAACGTCGGCACGAATATCCCGGGGTGGGGCTGAGTCGCGCGCTGCATGAGATCGGCGTACTGGCCCTTGAGACTCCGGTTCTGAGCGCCCAAGACGGTGACGAGTGCTACCGCGACCGCGAGACCGACGAGAGGCAGGAACCGGTTAAACTGCTTGGCAACCACAAGTGTGCTCCTCAGTCGAAAGGACCGAATGGGCTGCGCGTAAGCATGAGATTGTTGCTATATCCGTATAACGATTGAAACCGCCAAATTATAGCAGCGACCGCTAAGTTCCCGCTGTTTAAGCGGTTACGTACGCCGAACGGAATATCGATACCCATCATTTCCTACCTCCCTCCCAACACCACCCCGAAAGCCGCCCGCAACCTGTCGCGGTCGCCGCGGGGCGCGCCGGGCAACAACCCCGAACGGTTGTCGGGCGGTGAGGCGCTCTCGGAACGGACCTGTACCCAAAATCCCAGCGCAGCACGCGCCTGCCAGCGGAGCGTACCCATGAACGCATGCGCTGTCGCCTCGGTGGCTTCGAGCGCGACGGCGGGTGCCAACCAGTTCTGGTACACGGGGCCCAAGGTCGCGGCGAGGGGCACCGAGCCCGACGGGTTGTACTCCGACACCGCCACTCCTCCCGACAGCGCGACGGTTGCGCTCAGCCAGTGCGCGACCTCGAGCGCGGCAGCGGGCCGCCAGGCCCGAATGTCGGTGGCGGCCTCGGCCAGGCCGTCGCTCCGCCTGCGGTCCTCGCGCTTGATCCCCAAACCGAGCGCCGCCTCCCACCCGTTGTCGGATTTCCCGCGCAGCTCCCCGTTCACGTGCCAGCGCGTTTCATCCGTTGTGAACGGAGTACCATCTATCTCCGCCCGTTTCTCTTCACCGGTGATGTTGGAGTAGCGCGCGTCTACGGTGACCAACAGGTGGTGCGCCGCCAGGTCGGCCTGCGCGGCAGCGCCGGCCGTCCAGCCGTCGGCGTCCCAGTTGTCGGCCATGCCCTCGCCGAACGTGGTGTTGAAGTTCTCCGACGTGAGGTCCTCGCGCTGCGCGAATGCGGTCCAGGACACTGCGCCCAACTCCGCGCCGACCGTGGCACCCGCGGCCCACGCCTTGTGGTTGAAGCGCTGGCTGAAGAACGTCGCCACCAGGTTTATCGGTGTGGGATCGTTGAACCCGCCGAAGCGGTACACCCGCGACGCGGCTGCGACAGACAGGATGGACACGGTCTCTGCCGTCTGCTGCCAGCGGCCGTACGTCCCGATGTGTACTTTGCCGCCCGCCAGGTCGTATGTGACGCCGCCCGTTACGCCGGGGTTGGCGGTGCGGTTCAACACGGGCACGGCCGATTCCACGGTGCGGGTCTCCTGCTGAGCGTAGCCGAAGCCCAGGCCCAGGCCGAGCCGCCCCAGCTGCCAGCCGCCCGCGCCCTCCAGCTGCACGGCGGTGCGCGAGGTTTCCTCGCCCAACGTATCGATCACCGTGAACGGCTCGGTGGAGTACGGCACGAGCAGGTCTGAAAACGCTTGGTTCTTGAAGCTCCCATGGTCCACCACGACGCGTCCTATCCCGGCGCCTTTGCTGCCGAGCGGGCCCCACACCCTGCCCGCCACCACCTGGTGGGTCTCGTCGCCGGGGTCGAACGGCCGGCGGAAGTCGCCGGAGTGATCGACCGACCCGACCTGGAACTCGGTGCGGAGTTCGCCGACCTCGCGGGGCAGCGCCGCGGGGTTGCCCGCAGTCCAGAACAGTCCGATACGCGGCGCGGAGAGAATCAACAGGTCTGCGAACCCGAGTTCCACTCCTGGGAGCGTGCGCGGCAGCTCCCCCAGCGGCACGAGCGGACTCCACGCCTCGGTCCACCTGGGCGTACCGCCTGCCGCCACCGGTCCCACTGCATCGGCGAGCTGAGCTTGGAGCACTCGCGGCGCGAGCGTGGATAGGAGCAGTGCCGCCCCCGCTGCACCCACACGGGCCCTCATGGGTTCACCTGGCCGATCAGAACCCGCATGGGCAGCGATACCCGTAGACCCACCCTGACAGGCGCGAATATCCGTGGCTGCACGGTCCCACTTAGCGTCGTGCCGCGCCGGTCCAGCAAATTGAACGCCCAGAAGTTGAGCCTGCCGTCCAAGGGCAGCGTCTTGCTCACCTGTACGCTCAGCAGGTAGTCGGCGGGCGATCCCCTGAACGTCAACAACGTTCCGCCGCGCGGCTGCCGTAGGTCGCGGAACTCGTCGCGGCCGCGCTCAGACTTAGGCACCGTCACGAGTTGCGCGTCGCGGGTCAGGAACCCCAGAAACGCCAACGTGTCCGTGCCGGCCGCGTCGCGGATGTCGTCGGTGATGTTGTGCTGGATCGTAGCGCTTATCACCAGTCCGGCCTGGGGTTCCTGATGGACAAGGCGGTACATGAACAGCACGCGCTTGCCGATCTCGGTGACGCCCTCCCAGAATGGCGTGCGGGGATCGGTCTCCAACAGTTGGAAGTCGCTGAAGTCGTTCTGCCGGCCGAAAAACAGCGCGCCGGTCTGCTGTTTGGTCTCGACCCAGGAGCCGGTTATCTGGAGACGCGTGTGGATCGCTTTCAGTTCGGGCAGCGATGCCACGATCTCGAACCCGCGGTTCCTTTGAGTGATAATGTTGGCTGGTCGCTGGATCAATATCGGGATCGTGTCGGTGCTGGACGGGGGCTCGATGATGTCGGGCTTGATGCCGTTGCCGATCACAGAATCGGTGAGCGCGAAGCGGTCGCGCAATATGAACGCGGGCTCCTGCCGGATCGATACGCCGCCGCTTATCCTGTCGCGGAACAGGACGAACGAGAGCGCGCTGGCGCCGATCCCCACCTCGACTCCCGCCTCGGCCTTGGTCGCTCGCGTCAGGTCGAGATCGGGGTTGGTGGGGTCGCGCATAATCGTGGTCACGACGGCGAGCCGCTCGGCGGGATCGTTGGTGAACTGGTTCACGTTCACCACGTCGAAGAACTGCGGTGCCGGGTAGAGTGCGCCGAGCGAGGGTGTCTTGGCCGTACGGCCCCAACCGCCCCGGAACCTGAGCCACTTGAACGGGCTCAACTCAGCGTTGAAACGCGGCTCCAGCACCGCGTCACGCACGCCGGAGGTCCAGTAGGATCCGTCGTGCAGCATGTCGACTCTGAGTCCAGCCTGCAGCTGCAGCGTCGCCGATCCCAGAGATTCCCGGATCCGGTCGTCCACGTAGACCGCACTGGTGCTGAGTGCCGGTATCTCCCGGTTGTCGCGCGGGCGGTCGAACCCCTGCACGCCGTTGAACGTCGACTGCGGAGGAAACTCGATGTCGAACTGCGTGCCGGGCCCGCTGTTCCACTCGCGCCTCAATTCGAATCCGCCCAGCAGCTTGTGATTGGCACCCAAGGCGTTTTGCTCACTGGCCAGTTCGACGCGGCCGAAACCGAGCCACGGGTTGCCGTCCACGTCCACGCGCGACATGAACGGCCCGATCAGGAACCGACCCTCCTGACGGCCTTCGGTCAGGCGGTCGGTAAAGGGGAGCGCGCTGCGTGTGAGATCGGCGGTGGCGCGCGAGCGCTGCCTCACCGCCGTCGCCGCACCGGTGATCGATAGCCGGGTCCGGTCGGTGAGCCTGAGCCTCAGGCGTTCGATCAGCCTGAAGCCCCGGTCCCGGCTGAAGGACGTGCGCGTCCTCCCCGTGTTGGGGTTGGCCGGCCGGTCGTCCAGCAGTTGAAAGAAGTCGAACCGGGTGTCCAGCGTGAGCTTGGGCCAGGTTACGCCACGCTCGGTGATGGACCCGATTTCCGCTCGGTGCAGGATCTGGCCGGCGATGCGGTCGGCGTTGTCGTCCGAGCGGCCCGGCGAGTTGCGCGTGCGCGCGAAGTCGAATGTCCAGGTCGCAGTCTGCGTCGGAGTCAGTCGCCTGCCCCCGACGACGGTCACCTCGGCGGTCCGGATGTCGAACTGGCTCGAGACCTCGGGCTCGACCTCGCCGGCCCGGGTATCCACGATGATCGCACCCTGGGTCAAGTCGCCCAGCCGGGCCGATGGGACACCACGGATCACCTCCACCCGCTCCAGCGTGGTCGCGGGTATCTGGCGGAGATCGATCCCGCCGCCCGCCGATGTGGTGAAGTCGAGTTCTCCTCGGGGACCCAGCGATTGGAGGTTGGCGTTGTTGGACATCGGCACCCCGTCCAGCACGACGAGCGTGCCGAACGACGCCAGGTCGTCGGACCTGGTACCGGTGCCGAATGCGGCGCCGGAGCCGGAGGTGGGTGCCACGCGGAGCGGGATCTGTTGGACCTGGTCCAGTCCGGGTGGCTGGAGTTGGACGCCGGGTACCAGTTCCAATATCGTGGCCAGGCTAGTGGCGGTCTCGTGCCTTATCGCCTCGTGGTCGATCACGCTGGCCGTCCCCAGTTCACCTCTCGCCCTGCCAGCCGGGTCGGCCGTCACCACCACGCCCGCTATCATGAGCGCGCTCGCGGCTATGCGGATGTCGCGGGTGATTGTGCCTTCTCGCGGCACAACTATCGAGACACGTGCCGGGGCGAATCCGATCCGCCTGGTACGCAGCACCTGTGGCCCGGGCGGCACCCCTACCAGCCAGTAGCGGCCCTCTGCGTCGGTCACGGTGCGGAGTTCGGTCCCTTCCACCGAGACCTCGACCCCCGTCACGGGCCGTGCCGACTTGGCGTCCACCACACGTCCCGTCACGACGGTCGTCGTGTCCTGATTTAAGACCTCGAGGGTCAGGGTCTCCACCTGGAGCGTCGCCAGGAGGTTCAGGTTCGCGGCGCCACCGACCTCGACCTCGAGCGTCCGCGGGCGGTATCCGGGGAGCGTTATGAGTAGCCGGTAGCGGCCGGTTGCCACAGCGGTAAAGCGGTAGGCACCGTCGGGGCCGGTCTGTTGCGACAGGTTGCTTGGGGCCCCGGCCGAGTCGCCGGGACCGGCGGCCGCCCGGAGCGGCACCAGTGTGACCAGCGCGCCCGAGAGCGGTTGAGTGTTGCCGGTGTCCACGATCCTGCCCGAGATGGTGCCTCCGGCCTGGGCCGTTCGGGCCCCGGCCTGTGGCGCTTGGACAGACGAAATCATGGCCACCGCTGCCAGCAGGGTCAGTGGTTTCAAGCGTTCCTCGCAGAGGTTGTCGTTGACGGTCAAGGGTGCTCTACATCTATAACGATCCAAACGGCGAATTTATAGCAAACTCGTTTTATGGATCGCCGATCTGGATCGTTATACCCGGCACGGGGGAGTCTCGCGGTGGGATCTGGCGGAGGGCAGAAGCCCAGCGATTCACGCCGTTAGAAGGCCACCGACGGGCAGAGCAAGTTGGGTCGGCGCACACAAGGCCTGAAACGGCAGTGACTTAGAAATCGCTGCCGTAACTGGCTGATTTCGGTTGCTATAAATTGCCGATTTCAATCGTTATACAGGTATGACAAGTGATCTGGCTAGGCGCTCCAGGTCGCTTTCTCCGCGGCTCTAGGAGAAATCGATGCCCAAGTACCGGGTGTCTCAAGTAGCGTCCCTCGGCGCACTGGCAGTGGCTCTGGCCCTGGTCGGAGTGCTGGGGACTCAGAACCGCTCGCTCGAACGGCGATATGCGGCACTCGCGGAGCAGGCAAGGTTGCCCTATGTGGGCCTCACCGTACCTCCTTTCGACGCCGCCACGCTGGCCGGAGTGACTCTGAGAAGCGTTTGGGCTCCGAACGATGCCGAACTCGAGCCGTGCGCGCCGATGGTACAACGTGATTTCGATCGTTACGAGGGTGGATTCGTCAATATCGGTATTAACGTTTCTGACGCAGCCTTGCGTTCTCTGCAGCGGAAGGTTCTGCGGGTTAGCCCCGATGGCCGCAAGATTCTCATGAACAGCAACACAAGTGCCTACGACTTCTTTCTCGGCCGGGTGCCGAGGACTCCGGGGTGGATAGCGTAGAGGGGCGAACGGAGTTACGAATTATGAACAAGGAACATCGAATGGCTTCTTGTATTAAGGCGCCGAGCGAGGGTCGTTAGCGCTACTTGCAACACCAATGATCGATCAGCCGAGCATTATCGCCGACCGACGGTCGGGGGTCGCCCGTGGCTTAGGCACGCTGGAGACGCGCCACATCGAGGTCACATGCTGCTTGCTGAGCGTGCCAGAGGTCGTAGTTCATCTGGAGCTCCATCCAGTGCCGGGCAGAACTGCCGAACGCCTTCTCGAGGCGAATCGCCATCTGGGGCGAGATCCCGGCCTTTCCGTTTACCAGCTCCGAGAGAGTCTTGCGGGCCACCCCCAGGCCCTTGGCCCCGGCTGTGACCGAAAGCTTGAGCGGCTCTAGGCAATTCGCCTTGACGTGCTCGCCAGGGTGGGGTGGATCGAACATGGGCATCGTATCTATCTCCTTCAGTGGTAATCAGTTAAGTCAACGTCGTAGACGTCGGTGCCCTCGAAGCAGAAGATCACCCGCCAGTTGGCCGTGACGTCAATCGCCCAAAAGCCCTTGAGGTCACCTTTCAGGGGATGGAGGTGATACCCCGGAAGGTTGAGATCCAGGGGTTTTTCGGCCGCGTCCAGGTCCGCCAGGATAAGACGCAAGCGCCCGAGCATGTTGGCCGGGAGTCCACTGGCATCGCCCGTCTTGTAGTAGCGCTTCATCCCCTTGTGACGAAGGGTCTTGATCACCCTCCTATTGTACCCTATAACGTTACACGGGTCAAGTTAGCGACGGTTCAGCTCGCTCAGGGTTATGCTTTGTTGTGGGTCGTTCCTTCAGGCGGTCGCTCGTTGCAGCGGAGAGTGCTGCGGATTAGTGCCTACGGCCGGAAGATTCTGTAACAACACCGGGCCAGCGCCGTGGATTTCTTCCGCGGGGTGGTGCTGCGGACGTGGCGGAGCATTCCGTAGAGAGGCGGACGGGAGTACGAATTACGAGCAAGGAATGTCGAATGGCGAAGTGTCTCTGATCTTGCCCCACTTCTATGTGTCCACTAAATCGGGGGAACCTCAACTCCTTCAACGTTCCTTGTTCGATATTCGATGTTCCGTCAGGGAGCGTCCTTACAGGACGCACTTCTTGCATTAGGCAGCCGAGCGAGCGCTAGTTAGGGCTCGACTCACAAGATCAGGGGGAACCTCAAAGTGTCAAGGATCAACCCGACCGTTCACACACATCACGCGAAGTGGAGACGACGACCCTTGGGCTCCGGAATAACATTACCGTCCTTACGAGCCGTGTTGATCCACAGATCGATCGCTTCCTTGGCATTGGCAACAGCCTCGGTAGGCGAAGACCCGTGAGCCATGCATCCCGGTAGCTCCGGTACCTCGGCCACGTATACCGCGTCCTCCGCACTCCAATAGATGATCAGTTCGTACTTGTGCATCCTAATGTTCCTCCCCGAGCTTGTGCTTCAGGATGATCGCTCG
>JBHHYR010000143.1:0-9761 GCA_046757585.1 Binatia bacterium | reverse complement strand
CAGCGGGTAAATGGCCGTCGGCATCTGCATTCCGTGCGCCACCTCATGATCGCTCGTGCCGTTGCGGGAATCTCCGACGACGGTTGGCCGTCCCGAGCCGCCGGACGTCCAGTGCAAGTCCACCCCTGTGCGGCGCGCGCGCAGCAAGGTGCGGACAGCCTCGGCGCCAGCGAGCAACGCCAGGTGCACCCGCCCCGTGGCGATCTGCGCTGCGGTTTCGTTGACGAGCCACTGTGGGGTGTTGCCACCGACCGTGGTATACAGCGCCTGTGTCGGGTGCGCCCCGAGCCGCTCGGCGAGAAGACCGGGGGGATTACCGTAGTGCCAGCTGAGGATATTCACCACGGCGACCGTATCGAGGTGGGTGAGAAGACGAGCGTCCGCGCCCGCGTCCTCCGCCGCGCGCTGCGCAACCTGCACCATCATCGCCAGCGGTTCCTTGGCCTGCGCCGGGTCAGCACCACGCTGCGTGTACTGACCCGCACCAATCAGGACCGGTGTCAGATCATCCACCATGCGTTCTCCCTCCGTGCGGCATGCGAGAGCGCCACACGCAAATGAGCGCTGTGAGTATACACAGCACACGCCCGTGTGCCACCCGTGCGCCCCGCCGCGAAGCGTCCGACCCCCGGTCTGCCCATCCGCGTGCGTGGCTCGGCCGCGGATCAGCCTTGCCTTCAGCAAAGCGATGCGGGTAGAAAATCATCATGGACCATGGAGCTCATACCTCAGCACTGGCGGTCAATCGCACCGAGTTGACGCCGCTCTTGTTCATGGAACGGGCGGCGCAGGTGTACGCCACGCGCGTTGGCGTGGTGTACGGCCAGCGGCGGTTGACGTACGGTGAGCTGGGGGTGCGTGTGCGGAAGCTCGCAACCGCCCTGCGGCGGGCAGGTCTGCGGCCAGGGGACCGGGTGGCAGTTCTGGCGCCCAACGTGCCTGCCTTGCTCGAAGCGCACTTTGGTGTTGCACTGGCCGGCGGGGTTCTGGTGGCGATTAATACGCGCCTCAACGCCAACGAGGTCGGTTACATCCTCGACCACTCCGGTGCCCGCCTGTACTTCGTTGACGCGGAATTAGCGCACACAGCCGGGCCCCGGAAGGATGCCCTGCGGGGCTTGGAGCAAGTGGTTACAATCGATGACCCCGAGTTCGCCCCCGGGGTTGGCCCCGTCTTCGAGGGAGCGCACTACGAGGAATTCATCGACGTCGAGGCGGACCCGTCGCTTGCTTTTCGCGTCGAGCACGAAGACGACCTGTACGCGATCAATTATACCTCCGGGACGACCGGCCGGCCCAAGGGGGTCATGTTCACGCACCGGGGCGCCTACCTCAACGCGCTGTCGGAAATCATTGCCCATCGGCTCGAGCCGTCGGCGGCGTACTTGTGGACCTTGCCGCTGTTTCACTGCAACGGCTGGTGTTTCGCGTGGGCATGCACCGGCGCGGGGACGCGCCATGTGCTGCTGCGCAAAGTCGATCCACCCGTCGTCTGGCGTCTGCTGCACGAGGAGGGCATCACCCACTTCAACGGTGCCCCCACGGTGCTGATCATGCTGATCAACGATCCGTCGGCGCCCACCGTGTGCCTGCCGCGCACGCTGCGGATAGCGACCGGGGGTGCGCCACCGTCACCAACGTTGCTCGCACAGTGGGAACGCATCGGTGCGGAGATCACGCACCTGTACGGGCTGACGGAGACGTACGGCCCCCATACGTACTGCGATTGGCAGCCGGAATGGAACGGGCTTGCTGCGAACGAGCGTGCCAGGCTGCGGGCACGGCAAGGGGTTCCCAACCTCGTGGCCTGCGAGCTGCGCGTGGTGGACGAGCAGATGCATGACGTTCCGCGGGACGGCGAAACGATGGGCGAGGTGGTGATGCGCGGGAATAATGTCATGCAGGGCTATTTCCAGCAGCCCGATGCCACGGCGGAGGCGTTTCGGGGCGGCTGGTTTCACTCCGGGGACGTGGCGGTCATGCACGCGGACGGCTACATCGAACTCCGCGACCGGAAAAAGGACATCATCATCTCCGGCGGCGAGAACATCTCGACGATCGAGATCGAGCAAGCCATCGCCCGGCACCCGGACGTCCTCGAGGTGGCGGTCATCGCGGTTCCGGACGAGAAATGGGGAGAGGTCCCGAAAGCGTTCGTCGTTCCCAAGGAGGGGTGCACGCCGACCGAGGCCGCCATCAAGGACCACTGCCGCATGGAGCTCGCACACTTCAAATGCCCGAAGGCAGTCGAGTTCGGGCCGCTGCCGAAAACGTCAACCGGCAAGGTGCAGAAATTCGTCTTGCGCGAGCGGGCGTGGCGGGGGCGCGACAGGCGTATCCACTGAGAACGGTCACCGAACGGTGGTCGCCAGCAACCTACGGCAGGCGTGGCAATAGGGGGGGAGATTACTCGGCCACGTGCGCAAACCCCAACGCGCGCAGCGACGCTCGGATCGTCTGCGCGGCGCGGTCCAGATCGGCGGGCTTGGCATGGAGATCCTGCCGGGCGAAATCCAAATCGTGCACGCTGTCCATGGGTACCACGTGGAGATGCACGTGCGGCACCTCTAAGCCGGCGATCATCAGTGCCACCTTGGCGGGCTTGAAGGCACGGTGAAGCCCCTTGCCAATCGCCTGCGCTACCGTCATCAGGTGCCCCGCGAGCTGCGGCTCCAGGTCCAGCCAGTGGTCTATTTCGGCGCGCGACACGACGAGGGTGTGACCCGGTCGTAGCGGGTGGATGGACAGGAAGCCTGCGCACAGGTCGTCCCGCCACACGAACCGACCAGGCAGCTCTCCATTGATAATGCGTGTGAACAGGGTAGCCACCACAACCTCCTTCCGGCACGCTCATTCTACCGCGCCCTGGCGTGCATGGGAACCGGGCGCGTAGGAATGCAAACCGACTCATAGTATGTTGCTCGGGCTCAAGCGCCAGACGGATGACATGACAAGAATCGCTGCCCGAGACGGGGGGCTTTTTGGCACGTGTGGAACAGTGTGTCGGTGTTTCGGTGCTGGATCACGCTGCGGCGGGCGGGGTGGGCGATAGTGAGTGGGGCGCATGTAGCGTTGCTCATCGGCGGCGGCGTGGTTGCGGGAATCGTGAACACCCTCGCCGGGGCAGGCTCCCTGCTCACGGTGCCGCTGCTTGTGCTGGTGGGTTTGCCCGGCACCGTCGCGAACGGCACGAACCGCGTCGGCGTTCTGTGCCAGAATATTGCGGCGGCGTGGCGCTTTCGGGCGGAAGGGATGTCCGGCCTGCGGAGCGCCGGACCGGCCGTGGTTCCCGTCGGCCTCGGGGCGTTCACCGGCGCGTTCATCATCTCGCGGGTTGCTGACAAGACGTTCGAGACTTTGTTCGGCCTGGTGATGGTGCTGCTGCTGATTCCGATTCTGCTGCGGCCGGCGGCGGCGACGGCACCCGACGCTGGGCGGCGCTGGCCAGCTGCGGTGAGCTCCCTGGTCTTCGTAGCGGTGGGTCTGTATGGCGGGGCGTTTCAAGCTGGGGTGGGGATCGCGCTCCTTTTCGCGCTCTCATATGCAGGGGACGACTTGGTACACGCCAATAGCGTCAAGGTCGTCGTCAACGCAGCGCTCACGCTTGTGGCGTTGCCCGTCTTCATCGTCCAGCAGCAGGTCGCATGGGTGCCAGGGGCGTTGCTCGCCGCCGGGTTCGTGCTGGGCGGCGTCGTTGGCGTGCGCCTGGCCGTCCACGGTGGGGAGCGCATCATCCGCCCGGTTCTCGCCGTGGCGGTGCTGGCCCTGGCCGGGCGGATGGTCGGCATCTACTAGAGGCTTGATTCGATTGCGCCTTGACGGTAGGTGTGCGGGGATATCTCACGGCATTCAGGGAATGGGTATGAGCAAGAAGAACGGTTTTCTCCGCTTTCAAGGGACTCCCGGTTACATCGCCTCCGGCCCGCTCGTCGATGCGGTCAACTGTGCCATCGCCCTTGAGCGGCCGCTGCTCCTCAAGGGGGAACCGGGCACGGGTAAGACCGTCCTGGCCCAGCACGTGGCCGAAGGCCTGGGCATGCCTATGCTCCAATGGCACATCAAATCGACCACCAAGGCGGCCGACGGGCTGTACGTCTACGACACCGTGCAGCGCCTGAACGACAGCCGCTTCGGCACCGGCGATGTGTCGGACATTCGCCGCTACATCAAACTCGGGCCGCTCGGGCGGGCATTTGCCGCTGCGGAGCGCCATGTTCTGCTCATCGACGAGATCGACAAGGCGGATCTGGAATTCCCCAATGACCTGCTGCGCGAGCTCGACGAGATGCGTTTTCGGATCATCGAAACGGAGGAAGAAATCGTCGCCCGGCACCGGCCGATCGTCATGATCACCTCGAACAATGAAAAGGAGCTGCCGGATGCCTTCCTGCGGCGATGCATTTTCTATTACATCGAGTTCCCCGATGTGCCGCTGATGCGCAAGATCATCGACGTCCACCACCCGCAGCTGGACGTCAAGCTCCTCGACCAGGTACTGATCAAATTCTACTGGCTGCGGGAGCAGAACGACCTGCGCAAGAAGCCGTCAACGTCGGAGCTCATCGACTGGATTGCCGCGTTGCTCCGTTCCGGCCTGAGCCGGGAGAAGCTCGAAGAGCACATTCCCTTCGTGGGCGCGCTCCTGAAGAAGGAGCAGGACGTCGATGCGCTCACGCGCTACGCGGCGCAGGGCGGACGCTACCCAAGCACCTGGGCGGATCTGGGGCCGCGGTATAACCAGTGAGTCGAGAGGGGTGTCTTCGCCCATGCCGGCGTGAGGTAACCGCGCCCCGCCCCCTTCACCAGGATCCCTTGTGTCGTTCGGCTGAATCGGCACTCAGGGGCGCTTATCCCTTCTTGGTTCCCGGTGCGCCCATGAGCCGATGCCGGCGGGTCGAGTAGCTCGTCTCCTCAACCCGTTCGGTAATGCGCCAGCCATCCTCGGTGCATACCAGCTTGTCGCGATAGCACCCTCCATCGAAGCACAGCAGCAGTCCGCCGCTGCCGTCCGGGAGCCCCATCGGGTTGAACAGGTAGGAGCGGCAGGTCGCTGCGGCGCCTTGGATGACAACTGTGCGGTTGGTGACGAGATGCTGCGTCATCGGGAACAGTGCCATCACCTCCGCAAGCCACTGCTGCACTTCGGGAAGCCTGCCCTTGATGCCACCGGCGGCCGTGTAATCAATGAACGCGTCGGGTGTGAAGCAGCACGCGTACAGGTCCCAATCCCTCGTATCGATCGCCGTGGCGTACCGCGTCAGCAGGTCGTCGATCTCCATGCGGGCGGCAATCTCCTGCAACGTCATCGCTGCCATGCATTCCTCCTACTGACCCGTCGAAGCCGCGGCCACGGCGCAGCGCACGGCTCGCATCTCGCGCCGCGCCGCTGACTCAGATCGTCAGGCCCCCGTCGATCAACAGGATCGAGCCGGTCATATAGCGGCCTTCATTGGAGGCGACGAAGGCGATGAGAGAGGCCACCTCCTCCGGTTGCGCGTTGCCGAGCGGGGTTATCAGCTTGCGGATTGCTTTGGGGTCGGCGCCCTCGGGCAGCTTGAACGCTTGCTGCAGCGGCGTCGCGACGCCGCCGGGGGCCACGGCATTCACACGCACCCCGCGTGTCAAGTATTCAGCGGCCAGGGCGCGGGTGAGCTGAATCACGCCGCCCTTCGAGGCGCAGTAGGCCGCGCTGTATGGCTGACCCATCAAGCCGGCGCTGGAGGCGATGTTCACGATGTTCCCGCCACCGTCGAGCAGGAAGGGCAGGACCGCTTGCGCCATGAGAAAGCTGCCGGTGAGGTTCACCCCGATGATGCGGGTCCACTCTTCGACTGGCATCTCGTGCGAATGGGCGAACTTGCCGATGCCGGCACAGTTCACCAGAACCGACGGGCGGCCGAGCTCCCTGGCGGTTGCCGTGACCGCCGCGCGTACGGCTGGAGGGTCCGACACGTCAACTCGGTACGCCCGGGCAGTCCCGGCTGCCGCACGGATTTCTGCCGCGGTCTGCTCGGCGGTGGCGAGCGCCAAGTCGAGGCAGGCCACCGCGGCGCCCTCCGTCGCGAGGCGTAACGCCGTCGCCCGGCCAACCCCGGAGCCCGCGCCCGTGACCACCGCCGTCTCGCCTTCGAAACGCTGCATGGAGTCGCTCGTCGGTCCGCGAGGGCCCTCACCGCCGCGCTGGTACCTGGGGCGCGAAGCGGTTCGCCGTGAGCCGCAGGCTCGGGGTGTCAGTGCGGCGGACCATCTCCTCGGAGGCGGCGGCAATACTTGCACTCGCGTTGTCTGAGCGCTTCGATCTCCTGCAGGTCGTACATGGCTTCTCCTCTGACCCTGCGCCGCGAGCCATCTGTCTCACTAGCGTACGCAGCCCGGAACGCGCAAGCCGAAGCGTCAGCTGCTGGACGGCGACAGCGAAAACCCGTTAGCCGGGGGTGTTCTTCGCGGCGGCCAGGAACGCAGGCCGCTCGCCGCCACCGTGCACCAGGATGCTCGCGCCGCTGATGTAGCGCGCCAGGGGAGACGCCAGGAACAGGCACACGTCGCCCACGTCTTCCGGCTCGCCCAAACGACGCAACGGTACGGTGGCCGCGACCGCGTCAATCCCCGCTTCGTCGCCGTAATGGAGGTGTGCCTGCTCCGTGCGAATCATGCCCGCAATCACGGCATCAACGCGCACCTTGGGCGCCCACTCCGCCGCGAGCGTTTGTGTCAGGTTCAACAGCCCCGCCTTTGCCGCGCCATAGGCGGCCGTGCCCGGTGACGGGCGTGTCCCACTGACACTGGCGATGTTGATAATCACACCGCCCCCCGCCTGACTCTGCATGACCGCGTTGGCGCGCTGGGCGAAATTGAGCGGCGCAATGAGATTCAGCTTCAGAACGGATTCGGAGAAGCGCGGCGACGCTGCTGCCGTTTCGGCATAGGGCGTACCACCGGCGTTGTTGACCAGGACGTCGATCCGGCCGAAGCGCTCAACGGTGAACGCGACCACCTTGTCGATCTGCTCGATCTCGCGGATATCGGCGGCGATGAACACCGCCGTTTTGCCGCGGCCAGTTGGAAGCGTTGCGGGCTCCGTACGACCACAGATCACCACATCGGTGCCGGCTTCGAGGAAGCGACTGGTGATGCCACGTCCAACACCTTTGCCACCACCGGTAACGATGACCACTTTGCCGGGCATGTGCAGTGGGTTGTTCACGGATGTCCTTTCCCGATGACCGGCTGCGGGCGCCATGGCGGCGCTCCGAGGCCAACCCAGTTCATCGACACGCGCATAGCCGCCCCCGGCCACGCTTAGAGGCCAATACCCCGCGCGACGAGTTCACGGTGGTACGTGGCGTCTCCGAGCAAGGTCTCACTCGACTTGGCGCGCTTGAAGTACAAGTGGATATCGTGCTCCCAGGTGAAGCCGATCCCGCCGTGGATCTGGACGCTTTCGGCTGCGCAGTGGAAGTAGGCGTCGGAGCAGTACGCTTTCGCCAACGAGGCAAGCACCGGCAGCTCCGGGTCGTCGGTAGCGGCGGCCCAACCGGCGTAGTAGCTGGCGGAACGGGCCGACTCGACCTGCAGGAACATGTCGGCACACTTGTGTTTGATCGCCTGGAACGATCCGATCGGCCTGCCGAACTGCACGCGCTGGGTGGCGTACTCGACGGACGTGTCGAGGCAGTGCTGGGCACCGCCCACCTGCTCGGCGGAAAGGGTCACGGCCGCGCGCGCGACGGTCTCGCGCACGATGCACCAGCCGGTGCCTTCCTCGCCCAGCAAGGCCGACGGGGGAACCCGCACGCCTTGCAGCGTGATCTCCGCCTGCTTGCGGGTCTGGTCCATGGTGGGCAGCCGGCGGCGCTCGAGGCCGGCGGTGTCGGACGGGACGAGGAAGACGCTCACCCCTGCGTCGCCGCGCGAGCCTTCGCGCCGTGCGGCCACGAGGAGCAGACCGGCCGTGTGGCCGTCGAGCACGAACGTCTTGGTGCCGTTCAGGATGAAGTCCCCGCCATCTCTGCGGGCCACCGCCGCGATGCCGGAGGCGTCCCAACGGCCGTTCGCCTCGGTGTAGGCAAGCGTGGCGATGGTCTTGCCGGCCGCGATGCCCGGAAGGTGCTCCTGTTTCTGCGCCTTGCTTCCGCCGATGAGCAGGGCATTCCCTGCGAGACACACGCTCGAGAAAAACGGCGCGCACAGAAGCACCCTCCCCATCTCCTCCATGAGAGCAACCAGTTCGACATAGGTGAGCCCGCTGCCGCCGTACTCTGCCGGGATGATGATTGACGGCCACCCGAGCTCTGAACCAATACGCCTCCACACCTCCGGGTCGTACCCGGCTTCGCTCGCCATAGCCTTGCGGACCTGCTGCGGCGACGAGTGAACCTGCAGGAAGCTGCGTGCAGCCTTACGAAGTGCCTCCTGTTCTGCGTTGAACGCGAACTTCATGGCCGGTCAGGGGTCAGCCAGAGCCCGGGTGCGACGCCGTGGCGCAGCTGCCTGCCCGGTGCGCCGTGATCTCACAGCCGCTCGATGATCGTGACATTGGCCTGGCCGCCCCCTTCGCACATCGTCTGCAGGCCGTACCGGCCGCCGGTGCGCTCGAGTTCGTACAGGAGGGTGGTCATGAGACGGGCGCCGGTGGCGCCAAGCGGGTGCCCGAGCGCAATGGCCCCGCCGTTGACGTTCACTTTCCCAAGGTCCCAGCCCGTTTCCTTCTGCCACGCCAACACGACCGACGCGAAGGCCTCGTTGATCTCGACGAGATCAATGTCCCGCTGCGTCAGGCCGCTGCGCTTGAGGGCGTGGGCTGTGGCTGGAATCGGTGCCGTGAGCATCAACAACGGATCGGCGCCCCGGACGCTGAGATGATGAATCCGGGCGCGCGCCTCGAGGTGATGCTGCTTCAGCGCCCTTTCCGACACGATCAGGAGGGCGGCGGCCGCATCGGAGATCTGGCTCGACACGGCTGCAGTGATGCGGCCACCGTCTTGCAGCGGCTTGAGCGCGGCCATCTTCTCGAGCGAGGTGTCGCGGCGCGGTCCCTCATCCGTGGTGGCACCGTTGTAAGCGACGATCTCGCGCTCGAAGCGACCTTCGTCGATGGCTTGGATGGCGCGCCGGTGGCTTTCCAGCGCGAAGCGCTCCATGTCCTCCCGCGAGATTTTCCACCTCGCGGCGATCGTGTCGGCGGACCAAAACTGCGACACCTCCTGCCTGCCGTAGCGTTCGCGCCAGCCGGTCGAACCTGAAAACGGGTCCGGGAACCCCAGCGGCTGCGCCACGGTCATCGCCGACGAGATCGGAATCAGGCTCATGTTCTGCACCCCGCCGGCGACGATCACGTCGTTCGTGCCACTCATCACTGCCTGAGCCGCGAAGTGTACGGCCTGCTGCGACGAGCCGCACTGCCGGTCGATGGTGGTCCCGGGCACCTCGTCGGGCAAGCCGGCCGCCAGCCAGCAGGTGCGGGCGATGTCGCCTGCCTGCGGGCCGATCGTGTCGACACAGCCGAAGAACACGTCCTCGACCACGAGCGGGTCGATGTCATTGCGTTCGACGATACGCTTGAGCACATGCGCCCCGAGGTCAGCGGGATGTACCGTGCTCAGCTTGCCGCCTCGCCTGCCTACGGGAGTGCGCAGTGCATCGATAATGTATGCCTCGGCCATTCCTGTTCTCCTTGGTTCAGGCCGCCACCCAGCGCGGCAACACCACATCCTGCGCGGCGCGATGAAACACCACCCGCACCGGCATGCCGACCCTGATCG
>JBHHYR010000142.1:0-9877 GCA_046757585.1 Binatia bacterium | reverse complement strand
CCTACCTTCGCCAGGTCGCGTTGATCGTCGTGCTGGCGCAAATCGGGAGCTTTGTACCAGCAGCAACGGCCGAGATCGGCGTCGTTGATCGCCTGTTCACGCGGGTGGGTGCGTCGGACAATCTGGCTGGCGGCCAATCAACCTTCATGGTGGAGATGAAGGAAACTGCTGACATTCTGGCACAGCTGACCGCCCGGAGCCTGGTGATTCTCGATGAGATCGGACGCGGCACGAGTACCTTCGACGGCATCTCAATCGCCTGGGCGGTCGCCGAGCATCTGCACGCGGCAGCGGTGCGTCCGCTGGTGTTGTTTGCGACGCACTACCACGAACTCACCGACTTGGCGCGGACGCACGAGCGCCTCGAAAACTTCTCGGTGGCAGTCCGCGAGTGGAACGGTGAGGTCGTGTTCCTGCGCCGCATCGTTCCGGGGCCGGCGAGCCAGAGCTACGGGATCGAAGTTGCAGGCCTGGCGGGCATTCCAGCTCCAGTCATCGCCCGCGCCAAGCAGATCCTGCGCAACTTGGAACAGGGCGAATTCAACGAAGCCGGCCAACCGCGGTTGGCACAAGGCAATGGCGATCAGGCGCGGCAACTCGCATTGTTCAGCCCCTGTGAGCAACGCGTGCGCCAGGAGCTCTCGCGGATCGACGTGGATCGACTCACACCGCTCGAAGCGCTGACTCGCTTGCAGGCCCTGGTCGAGCTGGCGCGAAAGGAGCCGGGCTGAGTGCGGCGGCGACTGGTGGTGGCCGGCCTGGCGGCGGCCATGGCTGTCACAGGGGCTGTGCGAGCCGACGCCGTGGCGGTCATGCGCGCCGTCCGACACATCGCAGCTCCGGCTTCCACAAGGCTCATCGTCGAGTTCTCCGCACCGGTACATTACCGCCTGCGACGCCTGCTTGGCCGTCCCGAGCTCGGCGTCCCGGCCCGCCTCTACGTCGACTTTCCGCGCACCCGTCTGGCGACCAGCGCGCGCGCACCGATCATCCTGCGCCGGGGACCGTTGCTGCGGATGCGCGCCACACAGCGCACGGCGGCAAGCACGCGTTTGATCCTGGATGTGCCTGGCCTCACGGATGTCGGCGTCTTCGCGATGCTCGACCCGTTCCGTCTGATCATCGACGTGCGCGGCAGGCGGCGCGCGGGCAGCGTGGCACCGGCGCCGCCCCGAGGGGAGAGGTCGCGACGAGCCGCTCGCGGCGGAGGGCCACGACGTTCGGTCGTGGCGCCTCTGCCACGGCGCAACAGGCGGCAGCGAGCACGACCGACCCCGGCGCCGCGGGCGCACCGGCGAGTCAAGCTCGTGCTGGACCCGGGCCATGGCGGCAAGGATCCGGGTGCCATGGGTGTCGGAGGCATTGCCGAAAAGGACATCGTCTTGGCAATCGCCCTGCAGCTGAAAAAGCGCCTGGCAGCGGCGACCGACATAGACGTCGTTCTGACCCGCGACACGGATACGTTCCTTCCCCTCGAAGAGCGCACGGCACGCGCCAACGCCGAGCAAGCAGACCTGTTCATTTCCATTCATGCCAACGCCAGTCCGAACCCCAAACTGTCCGGTACCGAAACGTACTACCTCAACAACACCCACGATCGGGCCACCATCCGTCTGGCGAAGATGGAGAACGGCCTGCGCACCGTCACGAACCACAGTGGAGGGGAGCGCGACGTTTCGCTCATCCTCAGCGACCTTATCCAAAGCTATAAGATCCAGGAGTCAGTCGGGTTGGCCGAACAGGTGCAACACGCCCTCGTCCGTGAACTGCACGCCCGCGGGAGTCCCGTGAACGATCTCGGCGTCAAGCAAGGACCGTTCTACGTACTGGTCGGCGCCGGGATGCCCTGCGTGCTCGTCGAAGTGGCATTCCTGACGAACCCGCGCGAAGGCAGGCGGCTGGCACGGCGACGCTACCAGGAAGGGATCGCGGAGGGGCTCTTGCACGGCATTCGGCGATTCGTGGAAAATACTCGCATTGGCGAGAATCTATGACCGCGCGTGCCGTCAAGCTGGAAGCCTTCGCCACCAGCGCGCGCTGGGGACAGCGCGCGCGCGAGTACCTGCAGCAGGTCAAGGCGGAGTTATTCGAACGCCACCGGCGTGGCGCTTCAGGGCACGAGATCGTCCGCCGTTATACTGCTGCGATGGACTATCTCGTGCAGACGCTCTTTGACGCTGCAAGCACGGCCTACGCCGAGCGCTTCTCGCAGTTGGGGCAGCGTGCTGCTGTCGTAGCACAGGGCGGCTACGGCCGGGGCGAACTCAACCCGTGTTCCGACATTGATCTGCTCTTCCTCTACCGATACAAGCGGGGGCCGTACATCGAGTATGTGAGTGAGCGGGTCCTGTATACCCTGTGGGATACGCGCGTCACCGTCGGCAACGCGATGCGCAACGTCCGGGAGTGCGTACGGTTGGCGGCCCAGGACTTGAAGGTCAAGACCGCGCTCCTGGATGCGCGTTTCCTGTGTGGCGATGCCGCCCTGTACCGCGAATTCGCGGTGGCCATGGAGCGCGACGTCCTGAAGCGGGGCACAGAACGTTTCTTCAAGGAGAAGCTGGCAGAGAATCAGCAGCGTCACCAGCGGTACGGCGACTCCGTGTACATCCTCGAACCGCAACTGAAGGAAGGCGAAGGGGGTCTGCGTGACCTGCACACCGCCATGTGGATGGCGAAGGTGAAGTTCAAGACGAACAGTATCGCCGAGCTGGTACAAAAGGGCGTGATCACCGAACGCGAGTGGCAGGAGCTGGAGGCAGCGCGGGACTTCCTGTGGCGCGTGCGCAACGCCCTACACTTCCTGTCCGGGCAACACCAGGATCAATTGACGTTCGAGTACCAGGAGCGCATCGCAGCGGATCTGGGGCTGCATGACTCTGCAACCGTCAAGGGGGTGGAGCACTTCATGCGCGCCTACTACCTCAACGCCGCGACGATCAACCGGTTCGCGGACGAAATCATCGAGCGCTGCCTGGAACGGCGCCGCCCCTATTTCGGAATCGGACGGGTCAAGGTGCGTGAAATTCGACCCGGTGTCATCGTCTCCTACGGCGTACTGTCCGCCTCGGGCAGGGAACAGCTGCGCCATGATCCCAGCAATCTGATCCGTATCTTTGTTGATGCGCAGCGCCACGGCGTGGCGATATCCAACAGCACCAAACGTCTCGTGCGCGCCAATCGAGATCTGATTGACGACGGGTGGCGCAGCCATCCCTTGATGGTCGCGGCCTTGTTTGACGTTCTCCGAGGCAAACGTCACGTGTATGAGACGCTGCTCGAGATGCACCGGGCCGGGGTGCTCGGCGCGTTTCTCCCGGAGTTCGGCGCGCTTCTGTGCATGGTCCTCCATGACCTCTACCACACCTACACCGTCGACGAGCACTCCCTGCGCGGCATCCACGAGCTCGAGCAGCTCCGTGCCGGCACGTACAAGACCACCGCGCCGATGCTGACGCAGGTGATGCGTGAGGTCGACCGGGTTGAAATCCTCTTCCTGGCAATGTTGCTGCATGACATTGGCAAGGGCCACGGCAGCGGGCACTCCGAACGCGGCGCGCGCATGGTGGAGGACATTGCGAGGCGGCTCCGACTCGATGCCGACGATGCCCAGCAGCTGCGCTTCCTCGTGGCAGCGCATCTGCACATGTCACACCTGGCGCAGCGCCGTGATATCCACGATCAGCGCCTGATCGTCGACTTCGCCAAGCGCGTCGGCACGCTCGACAACCTCAAGAAGCTCTACCTGCTCACCTTCGCCGACATGCGTGCCGTCGGTCCGAAAGTCTGGAATAGCTGGCACGACATGCTCCTGAGCGAGCTGTATCTCCGAACCCTCGACGTCTTCGAGCGGGAGGCGTTCGTCGAAGAAGATCACGCCGAACGGGTGAACCGCGTCAAACGTCGCATTGCGGTCACGGCGGGCGCCACCTGCGATCCGGTTGCCCTGGAGGCCTTTCTCCAAGCTATGCCGGATCGCTACTTTCTCGGCACCGCCGAGGAAAGTATCGTCCATCACGCACACCTGCTCGCCGATTGGCAAGCACAGGCTCCCATTGTCGAGGTCAATCACTACCCCGAGCGGGAGTTCAGCGAACTGACAGTTGTGACCCGGGATTGTCCGGGTCTGTTCGCGATGATCACCGGCGTGTTGTTGGCCCACGGGATGAACGTCCTTGGAGCCAGCATCAACACCAGCCGTACCGGCATCGCGCTCGATATCCTACGGATTTCCCATGGTGATCAGGCGGAAGCCGTCCAGCGACCAGAGCGGTGGGCACGGATCCAGGCAAGTCTCGATCGTGTACTCAAGAAGGAGCTGGACGTCGAGCAACTGGTGGCGGCGTCGCGACGGCCATCAGTGCTGCAAAGGAGATTCGTGCCGCGTGTCGGTACTGACGTCGAGGTCGACAACGAGGTTTCGACTCACTTCACCGTGCTGGATGTGTACACACAAGACCGGGTCGGCCTCCTCTTCGCCATCGCGCACACCCTGTTCCATCTCGGGCTATCGATCCATCTTGCCAAGATCACGACCAATATCGATCAGGTCCTGGACGTGTTTTACGTGACGGATGCTGAGGGCAAGAAGATCCTCGACCCGGCCCGCTTGGCACGCATTCGTGCGGCGCTCTGCGACCGCTTGAAGGAAGAAGAAGCGCTACAGGCAGCGGTAGGCTGAGGGCGCCCGGAGGGCTCGGACGATCAGTTCCTGGTGCGGCTGAAGGTCATGGCGAGGAACGAACAAGGAGGGGGGGCTGCGAGGGCGGTGGAGCTGGACGGACAGGTGGATCGGTTCTTGAACTACCTTGCGGCCGAGAAGAGGCTGGCGGCGAACACCCTGACAGCCTACAGCCGTGATCTGACGGCCTTCCTCAACCACCTCGACCGGCACCGCAGCGCCATGCCGGACGCGGTGCACCCGCGGGACGTCGTCCGCTTCCTCGAAGGCTTGGAGGACCGTGGGCTTGCCCCGCGCACGCGGGCGCGGATGTTCGCGGCGCTGCGCGGTTTCTTCGCATTTCTGGTGCGCGAAGAGGTCCTCACCGCGGACCCGACGCGCAACATTCGTCTGCCGCGCCTCGGGCAGCCGCTGCCACGGTCACTCAGTCCTGAGGAGGTCGGCCACCTGCTGCTGGAGGGGCCCGACACCGATGCGCTCCTGCGGCGCGATGTCACGATGATCGAGCTCATCTATGCCACCGGCTTGCGGGTTTCGGAACTGCTCGCGCTCAAGCCGAGTCAGGTCAACCTCGAGGCAGGCTACCTGACAGTTGTCGGCAAGGGCAGCAAGGAACGAGCGGTGCCCATCGGGAGCTACGCCCGGGAGCGGTTATCAGCCTATCTCGAGCAGGTACGGCCAGTGATTCTACACGGTCGGTTGAGTCCGTATCTGTTCGTCAATCGCGCCGGTCATCGACTGTCTCGGCAAGGGTTCTGGAAACGCCTTCGCTTGGCGGTGCACCGCGCCGGCATCGACGACAAGGTGAGTCCGCACACGTTGCGGCACGCCTTCGCCACACACCTGGTGGACCGCGGGGCGGATCTGCGCGCCGTACAAATGATGCTCGGTCACGCGGACATTGCCACCACGCAGATCTACACGCACGTCGCCCGGGACCGCCTCCGGGCAGTGCATCGCAAGTTTCATCCGCGCGGCTGACCGACAGCTGCACCGACCTGGCCGCGCCTTACAGCCCGGCTCGCGGCGCGAGCCGGCTGCGGACACCACGGTGGCGATTTCGCGCCTTTTCTGCTAGCGTCCCTGCACAAGTGGAATCACTCCTCCAACAGCTGTCCGTGTGGGCGCTGCCGGTACTGGCAGCGATCATTCTGCATGAAATCTCGCATGGGTTCGTCGCCAACCGCCTGGGGGATCCCACCGCGGCGCGGGCCGGGCGGCTCACGCTGAACCCGTTGCCGCACATTGATCCCTTCGGGACGGTGCTGCTTCCGCTCCTCCTGCTGGTCACCCATGCGCCCTTTCTGTTCGGCTGGGCGCGTCCTGTACCGGTCAACTTCGGCAACCTGCGCCAGCCGAAGCGCGACATGGTTCTGGTGGCCGCTGCGGGACCGCTAACCAACCTTGCGTTGGCCCTCGCCAGCGCGAGGCTCTTCAGGTGGCTCTTACATGTGCAGCTGCCCGCCGACGGCACATGGACCCCGATGCTGCTCGCGGCGCTCACACCCATCGCCCTGATGGCGCAAAGCAGTGTGATCATCAACGTGGTGCTTGCCGTCTTCAACTTGATACCGATTTTGCCACTCGACGGCGGTCGGGTGCTGGCCGGCCTCCTGCCCGTGAGACAGGCGGTCGCCTTTTCGCGTCTGGAGCCGTTCGGCATTCTGATCGTGGTGGCGCTGCTGTACACGAATGTGCTCGGGCAGGTGGTAGGTCCGGTCGTCGGGGCCTTTCTGCGAGTGCTCCTCTAAGAGACAGGCGATGCGAGTGATCGTCAGCGGCATGCGTCCCACGGGCCGCTTGCATCTGGGCCATCTGCACGGTGCTCTGCGCAACTGGGTGCAGCTGCAGGCAGAGCAACGCTGCTTCTTCTTCGTCGCCGACTGGCACGCGCTGACCACGGACCCGGAGCACACGGCCACCATCAGTAGCAACGCGAGGCAGATGGTCACGGACTGGCTGGCGCTTGGGCTCGATCCTGAACGCGCGGTGATTTTCCGCCAGTCGGCCATCAAGGAGCATGCCGAGCTGCATCTGCTGCTCTCCATGATTACCCCGACGCCCTGGCTGTTGCGCAACCCGACGGTGAAGGAGCAGGGTCGCGAGCTCGGACTGCTGGCCAGCGATGACGAAGCCGAGGTCACCAAGCTGAACTACGGACTGCTAGGCTACCCTGTCCTGCAGGCTGCCGACGTGTTGATCTACAAAGCGAGCGGGGTCCCCGTGGGCGTTGATCAGGCGCCCCACATCGAGCTGATGCGCGAAATTGCCCGACGGTTCAACGGTTACTACGGCCGTGTATTTCCAGAACCGGATGCCCTGTTGACAGCCGTCGCCAAGGTTCCCGGCCTCGACGGGCGCAAGATGAGTAAAAGCTACAACAACGCAGTGTTCCTGAGCGATCGAGACGAGGAAATCGCGGCGAAGCTGTCGCGCATGATGACCGATCCCCGCCGTGCCCGTCGCACGGACCCGGGTGACCCGAACGATTGTCCGGCGTTCAACTTACACCGCATTTATTGTACCCGCGACGAGATTGATTACGTCACCACGGGCTGTCGTAGTGCGGGCATTGGGTGTCTGGAATGCAAGCAGGTCATGATCAAGCACGTCATTCGCGACCTTGCACCGATCCGCGAGCGGCGCGCCCGGCTCGAACAGCAGCCGCAGGACGTGACCGCAGTCCTGGAGCGCGGGGCCTCGCAAGCGCGGGCGGTAGCGGCAGCCACGATGGGGGACGTACGCGAGGCCATGGGTTTGAACGGCTGACGTGCGGCGCGCCAGCATCGCACTTGGACGGGGCGGATGACCGAGGAGACTCGATCGGGAACGGCAGGTGCCGTGCGAACGGCCGACCCGCCTCCCCAACGGGACTCCCGTGCGTCGCCTTACCGGGTCAGGCTCGATGTCTTCGAAGGGCCGTTGGATCTCCTCCTGCACCTGATCAAGAAAAACGAGGTCGAGATCACCGATATCCCGATCGCCACGATCACGGAGCAGTACATCGCATACCTGGAGGTGCTGCACGAACTCCGGCTCGATGTGGCGGGGGAGTTCTTGGTCATGGCCGCTACTCTGACCTTGATCAAGTCCCGCATGCTCTTGCCGCCAACCACGGATGACGAGGACAAGGAAGAGCCGGATCCGCGGGCCAGCCTCGTGCAGCAGCTGTTGGAGTATCAACGCTACCGGGAGGCCGCCCTCGAGTTGTCTGAACGGCCGTTGTTACGTCGCGACGTCTTCGCACGCGTGCCGTCCAGCGACGTGGCGCCGGGCTCGGCGCCGGGTGAGGCACCGCCACTCCAGCTGACTTTATGGGCGCTCGTGGAGGCCCTCCGGGCCGTGCTCAAGCGGGCACGGCCGGAGGCTGTGCACGAGATTGTTCCCGATACCATCTCGCTGCATGACAGGGCACGTGCGCTGCTTCGCACGCTGGCTGCTGTGCGCGCGGCTGACTTCGAAAGCCTCTTCGATGAGGACGCCAGCCGACTGGAGATTACCATCACGTTCTTGGCGCTGCTGGAGCTCATGAAGATGGGTGCCGTACGCGCGATCCAGGAGGAACGCTACGGCCGCATCGTGATCGAAGCGTTGATCGCGGATGCCAGCACCCTGGTAATCGATGGGGTTGACGAATACGATGACGGCGGGGTGAAAATGACGGGAGTGGAGGATGGGCGAAATCAGTAAGCCGGTGGCGGAGACGGCAACCGGCGCTCGCGACATGGCACTTGACGGGGAGCACGCGTCTCCGGCGGCGGAGGAGAGCGAGGCGGGCCGGCTCGAACAGATCATTGAGAGCATCCTGTTCGCTGCGGCAACGCCAGTGAGCATGCGGCGTCTAGTCCAGGTTCTCGATGGCCCGTCAGTTCGCGAAGTTCAGGCAGCGCTCGCCCGGCTCAAGGGGCACTACCGCGCCGGGGAACGGGGGATCCATCTGCAGGAGGTCGCCGGCGGCTACCAGTTCCGCACCGCCCGCGAGAACGCTGCATGGGTGCGCGCGGCCTTTCGGGACAAGCCGGTGCGGCTCGGCCGAGCGGCCCTGGAAACGCTGGCGATCGTAGCGTATAAGCAGCCGGTCACTCGGCCGGAGATCGAAGCCATCAGGGGTGTCGAAGTTGACGGTGTACTGAGCACGCTGCTGTCGCGCCGCCTGATTAAGATTGCCGGCCGCAAGGAGGCTGTGGGCCGGCCGCTGCTGTACAGCACGACGCCGGAATTCTTAGAAACCTTTGGCCTCAAGGATTTGAGGGAACTACCGTCTCTGAAGGAGCTGGGCCCGGCTTCAGACGCCGGCGATGATGGCCAGAACGAACCAGAAACGGAAGCGTGCGGGCCGCTCGCGACGGCGAGACAACCTGGAACTGAAGGCCCCGCAGCCGCGCAGCCTGAAGGTGCAGAGCCGGAGGCAGAGCTCAGGGCCCCCGAGCAGGCCGATCCCGTCACGGCAAGCGGAACGCCTGCAGAAAATCCTGAGCCGGGCGGGGATCGCCTCGCGGCGGAAGGCGGAGGAACTGATCCAGGCGGGGCGGGTCCGCGTGAATGGGCAAGTGGTAACGCAACTCGGGCGCCGAGCGAACGTCCGGACGGACCGGATCACGATTGACGGCCGTGCGGTACCGCTGCCTGAGCGCCCGGTCTACATCCTGCTCCACAAACCGACCCATGTCGTCACCACCCTGTCGGACCCGCAACAACGGCCCACGGTGCGGCAGCTCCTGCCGCACGTGCACGTGCGCGTGTTTCCCGTGGGCCGTTTGGACTTTCATTCCTCCGGCCTGTTGCTGCTCACCAACGACGGCGCACTGGCGTTGCGACTGACACACCCGCGCTACGGTGTGCGCAAGACATACCGCGTGAAAGTGAAGGGCACGCCAGCGCCAGACGCGTTGGCCCACCTCGCGGGGGGCATCCGTCTGGCAGAAGGGGTCACGGCCCCTGCGACCGTGCGTATCGAACGGACCCGCGAGGGCAAGAGCTGGCTGGAAATAACCATCGCCGAAGGGCGACGACGAGAAATACGGCGCATGTGCGAACGTGTAGGACATCCCGTGGAGAAGCTCGCCCGCGTTCGCCTCGGACCGTTAGCACTAGGCAGACTGGCCCCGGGGCAGCACCGCATGCTCACGCAACGGGAAGTCCGTGCACTCCAACGCGCTGTCGGGCTCGCGTAACGCGCGCAGTCCGGTACGGACA
>JBHHYR010000141.1:0-9916 GCA_046757585.1 Binatia bacterium | reverse complement strand
GTTGAAGTTCGGAAACCGGCTGAACACGCGGCCCCGAACGGTCAGCTCAACGGGCAGGTGCACGGCCTCGTGTTCCCAGCCGAGCCGCCCCGTCATGGTGGTGAACGCCGTACCCTGCCGATTCGAAGACTGCGCGAGAAAATTGTCGGTGTATGCCTGCTCGACATCAAGCCGAGCGTTCCAGCGAGGGTGGTGGGCCTCCCGCCCCAGGGCAGGACGGTTGGTCAACACCATGATCAAGCCGGCTACGATTGTCAGCTGTCCGATCCGCCATCGCACCGCCCAGTTGGTCACCTTAGCGGCGCAGCCCATGGACACGGGCGCCGGGAGCGTAGGCCTCTGGTCTAGGGATCATGTGACGTAGAGCGGGCATCCGCCGAGCCAAGTAGTTTCCCTACCCGCCGTGCGACTCGATGAAGCCCGGCGAAATCCATACCGGTGGGGAGCTCGGCCGCGGGCCAGCCGGGCCGCGTGTTCAGCAGTGTCCCAAGTGCGGTTCTCATGGCGTTCGGGTCGAGCTGGTCGGGGTGTAGGACCTGCAGCAAGCCGTGCGCCGCAAAGGCATTGGCGCGCAGGAGCTGCTCGACACGGGGGTAGATCCGCGGAACAACCAGGGCAGGCTTCCGCAACGCGATCACCTCGCAGACCGTGTTGTAGCCCGCCATGGACACGCTGGCAGCGGCAAGTTCGAGAAACGCCACCAAGCTTGGATTGAAGTCGAAGGTGAGGAAGTGTTCGCGACGGGGCAGAATCCGCCGCTTCAACTCGCGGCGCTGTGCCGCCGTCATATCCGGACCCAGGAAGATCGCCGACCGTACCCCGTCACGCACCAGTGGATCCACTGCATCGACATAGGTTCGGATCAACGGATACCCGTCACCGCCGCCGCCGCAGCTCACCACCACGAGCGGTCTCCCGTCCAGACCGAATTCCTCTCGAACCAGCTCCGCATGGCCGGCCTCGCTGGACCGCACCAAATACCCACAGAATCGCACCTTTGCAGCCACCGGAGGCGGGAGCTCGTAGAGTGCGACGGGGTCGAAGACCGCCTGACAGCCAGCCACCCAAATCTCGTCATAGAAGCGTTTCAGGACGCCGTAGATGCCTTGCTCCCGCCAACGGGGAACGATGTGCTCGGGGGCGTCCAGCACGTCACGTAACGTGAGCACCACGCGCGTGCGTGGATGATGCTTGCGCAGGTACCGCAGGGTCGGGAGCAACTCGCCATCGACGCCCAAAGGCACATTGTCGACGATGAACAGTGAGGCATCGAAGATGCGCGCCAGGGCGCGAATGAGGGTCTCGCGCATGCGCCGCACGCGGGCAAAACCGACCCGGAGGTGGCGAGATCGATACTCGTCCGGACCGGATTTCCAGATCGCTGGCAGCTTGACGAAATCGATTCCCTTGGGGGCCTCGAACGATGCGGCCGCCTCGATACCCGTCAGCATCAGGATCGAGAGGTCCGGGAGGTGGCGGGAAAGGTAAGACGCGATCGTCAGGCTCCGGCGGAAGTGTCCGAGGCCGTAGGAATCGTGGGAGTAGAAGAGGATGCGCCGTCTCATGCCCCGCCCTCGAGCAATGCCGCCGCAAGATGATACCAGCGAGGGCGGAGGGCGTAGACGCAGGCGAGGCGCAAGAGCGCTGACCGCCGATACCATGCGAGTCGTGCCGCTCTGATCGCATGCGGGTACGCCGCCACGAACCGGTGCTCCAGCGTTGCACAGGGGCCGCTGCAACCCCACTGTAAGCCGCGCAGGCGCAGGTGGGCGCAGAAATTTCCGAGGTCGATCTCCGGGTCTCCTTGGCAGGCCGTATCCAGGTCGAGCAGGACGATCCCCGCTGGCGACAGCACTACCTGCTTGTCGTAGAAATCACGGTGCACGAAGGCGCGTGGCGCAGCGCCGGCTGGCTGACTTCGGACGAGCGCTGCTTCACAGCCCCGCAGCACCGCAGCCAGTTGGGGGAACAAGCCGGCCACAAGCCTCACCCACCCGTGGATCAGTTCCAGCTCGTCGCCGCAGCGGTAGACACGCTCCACGCCGTGACCGGCAAGACGATGGAAATCGCCGATCGCCGCCGCCGCCGCCTCAACCTCCGGTCCGAGTTCGCGCCTGGCATGCAATGCATGGTGCAGGCTCTCCCCGGTCACCCCAGCCACCAGCGCCAGGCCGAGTTCCGGAACGTAGCGCAGCGGTGGCGGCACCCGGACGCGGTGCACCCCGCAGCCAAGCATCGCATGCACCCGCCTGTGCGCAGCCGCACTGGCCCCCGGTGTCCGTTCCACAGCCACCTTTCCGAACACCACGCCACCCTCGATCGTTTGGTAGCGGAGCTGGCAGCGCATGCCCGGGCGGTACCCAGCCGGCTCGCAGCCGGAAAAGCCAGCGGCCAGGTCCAACGCCTCGGCCACCCGACTCGTATCCAGGCAGGCGCGCAGCGTTGGCAGGCGATAATCCCATGGAAAGAGCTGGAGCAGTAGATTGCCATTGACCAGAGACGTGTTGCAGTGCCGGCAGCCAAGGACGCCGAGCCGGCCGGGCCGATGGGGACCGACTCGCCCAGCCACCTTCGCCGCTCGCTCCGGTGAGAGCGCGAAAGCCGAGCCGAGAACGAATGGTTTCCGTCCATCGCCAATGTCCAGGCGATAGCAGGCGTTGAAATGCTGGCCCGGCTTCACCCACAGGGCCGCCAGGCTGGCGTTTCGCGGCGCCCGGTCCTCCAGGGCCGGGAGGCGCGCGAACAGACAGGTGATGGCCTCGGCGTCGAGCAGCGTGCGAGCGGCGGCGTGTGTCAGCTCCACCTCCCAGTTCAGCATGCCGCCCGCCGCACGCTGGCGGCAGGGCCTTCGCGCCGTGTTTCGGCGATCAAGGCCAGAACCCGGCCGGCGTTTCGTTGCCACGTGAAGCGCCGGCAGACCAGGCGCCGGGCTTGGCGAGCAAGCTGCGCTGCCAAGGCAGGATGCCGCCGCAGGCGCTCGATGTGCGCCACCATCTGGTCGACGGCGCCCGGCCGATGCAGCAGGGCAGTCTTGCGGTGCTCGAGCACCTCTCCGAGCTGTCCGATGTCGCTGGCAACCACAGGAACCCCGGCAGCCATGTATTCGAACACCTTGATCGGGGAAAAATAGAAGCCGGCGACGCGCGGATAGGGCGCGACGGCCACATGCATCCGAGCAAGCAACGCGGGTACCTGTTCGTGGTTGACCTCGCCACAAAAGGTCACGGCGTCCTGCAGCCCGTAGCGACGCAGGGTGCGTCCGAGCTCGTTGCGCAACGGGCCTTCTCCGCCGATCAGCAGTCGGTATGCGGGGGACAGACGGTGCAGACGGCGAAACGTACGGACCAAGACGTCGAGACCGTGCCAGGGCTTGAGGCTCCCGACGAACCCCACGACGAACTCTGCGCCCTTCGGCCTAGCGGCCGAGGGCGCAGAGCGGCGGAAACGAGCCGGATCCGCCGCGTTCGGCACCACCCGGACCCGGTGGGGCGGTGCTCCGCGGCTCGTGACGTACGTGCGCAACTGGGTCGAGGGAACGAGGACGTAGTCCGCCATGCGAAACAGGTAGGACTCGATCGTCTTTGCCGCGCTGGCGTTTTCCAGAACCCGATACCGGCGCTGTTCTTGGCGCAACGGGGCATTCACTTCGAGGAGGTACGGCAGGCGCGCGGCGCACGCGAATCCGGCGGCGGCGTAGCCCCACAAGGAGTAGCGTTCGTAGACCGCATCGACGCGCCAGCTCCGGTGCAAGCGTTCAAGTGCCCGCGAAAGTGCCTGGTTGAGCAGCAAGCTGTACACCTCGGCGGCCCCGACCTGCGCTCGCGCCGCGCCTGTGAAGACCGCGTGGCGCATGGTGCGTGTCAGCCGCTCCGCATTGAGATCGATCACCGGAGCCGCCTGCGGAGTGCCCTCAGCAGTCCGCGTCCGCACCGCGACAATCCGCAGCTCAGCACCACGTGCCACCAGTGCCCTGGTGAGCTCACTGACGTGCGTCGAGGCACCGCTACGCCCACCAACGGGAACACCGCGGTCGGCGCACACGTAGGCGATGTGCACCGGCGCGCTCATTGCCCTGCGGCGCCTCCAGGCCGTCCCAGCAGCAAGGCGCGAATCACGGCGGTATTGGTATGGAGGTCGAACAGGCGCTCCGCCCGCCGCCGGCCGGCCTGTCCCATCGCTGCCGCACGCTGCGGGTTGCTCAAGAGCTCCGCCAAGGCGTCTGCGAGCGCACCGGCATCTCCGGGCGGCACCAGCAAGCCGGTTTCTCCATCGACGACAATTTCCGGAATACCCGACAGCCGGGTGGACACGACTGCACGCCCCGTAGCCATCGCCTCCAGCAGGACCGTCGGCAAGGCATCCACGTTCCCGTCCTGGGCAACGATGCACGGCAGCGCCACGACAGTTGCCGCCTGCAGCCGGGCCGCTACCTGTTCAGTGGTCAACACCCCGGCAAGGCGCACCCTCCCCTGCAGCCCGGCCGCCGCGATGCGTGCCCGGAGGGCTGCTTCCTCGGGACCCGCCCCAACCAGCTCGCAGCAGAACCCGTAGCCGCGGGAGCGCAACGTTCGACAGGCGTCGACGAGCAGCGCCAAGCCTTTCTTTTCCACCAGTCTCCCGACGGAGAGCACCAGCGCCGGATCCCGTGCTGGCACCGGACACGCCCGAAAACGCCCTAGGTCCACCCCGTTGTACACGCGAACGATCTTCTGAGCCGCACCGGGAATGCCGGCAAGCAACTCGTGCAAGTAGCGCCTGTTGTACTCGCTGACCGTCGACACGAAGCGGGCACCAGCAAGCTTGAAGCGCAGGACATCCGGATCGACGGAAGAATGATAGATGTCCTTTGCGTGCGCGGTGATGCTGTACGAACAACCGCTCAGGCACGCTGCCAGGGCGGCGACGTGTCCCGCTCGCGACGCAAAGTGTGCGTGCAGATGCCGTACCCCGTGCTGGCGCGTGAGAGTTGCCAAGACGAGTGCCAGGCGCACGTAGTGCCGCGGCAAGAACCGGGCGCGATACGCCGCCGCAACGCCCAACCGCCGTTCCAACCGCCGGCGCGCGCTCAGGATCTCATGCTCGCTGGCGCTCTCCGTCTGTTCGACGCAGAAGAGCGGCGAGCGGAGTTCCGTCAGGATGCGATGCGCAACCAGCTCTCCGGCCCGGTGGAGCGAGAACACACACAACGGCTGGCCCAGGCGTTCCAGGGCATGGATTTCATTGATCACGAACGTCTCAGAGACTCGGGGAAACACCTTCAGGACGTAACCGATGCGGACCGTTGCCTGCGTCATGAGTTCTTGCGGCGTGCACCACCGGCTAGGGATCCACTCGTGCTGAGCTTGTCGAAACCGGCCGCGGGGTCGTTCAACGGGCTGCGCGGCTTGCAGAGCAGGAACTCGAAGTGATTCGCCTGCAGTGACAGTGGGCGCAGTAGCCGGTAGCGCAGCCAACGGAGCCGATTTGCAACCCCGTCGTGCCGATAGCGGTGCAAGAGTTCGGCACGCATGTCCCGCACTGCAAACCCGAAGCTTGAGGCCCAGCGGCAGAATTCGCTGTACGCGTAGTAGTGCATGTCAGCAAGCCGCTGGCGGTCCCGTCCCGATTCCTTCGCGCGGCCGCAAAGCCGCAGGTACCCTTCGGCGACTGCACGGGGGAGGAACGCGATACCGACCAGATGGTAATGGGGATCGGTCCAGCAGAAGCGGTTTATCGCCGTCATGAAGCATGCGCCTCCGATGTCGAGCACGCGCCAGATCTCCTGGAGCAACTCGCCTGGCCGCCCTGCATGCTCGAGCACGTCGCGGCACACAACGACGTCGAACGCGCCCGCCGGGAACGGAAGGCGTTCACCGCGGCCTTGCACGGCGGGTACCTCAAGCCCGTAGCGCTGCCCGCGCAGGCGGGTCACCCGGCAACTGCTGCGGCGGATGTCAAGCGTGGTCACACGACAGCCCTGGCGCTCGAGCGCCACCGCCAGGCCTCCTCGGCCAGCGCCCACGTCGAGGATGCGCTTCTCTTCGAGCCGCGGAAACACCATCCGGAGAATGCGGATCCGCCGGCCGTGGTAGTATTCGTTCCACATGCGACGCTGCCGCAGCACGTCAGAGTCAGGCCGCCACGCGTTGGCGCGAAGGCCAGGGGTGATCAACGCGGCGATTTCTTGTTCGACCGCCTCCCGGTTCAAGGGACTTGCTCCCCTGCTCGCTCCTGGCCCACAAAGACGAGCTGGCAGCGACGATGTTTGCAGCGTGCCTGGACGTCGGTGCGGCAGAGATCGACCTGCACGCACACCTGTTCGGCAGCGCAGGCCCGCTTCAGAAAGCGCCTGAGGTTGTCACGTCGCCACCGCGTCACGGCAGCTTGCCCGCCACCTTCACTGCACGAACAGCAGCCGATGCGGTCGGTCACGCTACAATCCGCGTCGCTGGCGCACCAGAACATCTCGAAGGGCAACACGACGGGACGGGTCCGAGCCGTCCCGTGGTAGAACGACTTCACCCCCAGGGCAACGAGCGCCGCGGAGGCCAACAGGACGAGGGTCGTGGCCAGCAAGCGCATCATCACACGCAGGGAGCGCCTACTCTCCACCAGCCAGGCGCACTGCCGGCCGCTCCGCCGCGTCTCCCCGCGCGTCGTCGGCCACCTCCCGTTCCGCCTCTTGCAGCTGAAACACGCTGCGGTACCATCCGGGCTCAGCAATCAACTCCTCATGCGACCCGCGCTGGGCGATTACCCCATCCCGGAGCACCGCAATCAGATCCGCATCACGAACCTCGGCCAGCCGGTGCGAGACGCGCAGCGTGGTTCGCCGATGTGACAACCGTGCCAGCGCCACGTTCACCTGAACGGCAGACGTCGCGTCAAGCGCGGCGGTTGGTTCATCGAGGACAAGGACCGAAGGGTCTTTGATCATCGCTCTGGCGATGGCGATCTTCTGGCGTTCGCCGCCAGAAAGCGTGCCGCCACGTTCGCCGACTACCGTATCGTAGCCGTCCGGCAGTGCCATAATGAAATCGTGGGCGCTCGCAGCCCGGGCGGCGCTCATGATTTCCTCCCGTGTCGCCTCCGGCTTGCCGTAGGCGATATTCTCGCCAATGCTCCCCGCAAACAGTAGCGGTTCCTGGAGCACGACACCGATCTGCGCACGCACGGACTCGAGCGTGAACCGGTTGACCTTTTCCCCATCGATCGTAATCGTCCCGGCCGCCGGATCAAAGAGACGCGGGAGGAGCGCGCACAGCGTAGACTTGCCCGAACCGTTCGGTCCCACGATCGCCACCGTCTGTCCCGGCAGCAGAGTCAGGGACACGTCACGAAGCACTGGGGTGCCGGGATGGTAGCTGAAGCTCACCTGCTTGAAGGTCACCCGGCCGTGGAAGTGCGGCGCAGGAAGTGCATCGCGGTGCACCTTGACGCGACGATCCTCGCGCAGCACCGCGAACACCCGGTCGGCGCAAATCGTCGCCTTGGAGATGCGCCCCGTCACGCGAGCGACGCGACGGATGGGCCGGTACATTCCGGCCAGATAGTGCGTGAACACGACAAGGTCGCCAGGGGTGAGAATACCGGCGAGGACGCGGCGCACCCCCAACCACAGCACTGCTCCGGTCCCCACCGCAATCAGCACTTCCGCCACCCGTTGCAGATTGGCCTCGAGCCGCACCGTTCGCAGCCCAGCCCGAAGACTCTGACGATTAGAGCCCTTGAAACGGTCTTCTTCGTGCGCCTCGCGCCCGAACGCCTGAATTACCGCTACCCCCTGCAACATCTCACCGAAGCGGGTCGCGACACGGCTGTCATTCTTGCGCTGGGTCCGGACTGCCGCGCGGAGGTTGCCGGAAATACGAAACACGGTGAGGCCAAGCAGCGGAAGCACGGCAAGACTGACCATCGTGAGCTGCCAGTCCATGTAGAGCATGACGCCCAGCATCGCGGCGAGCACGAGGAACTCCGTGAGCACGGTGAATGTGGCGTCTACCACCATTTCGCGCAACATGTTGGTATCGCCCGTCGCCCGTAGCAGCAGGTCTCCCACGCGTTGTTGGCGGTGAAAAGCTATCGATTGGCGTTGCAGGTGGCTGAACAACTGCCGCCGCAAGTCAAAGGTCACCTTCTGCCCTGCCGACGCAACCAGGTAGCGTTGCGTGTAGACGAACAGGCCCCATAGGAGTGTCACAGCGATTAGGAGCCCGCAGGCAATGGTGGTCACCCCCATGGCGCCGTAGCCTTTCAAGAGATAGTACGGGAACCGCCATTTGACCCGACCAGCCGGGAGAATGGCATAGTCCAGCACCATCTTGATTGGCCAGGGTCGCACGGTGACCATCAGCACGCCCCCGATGCTGCAGAGAACGGCGAACGCCAGTTCCTGCTTGACGGGGCTCAGGTACGGGCGTAGCTCACGCGCGGCCGCAAGCAGGCGGCGCGTGCGTAGCTCCCGGAAGAGCGGATTGAGTCGAACCCGGGCCATCACCGCTCAGGACATCCAGCGAGCCGCCTCACTACTCACGGCCCTGCGGCACCCGCTTCGATGATACCCCCCATGGACGTCGGCGGAGCCGTGTCCGAATCAAGCACAAAGGCCGCACACGTGACAGCTCCCGAAGTGCTGACCACACGTCCCAGCCCTTGCGCCACGCCCGCAATGGAGATGACGGTCGTTTCCAGGAATGCGGCCGTGCCAGTCGTTCCCAACGTGACCGTGGCCCCCGGCGCAACGTTCAGGACAGCGCCGTTACCCGCCGACACGTCGTTCCGCAGGCTGCCCCCCGGGCCGAACACTTGCACGCCGATGTCGATGTTCTGCGAGGCGAGTGACGTGCAAAAAATGTCCGTCTCCACGCGTCCCCTTTTCACAACGCCCGTAATCACCGCGGCATGCGTGGCCGAACTCCCATCAGCAAACTGGGGCAGCGGCACGCCGGGCAAGGCCGGTCCCGCGACAAGGGTCATCGTCTCACCAAGCGTCGCCAACGTGACCGGTGGGTTCAGCGCATCGTCGAGCAGCAGCACGTTGCACCGCACGCGGTCGGAGCTGGCCACCACCCGCCCCGAGCCCTGCGAAAAATCGGCTAGGGGAATCGTCGTTGACTCGAGAAACGCGGCGGTCGCCTTGGTCCCAATCGTCACCGTTTGCCCCGGAGCAACGCCGAGGACGGCACCAACACCCGCACTGATATCGTTCAGCAAGGTACCGGCAGGATTGAAGATCTCCACACCGATATCAACCGGCGCACTGTCGAGCGCGGTGCAGATAAAGTCCGTCTGCAGGCGCACCCGCTTGACCACGCCCGGCACCACCTGCACGAGGACGCTCGCCTTGCCGTCAGCGAACTGCCGCAGAGGTGTATCGGCGACCCCGGCGAAGGCGGGAGAGATACCCAGAGCAACTGCCAGGAGGGCGAGGCACGCCCCGAAACGGTGGTGGCCGGTTTCGTGTCTTGCACGCTGGCAGACGATGGCTCGCCCCGTCACAGCAGCGATCAGACAACGTGAGTAGGTTTTTATCATGCCTGCGTTCCTCCAATACTCTGCGCAGCGCGCCGGCCTCACGGGCCGACAACGCCCTGTGCGGTGCACCCGTTCAACGTAACATTGACTGCCCGCACCAGCTCGTTGACCGTCACCGTGCCACTGCCATCCGCATCAAATGCCGGACAGTCTTGCAGCGCCCGGCTGCCAAGGATGATATTGACGCCCCTGACAAGTTCATCCACCGTAACCACCATGTTGCTGTTACAATCACCGGTACAGCCCACAATCGGCGTTAGGGTTGGGCGCGGGGTGTCCGTCGGGGCTGCTGTGGGGGTAGCGGTGGGCGGCGTGTGACGCGTCGCGGTCATCGTCTGAGTTGGCGTGGCCGTCCGGGTCGCCGTGGGTGTGGCGGTCCCGGTCGGTGTCGCGCTGGGCACAG
>JBHHYR010000140.1:0-9979 GCA_046757585.1 Binatia bacterium | reverse complement strand
CCTCCTGGTACGGCAATGGTAGCGGCTGGCGCGAGGGGCAGCAAACCTGCCTAGCGCAGTCGGTGGCGGTGGACCGAGTCAAAATCACGGCGCCGGCGAGCCGAAAGTGGCTCCCGGCCGGCCCTGGAGCGTTGTCGCTGCCCGGGAGCGTATGATACGGTCCGTTCATTATGGAAGAGGGTGCGAAGGGGACGTCACTTGGCGCGGCCGACGATGATGTCGCTGCGATGCAAGCGGCTCTGGCTGTTGCGCGGCAAGCTGCGGCTCTGGGTGAGGTGCCTGTGGGCGCTGTGCTGGTGCGTGACGGAAGCATCGTCAGCCGCGCCCACAATGCCCCGATCGGATTGAACGACCCGACCGCGCACGCGGAGATCCTTGCACTGCGCGCCGCAGCGCGCCATGTGGAAAACTACCGCCTTTCCGGGACGACGCTGTACGTCACGGCGGAGCCCTGTATGATGTGCATCGGCGCCCTCGTCCACGCGCGCGTCGCGCGCGTGGTATTCGGCTGTCGCGAACCGTGCTGGGGTGCGGTGAGTCTGATGTATGACGTCGGCCGCCGGCGCGCAGGGAATCACTGGCCAGAGATCAGGGGGGGCGTGTGTGCGGCAGAGGCCAGCGACTTGTTGCAAGGCTTCTTTCGGATGCGGAGAGGTGCGTGAGCCCGGTTGAAACGGCACGACTCGAAATCGTGTGACCCCTTGTGGGTCCGGGGGTTCGAATCCCCCCCTCTCCGCTGTGATAAACCAACTTTGCACTGCAGGGCAGCACGGACGGAGTGCCCTGGACCGGTGTTGCCGCTCGGGCAGGCGTCCGGGAGACGAGGCGGGAATCGAGTGTGCGGCCAATCCCGAGGATGTTCGGACAGCCTCAGGACATGCGAAGCGGGGCTTTCAGGCGCGATAATGACTGAATCAGCGGAAAGGATTGATCTTGACCCCTGAGACCTTATACGAGTCTAGATTGAAACTCGGTTGAGATTAGATGGAGGGCTGATGGCTCGCGTACGAATTGGCGTGCCGGGAGTTGCTGTGTGTGTGGCAATTGGGTTGGGGTTGGTTTCCTCAGTCGCCCGCGCGCATGATGACGCGCCACCTGATATCGCCTTTTGGGGGCCGTTTGACACCTCCACGGCACGGTGCCAGCGGGCGCTCAGCCGGGCCGTTCAAGGCTGCTTCGAGCACGCGCTCGTTGCACAACGACATTGCCTGAACGACCGGATGACCACTGGCCAGTGCGACGAGTCAGCACGTGATAGCCGGGTGGCCGCCGCGAAGCAGGCCGCCCAGAGCCAGTTGGAGGCGAATTGCACCGAATCGCAGCTGCTGCAGTTGCGATTCGGGGGCAGGGACGATGCCAAGTCCGACCTGGCACGCGCCTGTGCGGACCAGGCCACCGCTGCCGTTTCCGTGATCTATGGTCCTGTGGCGGCCAGCGGTTCCGTTGCAACCATCGACGAAGCCATGGGACGGTGTGTTCGTCAGACATCGGCGTTGGGGGCCCGGCTGCTGCGTTTTGTGCTGCGTCTCCGCAGCCGTGCCCTCGATCGCATCGCAAGCCGGACCCTGACGCCAGCTGAACGGCAGGCTCTGCTGAGCCGGGTGAACCAGCGAATCGCGACGGCTCGCCAGAAGGTCGAACATCTCATTGCGGGTGTGTGTCCGGCATTCAACGCCGTCTACGGCCGGGACGCAGCGAGTTTCATGGATGTGCTGGCACCGCGTGGCGATTGTGTCGTCGGGGCCGGCTACGTGCAGTCGGCCATTACCTGCCCGGAACCGTTGTGCGGCAACGGGGTGCAAGAGGCAGGCGAACAATGTGACGACGGAAACGGTACGAACGACGATCTGTGCCGCAACAACTGCACCAAGAACGACTGTTCCGTGTTCTCCAGTACCTTTGCGCTTATTCAGTCTGCGATTTTCGAGAACCATGGCTGCACGAACGAGCTCTGTCACGGTGACGCCCGACAGGGCAATATGGATCTGCGGCCCGGGGCAGCCTACAGCAACATTGTGAATGCCCCGTCGCAGATCGCTGCGAACCTGAAGCGCATCGAGCCTGGGGATTCGAGTCGGAGCTTACTATGGCTCAAGCTGGCTGCGTCGACCCTGGGCCGGGCCGGTGTGCCGGGCTCGCCGATGCCCCTCGGGCTCGCGCCACTGAGTGCCGACGAGCTGGAGGCCGTGCGTCTGTGGATCCACGCCGCAGCGCCACGGACCGGGAACGTGGGAGGCGTGGCGGAGTTGCTCGACGCCTGTGCTGTCCCAGCGGATCCGTTCCAGGTTCAGGCGCCCGATCCGCCTGCCCCGGGCACCGGCGTGCAGCTGCACATGCCCCCATGGCAGTTGCCCGCAAACAGCGAAAATGAGGTCTGCTTCGCGAGCTACTACGACGTGAGCGATCAGGTACCACCGGAGTTCCGCGGAGCCGACGGTACTACCTTCCGCTTCCGCCGTCAGACGATCGTGCAGGATCCACAGAGCCACCATTTGATTGTCAACTTGTACCATGGCAGCGCGACCATCGACGACCCGGTGTGGGGGGCCTTTACGTGCAAGGGCGGGTCACTGGCTCGGCAGCCGTGCGACCCGAAGCAGCTGGATTCCTGCGGTGCTGAGGGTGTCTGTGGAAGTGAGCCAACCTCCAGTGTGGCGTGCATCGGGTACGGGCCACCAGACTCGCAAACGAACTTCGCGGGTCTGACGGGCACGCAGCAAACGGCCTTCGAACAAACCTTTGCGGATGGCGTCTTCGGAGAGGTCCCGCTCAAGGGCATCATCATTTACAATTCACATGCCTTCAACCTCACGCGCAAACACGCCAAGCAGGAAGCCTGGGTGAACTTCTATTTCGCCCCACCCGACCAGCAACGCTACGCCGTGCGGGGGATCTTCGATACCAGTGCCATTTTTGTCGCGAATGTTCCACCGTTCGAGACCGGAGAATTCTGCAACACGCACCTGCTGGAGCAGGGCACCCGTTTGTTCCAGCTGACCTCGCACAACCACAAGCGCGGCAAGCGCTTCACCGTTTTCGTACCCGACGGGACGCCGCAGGGGAAGTTGATATTCACGAGCACGGTCTACAACGACCCGTTGCAGCTTATTCTTGATCCTCCACTGGTGTTTGATGACCCTGACCCTGCAACCCGGACGTTGCGCTACTGCATCCTATACGACAATGGTGCCACCGATCCCTCCGAGGTGAAGACGAAGTCGATGTCACCGCCGACGCCGAACGGCTTCCCGTTCGGGGGTCCCTGTGCGGTACCGACGGGTTGTACCGGAGGAAGGATTGGCGACAAGTGCCGCGGCAACACACAGGCCAAGCGCGATGCGGCGTGCGACACAAGCCCGGGTGCTGGTGACGGTGTGTGCGACGCCTGCACCCTGCGCGGCGGGGCGACGACCGAGGACGAAATGTTCATCCTCCTTGGTTCGTTCTACGTCCAGAAGTAGGGACAGGCTGCATCCGGCCCCTCTGGCCATGCTGCAGCAAAGGTTCGGCGGAAGGCCTGCGGGCCCCTCTTAGTTCGTTCTGCGGGTGTATACCCGGCCTGGGATGCGTACGTTGTGTCGCGCGCGCGGCACGGCCTTACGGGGAGAGAGCTTCTGGCGTTTCATTCGCTCGAGGGTCTTACGGACTGCACCAGGATCGAGTCCGAGCGTTTCGCACACCACAATGAACGAAAATGGTGAATGGCGGCGGAGCGAACCGATCCAAAATTCAGCTTCGCTGGCGGCAATCCGTGAGCTACCAAGATAGCTCCGGATGCCGTCTTCTAAGACTGCCAGCATGAGGGCTTTTGTTCCTGTCAGCTGACTGCTGCGTGGCTCGCCACCTGTTACGGGATGCTGCACCAGCAAGTCGAGGTCTTCGTCCTCGGTGCTGAAACTGGCGCTGTGCGCCAGCAAGCAGTCGTGCAAACGAGACATTCTTCCTCCAGCGCTCGACTCGCTCGGTGAGCCGATGCGCCTCAACGGTCGTCCAACGCATATAAGCCCCGAGCAAACCATATGCCGCTCTAACGGCCTTCGCGTACGCCGTGCAGCGGCGTCGTGGATGGTATCCAGCGCCTGGCACTAATGCGAGAGGCTGTGCCAGGGCTTGCAATCGCGCCAGAGGGCAGGTGCGCGAGGGGTCCCGGCGGGGACAGCGCCGCGAGCTTGACATTGCTTGCCAGGTGGTGGGGCGAACTGGGGGCTTCGGCGGACAGTCAGAGACCCGCATCCGCAGGCGGTTTGAATCCCATCGCCTGGAGTTCCCGGCGCACATGTTCATAATGGGTGGCAGGCCAGTAGATACGCTGGCAGCGCGGACAGTGTACAAAGTATGCTTGGGTGGTGAACACATAGGGTGGCACACGCTTGGCTGCCTCAGCTTTGCTGATCGGCACGACGGGAACGTTGCAACGCGCACAGCGCGTGAAGAGTCGGTTGAACGGATCGAGGTCGAACGCATGGACCACTTGTCGCAGTTGCGCCCGGAAATCGTCGTCTTCGATAAACAGCAGCGGGGGACGGTTCCGTTCTCGGAGCAGGCGATGATCGCGCGTCAGGATGGTTCGTCCGTCGACCCGTGCCTCACGTATGAGCGTCCGCCGCGAGAGGTGCGAGCCGTAGGTTGCGTCGTGTCCAGTCAGGCGCAGCCACGTCGCGAGGCGACCGAGCATCTTGTCGACGGCAAATCGGGGTGCAGCCATAAGATCGCCCACTTCAAGATAGTCGGGAATCGCTGAAGGGAGCAAGGCGTGTCGCGTCTCCTGTCGGTCGGGCTGATAGCCGTTTGGCTCCTAATGCTTGGGTTACTTGCCCGTCGCACCTGGGTGTCCACACATGCGACGACCGCGCCGGCACCCGGAATTGAACAGCCGCTGGTAGGTGAGGAGTGGATGGGGGTGTATCAGCGGACGCGGAAGATCGGCTACACGCACCACAACCTCGTGCCCATTGCAGACGGTTTCGCCTTCTCAGAGGAATCCCTGCTCCGACTCAAGGTCATGAACGTGCCGCGCACGGTCCGTACGCGCATGCAGGGGCGCCTGCGGCGTGATTTTACCCTGCGCGAGGTCGAGTTCGAACTGACCAGCGGGGTCGGTAGTCTGCACGTGACGGCGGCGTTGAACGATGCGAAGCTGACGCTGACGCTCCGCACCGGAAAGGCAACGTCACAACAGGTGCTTGACGTGACGGAGCCGGTCTACTTACCTTGGACGTTGCGGGCCTCCGTCCGTGCGCGCACACTCCAGGCTGGACAACAGCGTGACGCGGTCGTCTTTGACCCTGCGACGCTCGGGAAGCAGCATATCCGATTGACCGTCGGGAGCTGGGAAGCGGTGCCCGGTGAGAATCCCGAAGTCCACGGGTGGCGCGTTCGCGAGGAGTTGCGCGGCGGCCTGAGCACCACGGCCTGGGTCGGCACGACCGGTCGCGTGTTTCGCGAGGAAGGGCCGATGGGCTTGGTCTTGGTCCGACAGACCGCAGAGCAAGCTACCAGTCAGGACTGGCCGACACAGACAGCCCTGGACTTAGTTGCGAGTGCGGCCGTTCCAGTAGCCCGTCCCATCCTCGAACCGCGACGCCGGACGTCTCTGCAGGTACGGCTCTCGGGCATCGCTTTGGACCGGGTACCGACCGATGACGAGCAAGTCCGCCGGGGTTCGCTGCTGACGGTGACCCGCTCTGATCTGAGCCGCCTGCGGTCATATGCATTGCCCTACGAAGAAGTGGCACATGCCGGTGACCTGGCGGCAACGCCGTTTCTGCAGGTGCGCCATCCACGAATCCAAGCCCTCGTGCGTGAGGTGATGGGGGGGAGCCGCGATGCTTTGCAGGTTGCGATGCGGTTGGACGACTGGGTCTATGGGCATCTCCGCAAGGTGCCGACGATCAGTATTCCGAACGCCTTGCAGGTGCTGGACATGGGGGAGGGGGACTGCAACGAGCATGCGGTTCTCTACGCCACGCTTGCGCGTGCCGCAGGAATTCCTACTCGCATTGTGGCTGGCACCGTCTATGTTGACGGGTCCTTCTCGTATCACGCATGGTGCAAGGTGTGGCTCGGTCGTTGGGTTTCGGTTGACCCTGCGTTGCATCAGTTCCCAGCGGATGCGACGCACATCACGTTTGTTATCGGTGGTCCGGAGCAGCATGTGGCGATGCTGGGGATTATCGGCCGGCTGGGGGTGGAAGTCGTCGGCGCGTTCGGTGGAGGCGATCGGCCGTCCTAGACGCCACGGCAGCGAAGAAGAGACCGTGCGTACGACGGCGACCGCACCTTGCGAGGTTTGCGGCGGAACTGCTACAAACGCAGGTGTTCCCGCGAGAGTGGCGGAATTGGCAGACGCGCTAGATTTAGGATCTAGTGGGGTTCCCGTGGGGGTTCGAGTCCCCCCTCTCGCACCCTACGGCGCCTACCCACAGCTTCCACAGTCCGAAATTTCTTGAATCCGCAGAGCCCGTATGGTTAAGCTTTAGCAGGGACCGGACACGCGCACATGACGTTCAAAGTTGATGTCGAGAAGGTCGATGCGGTGCATCGACGCCTCGCCGTGGAAGTCCCGGCGGAAGACGTGTCGGCTGAAATCGAAAAAGCTTACGCTGAGTTCAGCCGCGTTGCCAGGATCCGGGGCTTCCGGCCCGGACACGTGCCGCGCTCGGTGCTCGAACGCCTGTTCGGTGACCGCCTGCGCGCCGAGGTGTTCGAGAGACTCATTCAGGAATCGTACAGCGCGGTGATCGAGGAGCGGCAAATTGTTGCGGTCGGGCGAGCGGAAATCGTGACCGAGCAGGCGCAACCAGGCGCTGCACTCCGCTACAGCGCAACGGTGGAAGTGAAACCGGAGGTGGTTGCGGAACACTACACGGGGCTTGAGGTGGAGCGACCGGTGACCAAGGTGGCCGAGGCAGACGTGGACGCATTCGTTGAACGGGTGCGCCAGTCGTTTGCTCGGCTGCATCCGATCAGCGACCGCACGCATGTCGAGGCCGGAGACGTGGTGACGCTGGACTACCAAGCGCGTGTGGGGAAGCGGCTCGTGGGCCGCGGTGAGAACCGTCAGGTCGAAATCGGCGCTAACGGGTTTCCGCCCGAGTTCGATCAGCGATTGGTGGGAGCGCCGGCCAGCGGTACGCTGGACTTCCCGATCACATATCCGTCAGGCGAGGGGACAGCGAACCTCGGGGGCCAGACCGTGCAGTTTTATGTGCATCTGCGCGCGTTGTCTCGGAAGGAGGTGCCGCCGCTCGACGACGAGTTCGCGAAGGACTACGGGGAATGCTCGACGCTCGCGGAGTTGCGGGAACGTGTACGCGCGCGGCTTGAGGCGGACGCTGCACGTCGGGCGGACGAGGTGATGCGCCACCGGCTCGTGGCACAGCTCGCGGCCTCTCACGACATCGCGGTGCCAGAGGCGATGGTGCAGCGCCGTACCGACCTGCTGATGCAGGATGTGTGGCGCGAGCCGCAGCAGCTGTGGCAGCGCCCAAAGGATATGGCTGAGGCCAAGGCTCGCCTGCGAGAGAAATTGACACCACGCGCACACCAGCAGGTCAAGATCGCGTTGTTGCTGGAAGCGATTGCGCGCCAGGAAGGGCTGCGCGTGAATGACGAGGAGCTCAACGAACGCATCGCGACCCTAGCACGAGAAGCCGGGGCGGCGGCCGAGCGCGTGCGTGCGCTCTATCACGATCCGGCTGCGCGGCAGGAGTTGCGCGCACGTATGCTCCAGGCACGTGCAATCGATGTGGTCGCGGAACGTGCGAGAGTCAAGACCGTGGAAACAGCATTGAGCATTGCTGAGGCCGAGGAAAATGGCTAGAATCCCTACCGGGATGGGAAGGATTGCGCACGCCTGATGACCCTTGTCCCCATTGTCGTGGAGCAGACCGGCCGCGGGGAGCGGGCGTACGACATTTACTCACGGCTCCTGAAGGACCGGATCGTCTTCCTCGGTACCCAGGTGACCGATGAGATCGCCAACCTGGTTACCGCACAGCTGCTCTTTCTCGAATCCGAGGACCCCGAGCGGGATATTCATTTCTATATCAACTCACCGGGTGGCTCGATTACGGCGGGACTCGCCATCTACGACACGATGCAATACATCAAGCCTCCGGTTTCTACATTGTGCCTGGGGCAGGCAGCCAGTATGGGGGCGTGGCTGCTGGCGGCAGGCGCGCGTGGCAAACGATACGCCTTGCCCCACGCGCGTATCATGATCCACCAGCCTCTTCTCATGGGTGGGATGCAAGGCCAGGCGTCGGACATCGACATTCACGCGCGCGAGATTCTTCGTGTTCGCGAGCAGCTCAACAATATCCTCGTCAAACACACCGGTCAGAGCCTGAAGAAGATCGAGAAGGACACCGACCGCGATCTCTTCATGACGGGCAAGCAGGCCGTAGAGTATGGGCTGGTCGACGAGGTGATCGCGACCAGACCGCCGAAGAAAGCGTGAGGGGCGTTATGGCCAAGCATGGCGATGACCGGACCGGCAGTCTTGTCTGTTCCTTCTGCGGCAAGAGCCAAGATGAAGTGCGGAAGCTGATCGCTGGTCCAACGGTATATATCTGCGACGAATGCATCGACCTCTGCAACGACATCATCGCGGAAGAATGCGATCAGGAGGAAGGGCTGGCGTCAACGTCGGCGGTACCCACACCGGCCGAGATCAAGAAGGTGCTCGATCAGTACGTCATCGGTCAGGAACGGGCGAAGAAGGTGTTGGCGGTTGCGGTGCACAACCACTACAAGCGTATTGATACCCAGCTCGTTACCGGGGAGGTGGAGTTGCAAAAGTCGAACATCCTCCTGATCGGTCCGACGGGCTCGGGCAAAACCCTGATGGCCCAGACGCTCGCCCGCTTTCTCCAGGTTCCGTTCACGATCGCGGATGCAACCAGCCTGACGGAAGCGGGCTACGTTGGCGAGGACGTCGAGAATATCATTCTGAGCTTGCTGCAAAACGCCGATTACGACGTGGAGAAGGCGCAGCGGGGCATTGTGTACATCGACGAGATCGACAAGATCTCGCGCAAGGGAGATAATCCGTCGATTACGCGCGATGTGTCCGGAGAAGGTGTGCAGCAGGCACTTCTGAAGATCATCGAAGGGACGACGGCCAGCGTTCCTCCCAAGGGCGGCCGCAAGCACCCGCAACAGGAGTTTTTGCAGGTCGATACCGCGAATATCCTGTTCATCTGCGGTGGGGCGTTCGTTGGATTAGAGGACCTCATCCGCCGGCGAATCGGGATGAAAGGCATGGGCTTCGGAGCGGATATCCGCCGCAAAGAAGCCCGCAGCGTCAGCGAGCTCCTGCACGATGTGCAGACGGAAGACCTGCTCAAGTTTGGGCTCATTCCCGAGTTCGTGGGCCGGCTGCCGGTGATCGCCACCCTGGAAGAACTTGCCGAGCAGGACCTGGTACGTATCCTTCGCGAGCCCAAGAACGCCTTGACACGCCAGTACCAGAAGCTATTTGAAATGGAGACCGTTCACCTCAAATTTACCGACGGGGCGCTCACGGCAATCGCCCGCGAAGCGCTCAAGCGGAAGTCGGGGGCGCGCGGTCTACGCGCGATCTTGGAGAACACGATGCTGGACGTGATGTACGAAATCCCGTCACAACCCGCAATCAAGGAAGTGCTCATTTCGGAAGAAGTCGTCACCAAGCGCGAACAACCGATCGTGTTGTACCAGAAGGCGGCGGAAACCGCCTAAACCCAGTCTGTGAAGCGCGTGGAGAGGAAACAAGGTATGCTCTTTCGCAACGATAGGCGAGACGATCCCGGGTCTGGCGGCGGCATCCGGGTGCCGATGCTGCCACTGCGGGATATCATCGTGTTTCCCCACATGGTGGTGCCTCTCTTCGTGGGGCGGCAGAAGTCGATCAAGGCCCTCGAAGAGGCAATGAACAAGCAGAAGTACATCCTCCTCGCCGCGCAGCGTGAAGCGAAGACGAACGATCCGACGGAAG